>PLBM01000084.1 GCA_003134515.1 Acidimicrobiaceae bacterium | reverse complement strand
GTCGTGGTGTGGTCCCCGGCCGTGGCCAGTGACAACGTGGAACTGGTGGCGGCGCGCGAAAGTGGTGCGACGCTCCTGTCGCGCGCCGAGGTCCTGGCCGAACTGGCGACAGCGCGTCCGGTCATCGGTCTCACCGGTACCCACGGCAAGACGACCGCTACCTCGATGATGGCCCACGTGCTGGCCGCCGACGGGCGCGACGCGGGGCGACTGCTCGGCGCCGAGGTGCTCGGGCTCGGGTCCAACGGCCACTGGGGAAGTGACGGGGTCGTCCTCGAAGTCGACGAAAGCTACGGGACGTTCGCCCTCGTGCATCCGCACGCCCTGGGGCTGCTGAACGTCGAGGCCGACCACCTCGATCACTACGGCACGCCAGAGGTCCTGGAGGCGGCGTTCGTGGGCCTGCTCACACGCACGACGGGCCCGGTCGTGGTCTGGGCGAACGACGCGGGCGCCGCGCGCGTCGCGGCGTCTGGTACGCGCGACGTCCTGGCGGTGGGGACCTCGAAGGGCGTCGCCTGGCGGGTCACGGACGTCGAGCTCGAGCGGCGCCGCTGCGGCTTCGTGCTTCGCGGTAATCGCGAATCGCTCTCGATCAACCTGCGCGTGACGGGCGCCCACAACGTCGCCAACGCCGCGGTAGCGGCGGTGCTGGCGCGCACGCTCGGCATCGCGAAAGAGGCAGTCGTCGCGGGGCTCTCGAACTTCGTGGGCGCACCGCGGCGCTACCAGTATCGCGGCGTGTGGCGAGGCGTCGACGTCTACGAGGACTACGCCCACTTGCCCGGTGAGATCGCCGCGACGCTCGAGGCGACGCGCGCGGCGGGCTACCAACGGGTGACGGTGGTCTTTCAGCCCCATCGGGTCACGCGCACGCTGACGTTGGTGGACCAGTTCGCCCCCGCCTTTAAGGGAGCCCGTCACGTGGTCGTGACCGATCTCTACAGCGCCGGTGAGGCCAATCCCGCCTCGATCACCGGCGAGGTGGTGGCCGATGCCCTCGTGCGCCACGACCCATCACTCGACACGTCGTACCACGGCGAGTTCGACGGGGTGCTCGAGGCGCTCGAAAGACTGGTCGTCGACAGCGACGTGATTCTCGTGCTGGGCGCCGGTGACGTCGGCGCGATCATCGCCGCTCTCCCCGGGGGGGTCACGTGAGTGCCCTTGAGGACCTCGTGGCGCTCGGGGGAGCCCGGGTCGTGGAGCACGCGCCGCTGGGTGCTCGCACCACCTATCGAGTGGGCGGCAGCGCCCGCCTTTTCGTCACGCTCTCATCGCGCGACGATCTCGCCGAGCTCGCCCCGCTCATGGCACGGTGCGGGCTCGACCTCGTGGCGCTGGGTAACGGATCGAACCTGCTCGTCCAAGACGGCGAACACCAGGTGCTCGCCGTTCATCTGTGCGACGAACTCGCCACACTGTCCTGGCGCGATGAGGGTGATCGGGTGATCGTGGACGCGGGCGCCGGACTTGATCTGCCGATCGCGGCGCGCCGACTGGCTCGTGAGGGCGTGGAGGGTTTTGAGTGGGCGGTCGGGGTACCGGGCACCTTTGGCGGCGCGGTGGCGATGAACGCGGGCGGTCACGGCTCGGACATGGCGAGTTCCATCCAGTCGGCCACGCTCTGGCACGACGGCAAGGTGACCTCGCGGTCGAACGAGCAACTTCGCCTCGGCTATCGAACGAGTGCGGTCGCGGGCGGGGACCTCGTGCTCTCGGTGACGTTGGCGCTGGCCCGCGGGGAGGCGACGGCGGCCGAGGAGCGCGTGCGCGACATCGTGCGCTGGCGCCGCGAGCACCAGCCCGGTGGTGCCAATGGCGGCAGCGTCTTTCGCAATCCCCCCGGCGATCACGCGGCTCGTCTTATCGAGGCGGCCGGCTGCAAGGGACTGCAACTCGCCAGCGCGAACGTCAGTGAGAAGCACGCGAACTTCATTCAAGCGCACTCCGGGGGCAGTGCCGACGATGTCTACGCCCTCATGAACCTGGTGCGTGAACGGGTGCGAGAGCACTCTGGCGTCACGTTGATCACTGAACACCGCTTCGTCGGCTTTGGGGTAACGCCGTGAGTCGCGCTCGCGACACCGTGGCCACCGCGCCTCGCTCGCGCCGGGCATCGCCGGCGTCTGCGCGCGCGAGCGACGCGCGCGCGAAAAGGCCCCGGCGACGACTCCGTCGACTCACCAAGTGGACGTTGAGCCTCGGGCTGCTCGTCACGGCGCTCGCGCTCGGAGCGCAGTGGACCTTGCACCAGTCGTTCTTTCGGGTCCAACACGTCACTTTTGTGGGTTTGCGTCACGAGTCCTCCACGGCGGTGCTGGCGGCCTCGGGCTTAGCGAGCCACCCGGCGATGATTGACGTGAACGGCGCCACCATCGAAAAGAGTCTCTCCACCTTTACCTGGATTAGCGCGCTGACGGTCACGAAACATTGGCCGAATACCATCGTGGTGAGCGTGCACGAATCCGCGGCGGTGGCGGTCGCGTTTAGCGCCAAGCACGTGCTCGAGTACGTCGACCAGACCGGGCGTGATCTCGGCCCGGCGCCGCTGAGAGTGAATCTGCCGACACTTGTGTACCTGCACCCCACGAGCACCTCGTGGCCCTTCGCGCGCGCCGGCGAGGGTGCGGCCTACGTGGCGAGTCAGCTGCCCCGGGCCTTCGGATCTCAGGTCTCAGTGATCTCGGAGAACGCGCAGGGTGTCGTCACCCTCCAGATGACCACCCCGGTGAGTTTTATCCTCGGGCCGGCGACAAACCTTCACGCGAAGTTCGTCGCCGTCGCGTCGGTGATCGCGCACAGCACCCTCGCGCCGGGCGCCATCGTCGACGTGACGGTGCCCGACGAGTTAGCGGTGACGCCGCGGTCGGCGTCGTAAATAGGGGCCATTTGACCGTCATGTAGGCACTGACTAGCCTTCAGTGACTGTTCGCGACGCCGCCCCCGCGAAGGCGGTAACAATGGATACATAGCCAAGGGGAGCCCATGAGTCTTAATCAGAGCAACTACCACGCCGTAATCAAAGTAATCGGCGTGGGTGGCGGCGGTGCGAACGCGGTGAATCGGATGATCACCTCGGGACTGAAGAATATCGAGTTCATCGCGGCCAACACCGACGCGCAAGCGTTGTTGCTCAGTGAGGCGGATCTCAAGATTGATATCGGCCGTGATTTGACGCGCGGCCTGGGCGCGGGCAGCGACCCCGAAATTGGCCGACTGGCGGCGGAGGATCACCGCGGCGAAATTGAAGAAGCCCTCAAGGACACCGACATGGTCTTCATCACGGCCGGTGAAGGGGGTGGCACGGGCACGGGCGCCGCGCCGGTAGTGGCCGAGATCGCGCGCGCCCTGGGCATCTTGACGATTGGAGTCGTGACGCGCCCGTTCTCTTTTGAGGGCAAGCGTCGAGCGACCCAGGCCGAGAAGGGGATTCAGTCCTTGCGCGACAAGGTGGACACCTTGATTGTGATCCCGAACGACCGTCTTCTCTCGGTGACGGCCCCCGACACCTCGATGCTCGACGCCTTCAAGATTGCCGACGACGTCTTGTTGTCGGCGGTGCGCGGGGTCACCGATCTCATTACCGTGCCCGGGCTCATCAACACCGACTTCGCCGACGTCAACACCATCATGCGTAACGCCGGCACCGCCATCATGGGTGTCGGCAGTTCGACCGGCGAGGGTCGTGCGGTCAATGCGGCACGCGCCGCGATCACTTCGCCACTACTCGAAGCGTCCATCGACGGCGCGCGCGGAATCTTGATGAACATCGTCGGGGGATCGGGCGTGACCTTGAGCGAGGTCACCCAGGCGGCGGAGATCATTCACTCCGTGGCCCACCCCGACGCGAACATCATCTTTGGCAGCGTGATCGACGACTCGATTGGCGAGACGGTGCGCGTGACCGTGATCGCGGCCGGCTTCGATCAGAGCACCACCAAGGTGACGACCAGTCAGCCGTCAATGACCGAAGGTCCGCGAAGTGACATCTTCACGTCCACCGGCGACGACTTTTTTGACGTCGGTGGCGATGACGATCTCCCCAGCTTCCTCCGCTAGCGAGGAACTTCTCGAGCGGGTACGCGTCAACCTGGCGCGGATACGCGAGCGAATTGAAAAGAGTGGTCGCGACTCGCGAAGCATTCGCGTTGTTGCGGTCACGAAAACTTTCGGCGTGGAGTACGTGGCGGCGGCGCTCACGCTCGGGCTCACCAGTTTTGGCGAGAACTACGTGGATGAACTCTGCGCGAAGCGAGAAGCGACGGACGCGATCGCGGCGTCGTGGCACTTCTTGGGCAAACTGCAGTCCAATAAGATCGCGCGTGCCGTGCGCTGCGCCGACGTGCTCAGTAGCGTGGCGCGCGTGAAAGAGCTGGAACGGATTGCCGCGCTCTCGCCCGGCCAGGTCATTGACGTCCAGGTGGACGTCGCCCACGAACCGGGCCGAAACGGCGTGGCACCCGGCGACGTGGGAGCCATCGTGCGTCGCGCCCAAGAACTGGAGTTGCACGTGCGCGGACTCATGGTGGTCGCTCCGCAGGGCGAAAAAGCGACCCGCGTGGCCTTTTTGACCACCAATGCGTTGGCCGATGAGTGGGGTCTGAAAGAGCGCTCGATGGGCATGAGCGACGATCTAGAGCTGGCCTGTGAACTGGGTACCACGGAAGTACGGCTGGGTCGTGCACTCTTTGGTCCTCGGATGAGCGAGGGCCACCTGACCTAACATAGTTCTGGGCGCGCTTGCCAAGGAGACGTGAATGAAAGAAAAGTTGCGAGGGTTTCTCGGGTTTCTCGGCCTCGTCGAAGACGAATACAGCGAGTACGGGCCGAGCAACTCGCCCCGTCCGTTTTCCGATCAGCCCGACGAGCTCGAATCCGAGTGGTCGCCCGCGTCGGCGCCGGTCGCTCGAACTTTCCCCACCCAACCAGCGAACCCCTCGCCCTTTCGCGCACCGGGCTCGACGGGGATACGGCGCACGAGCTCGATCTCGGTGCTCGAGGGCGAGAATGGCGCGTCGCGAATCCGACCCATCGCGAACCCCAATGCCTCGAGAGTGGCCTCGTCGTTCTCCCACGAGCGTGACGTCGTGGTCGTCGCGCCCAGTAATTACGACGACTCTCGACGCATTACCGATCTCCTGCGTGCGAATCGGGCGGTCGTGCTCACGACGCTCGACGTCGACCCGGGACTGGGACGACGACTAGTGGACTTCACCGCCGGGACGACCTACGCGTTGAACGCCAAGATTGAGATACTCATTCGCGGGGTCTTTCTGGTGAGCCCCCAGGGCATGCACGTGAGCGCCGAGACGAAAGAGCGGCTGCGCGCGGCGAACTATCGCTCCTATGACCAGGCATGACGCTCGTCCACGATCTCATCACGCTCTACATATGGATCTTGATTATCGCGGCCCTGTTGAGCTGGCTGCCCAGCACGAATCACGACGGCGCGCTCGCGGCCACGAAGCGGATCATGGCGCGGCTCACCGAACCGGTGCTGCGACCTTTGCGCTCGATCTTGCCGCGGCCCAATCTTGGGGGCGTGGGAATCGACCTGTCCGTGCTGGTGGCGGTGGTCGCGCTCGAAGTGATCAACGTCATTATCTAGTTTGTACATCCCCGGCCGCGCCGCGCCTTGCGCGGTAGGGTGGCTGCATGGACAGCACTGATAACGCACTTTCGGCTCTTGACGCCATCGATTCGGTGGCCTTTAAGGTCGGTCTCAAGGGCTACAACGTTGATGAAGTCGACGAGTTTCTTGAACGACTCTCGCTCGAAGTTCGCCAGCTCAAGGAACTCGCCCACCAGCAACGTCAACAACTTCGTCAAGCCGCCGAGCGAATAAGTCAACTCGACGCGCGAGGTGCCGCCAGTTCGCTCAGCCCCCCCAGCGCCCCCGCCGCGTCCGCGGTTCGAACCGGTGGTGCGGCGGACGCCGAGCAGGTGACGTCAATGATCGCCCTCGCGCAACGCTTCATCGATCAGGCCCAACAAGAGGCCGAAGCGAAGGCCCGCGAGTTCACCGTCGCCGCTCAAGAGCGCGCTCGAGAGATCGTGACCGAAGCGCGTAGTCGGGCGGAGGACGAAGTGAACCGACTCAACGGGCTTAAGCAGCGTCTCAGTGAAGACGTGGACACCTTGGCGCACCAGCTCCAGGCCGAACGCGCGCGCATCGCGCAGGTACTGGCCGAGTTCACCCGGTGGGTTGAATCCTCGTTACAGGCAGGCGGGTCGCGTCCGAGCGCGCCCGCGTCCTCGTCGCCGTCGCCACCACCGACGTCGAGCGCGCCGACGACGCGTCCCACGGTAGCGGCGCGTCCCCTCGAGACCCCACCGCCCGCGCCCGCGCCGATCTTGTCCCAGCCCACCATTGGTCAAGTTCTGAATTTCGAACAACCTTCTCGCGACGATCGTCAGTAACTTCACCTTCGGCTGCTAGTGTCGGCGGGCACTTGTTCTTAGGAACCCGAGGAGTTAAGTATGCCGACGAACACGAAAGCCTCTAAAAGGGCTCCCCTCAAGCGTGGGGCCGCGAAGAAGAACGGCTCGAAGGTCGCCAAGAAGACGCCTCTCAAGAAGCGGGCCGCCAAGAAAATCATGAAGAAGGCTTCCGCGAAGAGAGTGCCCGCTCGCAAGGTCGCCGCGAAGAAGACACCGGTTAAGAAGGGTCGCGCCAGAAAAGTACTCAAGAAGGCTCCCGCGAAGAGAGTGCCCGCTCGCAAGGCGCCGGTGAAAAAAGGGCCCTCGAAAAAGGTCAGGGCCCTGAGCTCGGTCCAAAGGGCCGCCGCGCTAAAGAAAACGAAAGCGATGGCTATCGCTAAGGCGAAAAAAGATAGAGAGATTCGAGCGAAGATTGCGGCCCACAAGGTGTTGACCCGTCAACGTGCACTCGGTATCGCCAAAGCAAAGAAAGAGCGTGAACTCAAGGCGCGCGTGCGTGCCAAGGAGCGGGCCGGCGCGCTCAAGGCGCGCGCCCAAGCTGCCGCCAGGGCGAAAAAAGAGCACGACGCGAAAGCCAAGGTTGCCGCCAAGGAACGCGAGGTGTCGCGAAAAGCGCGAGAGAAGGCCGCGATTGAAGCGAAGAAACAGCGTGAGATCGAAGCCAAACGCAAGGCGATTGAAGCGGAGAAACTGCGCAAGCTACGTGAGATTGAGCGTCGCGACGCCGAAGAGCGCAAGCGTCAAGAGCGGCGTAACGCCGACGAGCGCAAGCGTCAAGAGACGTTGGAACGAAAGATGCACTCGAAGCCCTACGCCAACGACACGGCCTTTTTGGAGGAGTTGCGCGGACTGCTTTTGGTGACCCGCGACGCCACAAGCGCCCAGATCGCCATGAGTGAATCCGAAGCCAACGAAATGCTGGTTGACCGCGAACGTCTGGAGTACGACGACGAAGACGGCAGCAGCGTCGCCTCGGACATTCAGCGCGATCAGCTTAAAGAGTTCGCGACAGCGCTTCGTGTCAAGGTTGCAGAAATTGACGTCGCCCTCTCTCGCATTGACGACGGCAGTTACGGTCGATGTGACGAGTGTTACGAGGCCATCTCCCAGCCCCGGCTTCGCGCGCAGCTACCCGTGTTTACCTGCGTGTCGTGTCGCGCCAGCGTCTAGCCCTTCACCTCAACTACACGGTCATCGCGGTGGCCCTCGTGGTCACCGTTCTCGACGCGCTGACCAAGATCTGGGCCCGCCAGGTCCTGGCCACGCACGCCGTACACGTGGTGGGCTTTGTCTGGTGGCGACTTCAGTACAACGCCGGTGTGTCGTTTTCGATCAATAGTTCGGGACCGCTGTTAACGACGATCGCCACCGTCGTCGTGGCCCTGGCCGTAGTCGTCGTGGGCGTGCACGCTAAACCCGGTGCACCGGCGCTGGGCTTTGGTCTCTTGATCGGTGGGGGATTCGCCAACGTGGTTGATCGGCTAGCGGCCTCGCCGCATCGGGTCACGGACTTCATTGCCGTGTCGTCCTTTCCGGTCTTCAACCTGGCCGACGTCGCCATCACCGCCGGCTTTCTGGTCCTGCTGGTGGCCGCTCTACGGGGGGACAAGTTGGTGGCGCGATGAGCGAGTCCGACGGTCGCGACGCCTTCGATGGGGAAGTCCTCGATCTACTCGTGCCCAGTGCCCTTCATCACCTGCGTATCGACCGCGTGCTTTCGATGTTGACCGGCCTCTCGCGCGCCGAGGCCCACGACGTCTTAACGAGTGGCGCGGTCAGCGTCAATGACAAGGTCGTGCTCAAGCCCTCGACACCACTAGAAGAGGGTCAGCGCCTGACGGCGGTGCTGCCGCCTCGGGCCAGCGACGACGTGCTCCCTGACCCGTCGGTGGCGATCGACGTGGTCCTTGACGATCCGGATTTTGTGGTGGTGAACAAAGCTCCCGGCGTGATCGTGCACCCCGGTGCCGGCCATCGCGAGGGCACCTTGGTGGCGGGACTTCTCGCGCGCTATCCCCAGCTTCGTCAACTCAGCGTCGAGGGTCTTTGCGATCCCTCTCGGCCCGGCATCGTGCATCGGCTCGACAAGGGAACTTCGGGCCTCTTGGTGGCCGCGAAGTCCCCCGAAGGTTTCCTTTCGCTCAGTGGCCAACTCGTGGAGCGTGAGATCGAACGAACGTACTTAGGCTTGGTGGAGGGTCACGTCAGCGAAGAGCGCGGCGTCGTCGACGCGCCCATTGGCCGCTCGACGCGCACGCCCACCTTGATGGTCGTGCGATCGGACGGCCGGCCCGCGCGAACGAGTTACGAAGTGATTGCTCGCGTCAACAAGCCTCACGCCGCGACGTTGTTGCGCTTACGGCTCGAAACCGGTCGCACGCATCAGATACGCGTGCATCTGGCGACCATTGGTCATCCGATCGTCAACGATGTGCGTTACGGCCACCGACGTGACGCGCGACTCGAGGAAGAGCGTGTTTTCTTGCACTCCACGTCATTGGCGTTTCGCCATCCGCGGAGCGACGAACGCGTCGTGACTCACGCCGCGCTGCCCGGAGACCTCGCGGCCCTGGTGCCTTCGAACCTCGGGCTTTAAGCGACCTCGTGGGCGGCGAGGACGTTGGAGTCGTCGCGCAAGATGGCGAGCGCCTCGTCTTCCGCGCGGCGTACCCGGCGTACCCCGATATCCATCTTCGTGGCGGTCGCCTGCAGTGACAGGGGCGTCGCGCCGTTTAAGCCAAAGCGCAGGTTTAAGACGTCTCGTTGGAGTTCGGTCAACTTCGAAAGTGCGCCATGCAACTGGTCGTTCATCATCGTCTGTTCGATGTCACTTACCCAGTCGTGCTGACTCGGGGCAACGAGGTCGCCCAAGGTGGTCGCCGAATCCGAGGAGGCGGGCTGATCCAGACTGGCTGTCACGCCCGCGAGGCCCTTGAGGTTCTCGCGCTCGGCCTTGGACATGCCGGTCGCTTCGGTGAGTTCGGGGTCGGTCGGCTTGCGCCCGAGCAGCGAGGTCAACTCGGCACTCGTGGCTTCAAGACGCTGGAGCTGTTCACCGACTTCCAAGGGAATGCGAATCGTGCGGCCGTGCTGTTGCACGGCGCGCTGGAGTGCTTGACGGATCCACCACGTGGCGTACGTGGAGAACTTGAAACCGCGCTCCCAGTCGAACTTCTCTACGGCGCGCAAAAGTCCAAAGGTTCCCTCTTGGACCAGGTCGACCATCTCGACGCCACGGTCCTGATAACGCCGCGCCCAGTGAAGGACGAGTCGAAGGTTGGCAGCGACCATCTGCTTTTTGGCCTCTTCGTCGCCGGCGGTGACGCGTTTGGCGAGTTCCACCTGTTCGTCGTAGTTCGGCATGGGGTAACGGTCCAGGTCACGCATCAAAAGACCCAACATGTCGTTGGTGTTCACTGCGGATCGGCGGGGGGTCGTATCCACTGGCATCTCCTTGTCTTTGGGGGTACAAAGTCGATTGGTCCTCGGGTGGGTATTTCTCCTACGGACGCCTTACTAATTTACCACGAGGTAAAGGAGTTTTCAAGCCCCCAAGAGATCCCCGTCGGGGTTGAATCAGCCGCTGTGGGTGCGGGCCACTGGCTTGCCACCCCGGGCCTGGTCGACCATATCGGCCAGCGTAAAGCTCGCAAGGTGCTCGCGCATGTGATTACCGACGTCAGCCCATACACCGAGCAAGACGCACTGGCCCTCGTGATCGCAGGCCCCGTCTTGGTGGGGTTCGCCAAAGTCGCCCGCCGCAATTGGCCCGTCGACCGCCGCGACGATCTCGGCCAACGTGATGGACTCCGACGTGCGGGCCAAGACGTAACCGCCGCCCACTCCTCGCTTCGAGCGAACAAGTCCCGCGCCCTTGAGGCTTAAGAGGATCTGTTCTAAATACGGCTGGGGGAGTCCGGTGCGCTGAGCGAGGTCACGAACCGACGTGGGCGAGCCGTGATTATCGCGAAGGGCCAAACTCAATAGCGCGCGGCTGGCGTAGTCCCCCCGTGTCGATACCCTCACGGGGACATCCTATCCAGGACCAAGACGACCTCTCTTAGAAGTGCACGTCGAGCGAATTTGTCTGGCACACTGCAATGGTGACAGAAAAAAGTGATGACAACGTAACCGTAAATCCCGACCAGGTTCTCGCCCCCGGCGAGACCGAAGAGAAGTCCGAAGATGAAAACTCCGACTACATCAGTCAACCGGCGAAGGTCATGCGGATCGGTTCGATGGTGAAGTCGCTGCTCGACGAAGCACGCAGTGCACCCCTTGACGAAGCGGGACGCACGCGCTTGCGCGAGATATACGAGACGTCGATCCATGAGCTCTCCGGCGCGCTATCGCCGGACCTCGGAGAAGAACTCAGCCGCATGGCGATACCCTTTAGTGGCGACGTCCCCTCGGAGTCAGAACTTCGCATCGCGCAGGCTCAGCTCGTCGGGTGGCTCGAAGGTCTCTTTCACGGCATTCAAGCTTCACTCTTTGCCCAACAGGCCGCTGCCGCGGCACAACTCGAAAAGTTGCGCGATCGATCCTTGTCGCCTGGCACGGGCGATCCGCGCGCCGGCACTTATCTCTAGGGGGTATTGCGTGCTCACCGGGGCGGGGAGAGTAAGGTCAAAATCCCATCCGTGTAGTTCCACGAGGCAGCGAAGGAAGGCTTGGGCTGATGGCTGAAGGCTTCGTCCATCTGCACAACCACACCGAGTACTCCATGCTCGACGGCGCGGCGCGGGTTGAAGAGTTGGTGCTGGCCGCGAAAGCCGACGGACAACGGGCCCTTGGCATCACCGACCACGGCAACTTGTACGGCGTGATCGACTTTTACGAGACGTGCCGTCAACACGACATCACACCCATCATCGG
>PLBM01000051.1:2539-2664 GCA_003134515.1 Acidimicrobiaceae bacterium | reverse complement strand
CACGACGTGGGCATCGAATACGGTCGAACGCTCACCGAGGCCATCGGCGCCAGCGATTCGACGCGTTCGGTGAAGACGGCGATGGTCTCAATCGCGGGGCTCTTGACGGCGCACGGCTTTAACGC
>PLBM01000051.1:1642-2444 GCA_003134515.1 Acidimicrobiaceae bacterium | reverse complement strand
CGCAGTACCATTCGCCAATGACTGACGTCATTGAGGAACTCGTCAAAAAGCTGTGGCCCGAGCGTCACGTCATTGTTCAGCCATTGATCGGCGGCATTACCAACGCCAATTACTTCGTGGACTTAGGTGATGAACAGGTAGTAGTGCGTATACCAGGCAACAACACCGCACTCCTCGGCATCGACCGCCGCCACGAAACGGCCGCCAACCTCCTGGCTTCATCTATTGGCATCGCTCCGGACGTGCTCGCGCGCTCTGAGTCCGAGGGTTGGACGGTGACCCGTTTCCTGCCCGGACGGCCTATGGACGCGGCGGAGTTGGCCAGCGAACCAAGATTGGGTGAACTGGCGGCGACGCTCCGACGACTTCACCACGCCGGAACAATCGGAATGGACTTCAATCCGTTTTCCATCGTTCGCCGCTATCACGAGATCGCGCAATCGCGCAACGTGATCGAACCCTTCGACTACCCGGCGGCCATGGAAATCCTGGAGCAGATCGAAGGGGTGCGCGCCTTTCGGCCCGCTGCCTTTTGCCACAACGATCTGCTTAACGCCAACTTCATTTACGACGGCGAGATCCGCATACTGGACTGGGAGTNNGCCGGCATGGGCGACCCGTTCTTCGATCTCGCCAACTTCTCGGTCAACCACGAACTCCCTCCGACGTCAGACGAGCGCTTGCTCACCCACTACTTCGGTCACAGTGACACGAGCCTTTTGGCGGTGCTCTCGTTAATGAAAGTGGTGTCGGAATTGCGCGAGACGATGTGGGGCGTCGTGCAAATGGCGGTGTCCACCCT
>PLBM01000051.1:0-1604 GCA_003134515.1 Acidimicrobiaceae bacterium | reverse complement strand
TAGCGAAAGAGCTCGTAGTACGTTTGGTGATTATGCACCGCTCGTGTCATCGGTTGGTTCCGTCTTTGCTGGTGGCGACACTCGCGGCCATAACATTGAGCGGATGCGGTAGCAGCGCCGCGACGCCTCCGTCGTCGGCGCCGGCTTCGGTGGTTGACGTTGCGGTCCAGGTCGCGCACACCTCTCTTGGCGACGTGGGGTACCGCGCGCTCGGCAGTGGACCAAACCTCGTGCTCATTATGGGATACTCGGGAACGATGGAGTCGTGGGATCCTCACTTCGTCGACATGTTGGCGCGCCACTTTCGAGTAATCATCTTCGACAACGCGGGAACCGGGCAAACGGCCGCACTTCATTCGCCACTCACTATCGGCGCCATGGCCAACCAAACGAGCGCACTTATGACCTCACTGCACCTTGGATCAACCAACGTCCTCGGTTGGTCGATGGGTGGCATGATTGCCCAGGCCCTCGCGGTCCTCCACCCCGCCCAAGTGCGCCGTCTTGTCCTGTGTGCCACCTTCCCTGGCACCGGGAACGCCGTTCAACCCTCTCAAAAGGAGATTGCCGCACTTACGAGCGTCACTCCCGAGACCCCAACCGTCCTCTTTCCCGCTACTCAGGGCCTCGCGGCCGATGCGTTCGCCGGGAGTCTCGCCGCCTACCCGGTCTCGTCGAGCGCCAGCGCTTCGGTTGTCGCGGCGCAAGGCGGCGCGTCATTGGGCTGGTTCAACGGTAAAGATACCGCGGGTCGCGAGACGCAACGAATCTCCGTACCGACCCTCGTCGCCGATGGTGCCAATGATCACCTCGACGCCGCCGCCAACGACCGCGAACTGTCCGCCCTTATTCCGCGGTCGCGACTCGTGCTCTATCCCGACGCGGGCCACGGATTCTTGTTCCAGGGGGCAGCCGACTTCACGTTCCTCGTGCGAACGTTCCTCGTGGGAGTACCGCCATCGCAGAGCGTCACCCAGATCCGTCAGCGTTACCTCGCCGACTATAAGAAGGAGCGGTCGGCGGGGACGCAGTGGGTAGCGGCGCTAAAATCGTTGACTTCCAAGTCCTCCTCTCAGGACCTTGCGCGAGACGACGTGTCGCTGTCCGATGCCGTAGGGGCCCTCGACGACGAGTTGCTGAGCTTTGGCGCGACCGGATCGCTCGGCGCCTCGATCACGGCATTCGTGCACGCTGACGAACGAGGCGTGAGGGACGTGTTGGCACTCGGGGCCCTGAGTGGCTCATTGGCAAAAAGCTACAAGGCGACCTCGGCCCATGACGGCGCGGTCACGGTCACGCTCGGCAACGCCTTACGGCGCCAACTCAACTTGCCGCCCATCACCATTCCGACCACCACCACGACGACGATCGCATTGAACAACCTGTAAGCACGTACTTGAAGTCGATGCCGCCCGGCGTCGTTCTTACGAGCGAACTCGCGAGTTAGTGGGATCGAAGAAAGGCTCGGTCTTCACCTCCGCACCCACCGCTCGGCCAAACACCACTACTTCGACTCGACGGCCCTCAACGGCGTCGTCAACGGGCAAATAGGCGTAGGCGAGGGAGTGTTCCACGGTGTAGCCGTACCCGCCGCTCGTGACGCG
>PLBM01000126.1:2327-15207 GCA_003134515.1 Acidimicrobiaceae bacterium | reverse complement strand
GCGGTGACCCCGGCCGAGCCCGGCAGGCCCATCTGCGCAACGCCACTCCCCCCCGCCACGAGCAGTGCGTCGGAGTGACCGTGATAACAGCCCTCGAACTTGATGATCTTGTCGCGACCCGTATGACCCCGGGCTACACGCACCGAACTCATCACCGCTTCGGTGCCCGAAGAGACGAAGCGAACCTGTTCGAGACCCGAAACGCGAGCGATCATGGCCTCGGCGAGGACCACCTCACCCGGGGTCGGCGCGCCAAAGGTCGTGCCCTTCGTCGCAGCTTGTTGCAAGACGCCCACGACGAGCGGGTGCGCGTGGCCGAGCAAAGACGCGCCATAGGACTGCACGTAGTCGAGGTAGCGCGTGCCCTCGACGTCGTCGACGTAGGCACCCTCGCCTCGAGTGATGGTCAACGGCGTGCCGCCGACCGAGCGAAACGATCGGACCGGTGAGTCGACACCGCCGGGAATCACGACTTGGGCTCGATCAAACCAGCCCTTGTTTGAAGTCAACGACCCAGCTCCTCGGCGAGCTCCTTAGCGAAGTACGTCAACACGAAGTCGGCGCCCGCCCGCCGAACGGCGGTGAGCTGTTCGAGCGCGACGGCAGTGCTGTCGATCCAGCCATTCGCCGCGGCGGCTTTGATCATCGCGTACTCGCCACTGACGTGATACGCGCACAGCGGCACGTCGAGTTCGCGCCGCAGGTCACTGATGACGTCCAGATTGGTCATGGCGGGCTTCACCATCACGATATCGGCGCCCTGGTCCACGTCAGCGCGCGCTTCGAGCAGCGCCTCACGGCGATTACTGGTGTCTTGCTGATAGGCCTTGCGGTCGCCACCCCCGGCAATCTCGACCCCCACCGCCTCACGAAAGGGGCCGTAGAGTCCACTCGCGTACTTGGCGGCGTAGGCGAGGATGATCGTCTCGTCGTAGCCGGCTCCGTCAAGAGCACCGCGAATCGCGCCGACTTGACCGTCCATCATGCCACTCGGCGCCACGACGGCGGCGCCCGCTTCAGCCTGGGCGAGGGCCACTCGCGCGTAGAGCTCGATCGTGGCGTCGTTGTCGACCGAACCGTCACCCCGAAGCACCCCGCAGTGGCCATGGGTCGTGTACTCATCGAGACAGAGATCGGCCATTAACACGACGTCGTCGCCAAACTCGTCGCGCAGTGAACGAAGCGCCACTTGGCTGATGCCCTTAGGGTCCCAAGCGCCACTACCGACATCGTCCTTGGTCGCGGGCACGCCAAAGAGGATGACGCCACTCACCCCGACACTGTGCAGGGCCTTCACCTCGTCGGTGAGAGAAGTAAGCGAATGTTGATACTGGCCGGGCAGCGAGTGAATCGGCCGGGGATCGCTCAGACCTTCGCCCACGAAGAGCGGCGCCACGAAGTCACTGGGCGAGAGCGTCGTCTCGGCGACGAGGCGACGAATTGCTGACGTGCGACGAAGGCGCCGGGGGCGCTGGGCGGGAAACACGAGTCCAGCCTACGGCGCTCTTAACGAGACCTTTCCGGGCCTCGATTAAAGAGCTTGTAAATGTTCACGCAACGACGGTCCCCATCCTTCGATCACCCGGGCGTGATCTTTACGCACCACCTCACCCGTGGTCGCGCCCGGCACTACCACCCACGAGTTGGCGCCGACGAAGACCTTCGCGACCAGCCACGCCGATGGTGCGCCAATGAACACCACATCCCCTTCACGTAGCTTTCTGGTTTCCTCTTCACTGAGCACCGCCGGCACTGTCTCGTAGCAGGTGAGCGTCGTGACCGAGAGGCCCCTCGCTTGTAGGGCCGTCGCGAGTTCCGGGCGCATCGAAGCGGCACCGAGCAGCAGTACGGGACCCTCGCCGATCTGCGGTGCGAGATCTTCCGCTCCCCCGTCGCCCACGACGTCGACCTCGACGTCATCACTTTCGAGCGCGCGCGCCGTCGCCGAACCAACACTCACGACCGAACCGCCCTCTATGAGGGCCCGTCGAGCCAGGGCCACGTAAAGCGCCGTCCGGGCGCTCGTGACGACAAGTGTCCGATACAAGCCGAAGAGCTCGCTAGCCCGAAGGGCCCGTTGAACCTCTTCGGCGTCGAGATAACGCGTCGTCGTCAAGGGCACTTCGCTCACGACGGCATCGTCGGGCAACCACTCCGCGAGGGAGTCATTCAAACCGCGCTCACGCGTCACGACGACTCGCACGCGAGTTAGGCGTCCCAACCGAGCAGGGCCCCGCCACCCATTTCGTCTCGCAGGAGACAAGCGAGGTCCCGGCCCAGTTGCAAGGGATCGTGGCTGGTGAGTTCGGCGCGCACGCTCGTCGTGCCCTCGGGCGCGATCATTACACCACGTATCGAAAGCCTTTCACCGTGAGACTCGGCGTTAGCCCCAGCGGGAATCGAACAGCCGGCTCCGAGTTCACTTAAGAAAGCCCGCTCCGCGAGGACCTCGCTCAGTGCCGACTCATCGTTGATCGCTTTCAGCGCCTCACGCGTCATATCGTCATCGACCCTCGCTTCGAGCGCGAGCGCGCCTTGACCAACTTGGGGCACGAACCACGTCGGATCGAGTCGCTCGCTCACGAGACCCTCTTCGCCGAGTCGATCAAGGGCCGCTTTCGCCGCGACGATAGCGTCCACCCCGCTTTTACCCGCAGCAGCGAAACGTGTGGCCATATTTCCTCTTAGCGCCACGACTTGAAGGTCCGGTCGTCGTTCGAGCAGGAGCGCGCGACGGCGAGGCGATCCCGTCGCGACGGTGGCGCCGGGACCAAGTCCAGCCAACGAGCGTCCGACGAGCACGTCGGCGGGGTCGAGACGTTCAGGCACGCTCACCAGCACGAGGCCGTCGGGTGTCGTGCTCGGCAGGTCCTTCGCGCTATGTACCGCGACATCGGCTTCGCCATTGAGCAACGCTCGCTGAATCTCCACGGTAAAGACGCCTTGACCGGCAATCGAGGCGAGGTCGACGTCGGCGTCGCGATCACCTTTGGTATCGACCAGCACGAGTTCACTCGCGAGGCCGATCTCCGTAAGACGCCCTTGCACGTAACGGGCCTGGACCAGTGCCAGAGGCGACTTACGAGTCGCCAGGCGAAGTGTCATAGATCAAAGAGGTTGCGCGTCGCCTCGTTGAGCCGGGTTCCCTGATCGGTTCCGGCGGCCTCTTTCAGGGCCACTGTCGGACGGTGCGCAATCTTGGCGACGACCGAGCGAACCAGCGAAGTCACCGTCTCACGTTGCTCGGCGCTCAACCCCTCGAGATCGTGGGCACGCCGTGAGAGTTCACTCGCCACCAACCCATCGAAATGTTCGCGCAGTTCGCGTACGATCACGGCCGCGCCGCGCGCCCGCTGATCGGCGAGGAACTTTTCGACGTCCTCGGCAACGATGCGCCCGGCGGCGTCGATCGCCTCGCGTCGATCGCCCAAGGTGCGTTCGACTCGACTACGAAGATCGCCAATGTCGATCCGACGCACGTTCGCTAAATCGCTCACGTCGCTCGCGACCGCACGGGGCACCCCAAGATCGACGATAAGGACCTCGCCTTCGTACCCGGCGAAGTGCTCGCGAGAGAGCACCGGCGCGGAGACTTCCAGCGCGCTGACCACGAGTCGAACACCGCGCAGATGTTCGTGCGCGGCGTCAAGCGAGTCGACGAAGACGCGCTCGTCGTTCAAGTCTTGGCGAAGTGCCTCGGCGCGCTCGAGCGTGCGATTACACACCGTCAACTTTGCCAGCGGCGGCGACGAGCTCAGCAAGCTCTTCACGACACCGGTCGCCATCTGTCCGGCTCCGAGAACGACGACGTGGGCGCCCTTTAACTCCTCGCCGAGTTCGTCAATGGCGGCCGACGCGGCGGCGTGGGCGAAACTCGTCGTGCCGCGTGAGATCGCTGTCTCGGAGCGAACCCGGCGTCCCGAGGCAATCGCGCGTTGGAAGATATCGGTGACTTCGGTGCCGGCACTCTGCTCTTCAATCGCGAGTTCCAGCGCGCGGCGCAGTTGGCCGAGAATCTCGAACTCGCCGGGCACGACGGACTTCAATCCGGCCGCGACACTGAACAGATGGCTCGCCACGTCGTGCTCGAAGTTCACCGTCAGGTGGTCTTCAAACTCACTCGCGTCAAGGCCGGTTGCGTCGGCCAAGGTCTCGGTGATTTCGTCGATGGCGCCATGGAATCGATCGATGACCGCGACGACCTCGGTGCGCAGACACGTCGACACGAAAACGGCTTCGTGGATATTGCGGTGGCTCACGAGCGTACGCAGCATCTTGGCCCACTCATGCTCGGGCAACGTGGCTCGCTCTAAGAGGTCGAGCGAGGCATGTTCGTGGTCGATGCCAACTGAGATCAGTGCCACTGCGCCTCCGGAGTCCACGTCATGCTATGACCCGCGCAGCGCGTTCGCACTGGCAAGGCCGAGCGAGTGAAGAACCCCGCCGCCCAACGGACCGGTGCCGTTATTGAGGTGATACATCAAGATCTGCAACTCAATAGAAAAATCTACGTAGTGCACAGCGGTGCCAAGCGGCACCGTGACGACCTGGGGCGCGAAGTTGAGAATCGCGTGGATCTCCGCGCCCACCAACCGGTCGGCGACGTCTTGCGCGGCGCTCGCCGGGGTGCAGATGACGCCGACCGTCGCGGGGGAAATCGGATCGCTCAGCGCGCGCACCTCGTGACCGCCCACCATCTGGCCAATCACCGACGGATCGTTGTCGTACAGCGCGGCCAGCCGCGCACCTCGAATCAAGAAGTTCGACGAGTTCACCAGGGCCCGCCCGAGGTTGCCAATACCCACCACGACCACGTCGTAGTGACGGTCGTGGCCGAGGGCCTCGGCGATGCGCTCGGTCAAGACTCCGACGTCGTAACCGGCGCCCCGGGTTCCAAACGACCCCAATCCGGCGAGGTCGCGTCGCACGGTCGTCGCCGTCACGCCAGCCATTTCGCCGATCTGCTGGGAGTCGATCCTCTTTTGGCCCCGGTGCGACCAGCCCTCGGCGATTCGTTGATAGACGGGTAGACGTGCGATGGTGGGTTCGGAGAGCTTTTTCGAGCGAAGTCGCGGCGTCGCCATGCTTCAACGCTACTTGAGGTGTACCTAGCGACCTAATTGACGGCTGCGCTCGGCCGCAGAGGCGACGGCGTCTAAGAACGCCGCGCGAACGGCCCGATTCTCCAACACGCGCAGTCCCGCCGCCGTCGTACCACCCGGCGAGGTGACCTGGGCGCGCAACTCTTCGGGCGTCTCGCCCGTCTCACTCAAGAGGGCCGCGGACCCTTCGAACGTGGCGACGACGAGTTTGCGCGACACATCACGAGAGAGTCCCTGGTGCACGCCGGCGTCGATTAGTGCTTCGATGACGAGATAGAGGTACGCCGGCATCGGACCCGAGAGTCCGGTCACCGCGTCGAGGTTGCGCTCGGTCACGCGCACGACGATGCCGACCGCGCCGAGAATCGACTCCGCCCAGTCGAGGTCGCCACCGGTGACGTTCGATCCCCCGGCGATGGCGCTCGCGCCCTTCGCGACGAGCACCGGCGTGTTGGGCATCGAACGGATGACGGCGACGGGGCCGGGAAAGACCGCTTCCAAACGAGCCGTCGACATGCCCGCCACTATTGAGAGCATCCGGGCCACCCCCGAGGCCCCGATGCTTCGCGCCACGTTCTCGGCGTATTCGGGCTTCACGCAGAGCACGGCGCCGGTGTTCTCGTCGACCTGGGCGGAATCAATGGCCGCGAGGACAGTCACGCCCGCCAGCCGCTCTTCGAGAACCTTGCGCTGATCGGAAGAACTCTCGACGATCGCGAGTTCACCCGCCGGACACCACTTCGCCTTAAGGAGTCCCTCCGCCAAGGCCGAGCCCATGCGACCGCCGCCGATGATGATGAGGGTAAATGCCACGCCCCAACGCTACAAGGTGACTCAGTGGGTCTTTCGACGTCGATACACCGAGCCCAGTCCCATCGACATCGCGGTCGGATAGATCTCGTCAACGTAGGTCAGCGTCGCGCCGACGAGTTCGTCCAGTCGCTCGACCGTCAGTTCTTGGATCGGAATCTGGGTGACGAGGTAGATCCCCTCTTCGGGCCCGATGGCCAGATGTAGTTCGCGCAGTTCGTGGTTCTTCACCAGTAAGTACCGGTAGAGCTCTTCGCGTTGCTCTTCCGGCGCGGGCATGAGTTCCGTCTCCACGTGCACACTTCGTTGGCGCAACGAGAGCCAGAGGGTGATGACGTCCTTCTCGTCACCCTTCAGGCGAATCAGCCAGTGATAGTGGCCCTTGTCATCGGGCAGCGCCTGGTGTTCGATGTGGCCAACGAAGGAACTGGCGTGCCACAATGCAGCCCAACGCTGCAACGTATCGTCAAGACGCGTGGCCGCGTCCGCGTCGCCGAGTGGTGCGCGCGTCACTTAGCAGCGAACGAGACTCTCAGAGGCGAGCTGATCGATCAGGGCCGCCAGTGACTGCGCCGCCCGGCGCCAGGTGTAGCGCCGGGCCCGAAGGACGGCGGCGTTCGACAGGGCCATCGAGCTCTCGGGATCTAAGGCGAGCTCGACGACGTCGGCCCAGTGAGTGGCGTCGCGCTCGCTCACGAGATAGCCCGTCACACCTTGTTCAATGAGCGTCGTCAAACCACCAACTTCGCTCGCCACCACCGGCGTGCCACAGGCTGAGGACTCGAGGGCCACGAGACCAAAACTCTCGGCCCGTGAGGGAACCAACGTGACGTCGGCGGCGCGCATCCAGGTGGACAAAAGTTGGTGGGCCTGGGGCGCGACGAAGATCACCTGATCAATAACGCCCGCCTCAGCGACACGCCGGTGCAGCCGTTCTAACGTCGCTCGGCCGTCGAGTCCCGACGGTCCGCCCACGATGGCGAGCGTGGCGTGGCGGCCACGTCTCCGCAACTCGATCAACGTCTCGAGCGCCAGGTCCGCGCCCTTAAGTTCCTGCAAGCGCCCGGCGAATAAGAGCATGACCGCGTCACTATCGAGTCCCAGGGCCCGGCGAGCCTGTGGGCGATAGCCCGGCGAGAAAAAGGCGTGCTCGACTCCGAGGGGTACCACGTGCACCCGCGAGGGTTCAGCGTTGTAGAGGCGCACGAACTGGGCGGCCTCGACGTCACAACTGGCGAGCACGGCGTCCGCGCAGGCGACAATCGCCGCCTCTTGGAAGGCGCGGTCGTCCGATTCGGCCTCAAAGGTGTCGGCCTTCACTCGCTCCAACGTGTGAAACGTCATGATGAGCGGGATGTTCAACTCGTGCTTCAGCCGGTGGCCCACGAGGCCGCTCAACCAGTAGTTGGCGTGAATCGCGTCGGGGACGCCCGAACAGCGAAAGAGGGTCTTTACGGTGTCGGTGAACTCGCCGACGTAGTCGGCCAGGTCGTCTCTATCCAAGGGCGTGGCCGGACCGGCCGTGACGTAGTGGACCCGAAAACCGGGCTCGACGAACTCGACGTCGCGCACCTGGGCGTTGTCGCGGCGGGTATAGACGTCGACGTCGTGGCCAAGTCTCGCTAGAGCGCTAGAGAGCTCGCGCACGTAGACGTTCATCCCCCCGCCGTCGCCCGTGCCGGGCTGGGCCAGGGGCGACGTGTGATAAGAGATAACGGCGAGGCGGACCACGACGGAATTCTACCGGTCATGGTTTCGCGGGGTTTCGAGCACGTATTCTGTCCGCCACCAGGAAGAAGGATGTTCTACCGGCGCCAGTGCACCGTACCCTATTAATAGGGCACAAACTGGCTAACGGGTCGGCGCGAAAACGATGTAGGCGACGTCGCGCGCGCGAACCAGACCGAAATCACGCGAGTCCGTCGAAGCAGTGGCGTTGTCTCCCCTTAAATCCAAAAGTGATCCGACCCGCGCGACGCAACGCTTTAAAAGCCAGCGCGAGGGGTTCCGGGGGTCGCGCACCACGACCACGTCACCCTTTCGCACTCGGCGCCAACGCCGCAACGCCGTAAGACGTTCACCCGGCAGGTACGTCGGCGCCATTGAGGACCCCTCGACGGTCACGCGCCGCACGAAGAACTCGAGGATCCCAGCCACGGCGAAACGATATCCCAAGCCCGTGACTAACCTGCAAGTTGACAGTACGAACTTCCTTTGTTGAACGCTTATTGAAAGGCACCATTATGACCCTGATGAACCGTCTCAATGACCTCTTAGACGCGACGACGACGCCCCTTGGGGTGTCGGCCCACTGCGACTTGCCCTGCGGCGTGTACGACCCGGCCCAAGCGCGCATCGAAGCCCAGTCCGTGAAGGGCTGCATGGAGAAGTACAACGCCTCGAGCGACGCCGACTTTAAGGTGCGCGCGACCTTCATCAAAGAAGAGCGTTGCGAACTCGTGAAGCACCACCTCTGGGTGCTGTGGACCGACTACTTCAAGCCCGAGCACCTCCAGGCGCACCCCGATCTGCACGAGGTGTTTTGGAAGGCCACCAAGCTGGCGGGCGACAGCAAGAAAACGACTGACGTGGCGGTTGGCACGCAGTTGCTCGACTCCATTGCCCAGATCGACACGATCTTCTGGGCCACGAAGAAGTAAGGAAGTAAAGAAGTAAGGCGCTCAGGTACCGCCAGAGACCGGAGGCAGGACGGCGACCTCGTCGCGGTCGGTGACGGGCTGGTCAGGCGTGGACGGGTCGCCGTTGAGCCATACCCGGCTCCCGGCGAGCACGGCTGCGAAAGCGGGTCCGTAGCGCGCGATCGCTTGATCGAGCACGCCGCCAACGGTTGGCGCATCAAACCGATCGGCCGTCACGCCCGCTGCTTCCCGGGCCGCGGCAAAGAGCCGGAGCACCGCCACGGGATCGAGGTTATCGGTGTGCATGCTGTACTGGGCCGGTGACCCGTCTCCTCCTCGTGCGCCACGGCCAGTCGGAATGGAACGCCGTCGGCCGCTGGCAGGGATGGGCCGACCCCGATCTGTCCCCGCTAGGCCGGTTGCAGGCCGCGCACGCCGGCCAGCGCCTTGCCGGCCTGCGCCTTTGGGGCGGCGGCAACGCGTTCACCGGCGTGGTGTCGTCGGATCTCGTGCGCAGCTTGGCTACCGCCCAGATCCTGGCCGCCGAGCTGGGCCTCGATAAGCCGGTCTCCCAACCCGGCCTCCGCGAGTTTGACGTCGGCGAATGGAGCGGGCTCATCCGTGCCGAGATCGAAACCCGGTGGCCCGGCGATCTGGCGAAGTGGCGTGCGGGCCAACTCGAGCAGATGCCCGGGGGCGAGACGCGCGCGGAATTCGAGAGCCGCATCTTCGCTGCGTTGAAGGCGCTTGACGTGCGCTACGGGGACGCCACCATGCTCGTGGTTACCCATGGTGGCGTCATCGGGACGATCGTGCGCGTCATCGGAGCTCCCGTCGGGCGCGAGCGCCTCAGCAACCTGCGCGGTCGTTGGTTCGACGTCAACGGGGACCGCATCGAGCCCGGCCCCGAGGTCGCTCTGCTCGACCCGGAGCTCGAGAGCCCCGCGATCACTCCCGTGGCCTGATCAGGACGACGGGGAGCGCGCTTCCCGTTCGGCAACCGACTGATCGTCCAGGCAGAAGCGGGCCGCCGGCACCACGTCGAGTCGCTCGTCGCCAATCGGCCGGCCACACGCCTCACACGTACCGTACGTCCCGTCATCGAGGCGGCGGAGCGCATGCTCGACGTCGGCCATCTCGGCCTCCACTTGCTCGAGCAAGGAGAGGTCGGCCTCGCGATTGAAGGTGTCGGTGCCGAGATCAGCCTGGTGGATCGGTTGATCCGAGAGCTCGAGCACGTTCTCGTTCTCGGATTCGTCCGTGAGGTGCTCCTCGCGGAAGCCGGTAAGGAGCAGATCCAGCCGATCGTGCTCCTCTCCCAACCGTTGCCGCGAGTGCTCGGGATCCATGCTCCGATCCTATCGACAGCGGGGGGACAGAAGCTCTCCTCGGTAGCATCGGCCCCGTGACAACGACCGTCCCGCCGCACTGGGATGTCAGCGAGCTGTTTCCCAGCCTCGACTCGCGCGAATTCGCGCTGGCCACCGAGCAGCTCACCGCAGATCTCAGCCGCTTGCTGGCCCTGTACGACCGCCACGACGTCCACGCCGGGCCTCGTCACGAACCCTCCGACGTCGAAGTGGCGGCGTTCGAGGAGGTGCTGGCCGCGACCAATGCCTTCCAAGAGGAGATCCGCCCGCTCACCGCGTATCTCCACGCGCTGGTCACCACCGATGCGGCGGACGACGCCGCGGCGGCGTGGACGGCGCGCATCCAGGCCGAGCTGGCCGAGTTGCGCCGGCTCCGGGCGCGGTTCGACGGGTGGGTGGGCGCGCTCGGGCCAGAGTCGCTGGCCACCCGCAGCCACGCGGCGGCCGAGCACACGCACGCCCTCCGCCGCGCCGAGCAGTCCGCCGGCCACCTCATGAGCGAGGTCGAGGAGGGCCTCTTCGCCGACCTGACGCTCACCGGTGCGGTCGCGTGGAACCGGCTCCACGGCGAGATGACCGCCCGCCTGGCGGCGCGTGTCGAGCTACCGGGCGCGGGCAGCAAGGAGCTGCCCATGACGGTCGTCCGCGGCATGGCCAACGACCCGGACCCGGCCGTGCGCCGTGCCGCGTTCACCGCCGAACTGGCCGCGTGGAAAACCGTCGAAGTGCCGCTCGCCGCGGCACTCAACGCCATCAAGGGGGAGGCCAACGCGGTCGCTCGCCGGCGTGGCTGGGCCGATTCACTCGAACCCGCGCTGCACGCCAACAACGTCGAGCGCGGTGCCCTCGAGGCGATGCAGGAGGCGATGGTCACTTCGTTCCCCGACTTCAGGCGGTATCTGAAGGCGAAGGCTGCACTTCTCGGGCACCCGCCCGGGGCGGGGTTGCCGTGGTGTGATCTGTCCGCGCCGGTCGGTCGCGGTGAGGCCATCGACTGGGAGGCCGCCGTCAGCGCCGTGAGCGGCGCGTTCTCGTCCTACTCGCCGCAGCTGGCGAGCGTCGTCAGCAGGGCGGTGGCCGGACGGTGGATCGACGGCGAACCCCGGATGGGAAAGCAGGGGGGCGCGTTCTGCATGTCCGTAGGCGGCGACGCGTCACGCGTGTTGCTCAACTTCGATCGATCATTCAACGGGGTGCAGACGCTCGCCCACGAGCTCGGTCACGCGTATCACAACACCACCTTGGCCGGCCGCACGCCGCTCCAGCGCCAGCTGCCTATGGCGCTGGCAGAGACGGCGAGCATCTTCTGCGAGACGATCATGGTGACCTCGGGCTTGGCCGCAGCCACCGGGGACGAACGCCTGGTGCTCCTGGACGTCGACCTCGAAGGCGCGTGCCAGGTGGTCGTCGACATCCACAGCCGGTTCCTCTTCGAGCGCGAGGTGTTTGATCGCCGCGCCCGCACCACGCTGTCACCGGGCGAGCTGTGCCAGCTGATGATTGACGCGCAGCGGGAGACGTATGGCGATGGCCTCCAGGCCGACACCGAGCATCCATACATGTGGGCGGTGAAGCCGCACTACTACTCGACCGCCTATTACAACTGGCCGTACGCGTTCGGCCTCCTGTTCGGGATCGGCTTGTTCGCCCGCTACCAGGAGGATCCCGACCGCTTCCGGGGCGGCTACGACGAGATGCTGTCCTCAGCGGGCATGGCCAGCGCGGCCGAGCTCGGCAATCGCTTCGGGATCGACGTGAGCTCCGGCGAATTCTGGACGGCGAGCCTCGATGTGGTTCGGAGCCGCATCGACGAGTTCGTCACGCTCGCGGCGGGCTCGGCACTTGCTCGACACGGCGAGTCTGCGGAAGGGCGGTGACGCCCAGGTCGCGGCGGGTTCCCGGCTGGTCCGCTATGCGGCGCGCGCGGCCGCTGCCATCGCCGCGCCAAAACGGAACGCGCCTCCGCTCCACACCGGGCAGACCAGCGTGATGCCGAGGTACGCGCGTTGCCCACCCGGGCAGAAGTGCGTGCCATCCGGGGCGCGCACAACAACCGTGCCATTGCTGCAACCCGACTCACCGGGCAGACACGGCATCGTCCAGGCGAAGACGCCGCCCGGTGTCACGGCCTGGCCGGCGTCGACGAAGGAGGTGCCCGGCAACGAGGCAGCCAGCGAGGCGTACATGTCCTGGAGGCTACGGTCCGGGTTGGACGCGGTGATTGGAGAGCCGATGAAGATCACACGCGCCCCTCGCGAGGTGAGGATAGAGGCCGCTTGGATGGCATCGGCCCGATACACCGCGACGACGGAGGGGACCGGAGAGCCAAACGGGACGCGGGACGCCATGCACGGTGTGAAGGCGTCGCCGGAGAACTGGACGACGACCACGTCGGGGTCGAACTGCTGCACATCGCTCGCCATCACAGGCAACCAATCGCAGATGGCCGTGCCGCCGAAAGCGTGCGTGACGACGGATGCGCCGGTGCTGGCCACCAAGGAGGCGAAGGCACCCCGTGCCTCCGAGCTGAGCGAGTCGCCGTAGAGCAGCACGCGGCCGGGCCCGCCGGCGGGGAGGCCAAGGCCGGGAGGCGGGTTAGGGAGCAACGCGTCGCCGTAGGCAAACACAGTTCCGTCGGCCTCGACGATCCAGTAGCCGTCCCCGGACCGGGTAGCGACCAGACCGACTGAGTACGCACCGGGTGCGGAAAACGCGGAGCCGGGCGGCACCGCGGCCGAGCCGTAGAACGCCGCGTCGCCGAACCCGAAGAGCCCGCCATCGGCAGCGAGCAGCCAGTAGCCGGACCCGGTCGCCGTGGCGGCAATCGCCACGACCGGCCGGTTGAGATGCTGGCCGCCCATCGAGCCGTGGAAGCTGGCGTCCCCGAAGGAGAACACGCCCCCATCGGCCGCTACCAGCCAATACCCATGGCCTGAGGGGGTGGCCGCCATGCCGACGA
>PLBM01000126.1:0-2293 GCA_003134515.1 Acidimicrobiaceae bacterium | reverse complement strand
GAGCCGTAGAACCCGGCGTCGCCAAACGAGAACACGCCGCCGTCCGTGCCCAACAACCAGTAGCCGTGCCCGCTCGGGGTCGACGCGATCGACACGATGCGGGCCCGCAACGGTCGCCCAGCCATGTCGCCGTAGCTCACGGCTGTCCCGGAAGTGGTAACCGTGCCGTCTGCCCACACGTCCCAGTAGCCGCCACCGTCGCGTGTGGGTGCGGCAGCCGCGACAACGTGCGGCCACCGGGCGCCCGGTCCCGGTCCCGGTCCCGCGGCCGCGGCGGCCGTGCCGGCCTCGCCCNNCAGCGGCGGCAAGGAAGCGCCAGCGGCGACGGGGTCGGGAGATCGGGGGGCGCGAGGTCATGGCAATGCCGTAGGTTCGCCAAGCCGCCGAGGCTCAGAGCCGCCGTGGTCATGGGCCCGGTGGTTGGCTCCACGGGGTATCGGACTCGACGGGGCCGCGCTGGAGGGAGACCTTCGTCACTTTTCGCAATGCGCGCACCACCCGCGAGCCGTGTGTCAGCCTGTGAGCACTTCGGGTGTTTTCTTCCCGAGCAACTAGCCTGACCGGGCGAGGGTTTCGCCTACCCTTTGGCTCCGCCTCACCGGGGGTGTAGGTCAGTGGTAGACCGGCAGACTTTTAATCTGCGCGCCGGGAGTNNAGTTCGATCCTCCCCACCCCCACCGCATAAGAGCAGGTCAGAGGCCCCTTACGGCTCGCCTTACAGGTTACCGAGAGCGCAACCGCGGTTTCGACCGCGGTAACCTGCCGGTAACCTTCGCGGTAACCTTCCGGCGTGGACCTGGCGGGGCGGCTAGAGGCGAACATCGATCGCAGTGCGGCACACCATCGCTGGCTCGGCACACCCAGGGCCGACGGGACCGGCGTGATCAAGGTGGCGGGCAAGACTGTCACTGTTCGGCGTGCCGTTTGGGAACTCGGGCGCGGGCCGCTGACTGCCAGCGAGCGGGTGCTGGCGTGTCCGGATGACGCCGCCTGCGTGCGGCTCGAACACCTACGGCTCGGCGTGGCCAGATCGTCACAGCCGCGGCCGTCGGTGCGGAAGAGCAAGGGCGGCGGCTCTGTTCGTTTGATCCGCACTGGCGTGTGGGAGCTGTCAGTGACGACCAAGTATGCGGATGGCGCGTCTCGGCGCGTATATCGGACGGTCTCCGCAACCAGCAGAGCCGAGGCGGTGAGACAGCTGGCCGCGTTTGTCGCCGAGGTCGACAAAGCGCCCGCCGCCACTCGCGGGAAGGACGCCGACCTGACCGTCGACGCAGCCATCGCTCAGTATTTGGTGCACCTCCGCGAGGACAAGGGTCGAGAGGACTCGACGATCGACGAATACGCCAAACTGCACGCGCACTGGTTCGCGGCGGCCATCGGCCGTACGCGGCTTTCCAAGATCGACAGCCGCACCATCGACCGCCTGTTCGGGAAAATGCGGGCCGCGGGGTTGTCACGATCGCGGATGAACCACGCCAAGTCGCTCTATGCGCCGTTCTTCCGCTGGGCCAAGCGGAACGGCTTGATCTTCAAGAACCCGATGGCTGAGTTCGAGCTCCCGACCAGCACGCAGGTTTCGCGCGAGCGTGTGCCTCCCGAGGCGGAAGAACTGTCTCTGCTGCTGGCCACCGCGGCCGAGGTCGTGCCCGAGGTCGTCCCCGTCCTGGTGCTCGCCGCCGTGACAGGCATGCGTCGGGGCGAGCTAGTCGGCATCCGGCGGAACAGCGTGGACTGGGCCCGGGGCCGGCTAACAATCGATACAGCCGTCTCCGAGTCGGGCCAGATCAAAACGACGAAGACCCGCCAGGCCCGGACGTTCCATGTGGACACCGAGACCCTGTCCATGCTCGAGCGGCACTGCCGGGCTATGGACGAGCGAGCGGAGCTGTTCGGCGCCGCCGTCGATGCGTCCGCGTTCTTGTTCAGTCTGGAGCCGGACTGCTCGCGGCCCATTTCACCGGACTTCGTGACTCGACGGGTGAGGGTGCTCAAGAGCCAGCTGGGTATTGAGGACAAGACACCAGCGGTCATCGCCCTAGAGGACGAGGCGTTGCGCCTCTTTCGCTCGACGCCGGCGTCGAGCGCGAGACGGGGCCCAGCCCCAAAGGGTGGCATGTCCTTCCGCGAGATCGGCGAGTGCCTGCGCCGGAGCGAGAAGTGGGCCAGCCTGGCCGTCGGGGCCGCCGAGCGCCGGGAGGCTGCGTCGGCGAGCGGTGCAACTCCACGGTTCGATGGATCGATCCTGGCGCTGCGGAAGTTCACCTCCAGCGAGCTGCTCGATGCCGGGTTC
>PLBM01000062.1 GCA_003134515.1 Acidimicrobiaceae bacterium | reverse complement strand
AACGCCCCCTTGGGAATCGGTATTGTGTCAGGGCTTGTTCTTTATCAAATCGTCTTTGTCCTGAACGTCCTGCGCGTCATGGCAAACCAAGGAGGCATGGAGTGAAGAGCCTGGAAGCCGCGGGGAACATCAGCGTCGGTGTACACCCCGAAGTTCATCTTCTGGGCCTCACCATCGACGCCGATATTGTCACCTCCACGTTGCTCGCCATGGTGATTCTGCTCTTCCTGGGCTTTCGCATGCGCTCCAAAGTCACCGACGGCGTGCCCGGCAAGCTCCAACTCATATGGGAACTACTGGTCGAGCAGGTCAACGACCTGGCCGACACCGCTATAGGACCCAAGGGACGGCGCTTCGTCCCCATCGGCGTCACGCTCTTTCTCTTCATCTTGATCGCTAACTGGATCGGTTTCATTCCCTCGGCGCTGCACCCGGGCGTGTCGGGCGACATCTTGCCCGCGCCAACAAGCGACGTGAACCTGCCATTGGCGATGGCGCTCTTCGTCATTTTCTGGGTGCACTTTGAGTCGTTTCGCGCGCGCGGCTTTCGCGGCTACTTTCGTCACTACCGTCAGCCCTACGTGGCGCTCACGCCGATTAACGTCATCGAAGAGATCACCAAGCCCATCACGTTGACCTTCCGTCTCTTTGGCAACCTCTTCTCCGGCGGGTTGATGATCGCGGTCATGGTGACGTTGCTGCCCATCTTTGTCTCGCCGCTGGGCGAACTCGTGTGGAAGCCCTTCGACCTCTTTATTGGGCTCATCCAGGCGTATATCTTCATGTTGTTGACCATGCTGTACTTCGCCTTCGCCACGAGCCACGACGAACCAGAACTCGCACCCGAACCTGCTTTAACGACGTCGCACTAACCAACCCAGGAGGAAATGAATAATGGCCACAAATCCCAATGACATCGCCGGCGCGGTACGCATCGCCGGCGCGCTGGTCGGCGGCGGACTCGCCCTCGGCGGCGGCGCCATCGGCGCGGCGATCGGTGACGGTCTAGCCGGTAGTCAGACCATCGCGGCCATCGCCCGCCAACCCGAGATCGAGAACAAGGCCCGCCAGTACTTCTTCTTGACGGTGGGTCTGGTGGAGGCGATGTACTTCATCAACCTGTTGTTCATGGTCGTGTTCGTTTACGTCTTCGAGAAGCACTAGTCACAGCGCCGCCGGGGTCTCGCGACTCCCAGGCGTTGTTCGTCCCCTAAGAAAGTAGGCGCACTGTGTTGACCGCCTCGTCAATCTTTCTCCTCCCTAATGGCACGTTCTTCGTGGAGCTCGCGGNNCTGCTACCCAACGGCACGTTCGTCGTAGAACTGCTGGTGGTAGCGGTCATATTGTTCCTCATGACGAAGTACATTTTGCCGCCGCTCAATCGAGCGATGGAGGGGCGTCAAGAGAAGATCCGTACCGCCCTCGAGGCGGCCGACGCGGCGCGCGCGGAGGCGGCCGGCGCCGACGACGAGCGCGCGAAGTTGCTCGCCGACGCCCGCGCGCAAGCCCACCTCATCGTCGCGAGCGCCCAGGCGACTTCCGATCAGTTGAAAGCGGAAGCGGGAGGGCGAGCACAGATCGAGTACGAGCGAATCGTCGCCGCCGCTCAGGGAGAAGTGGCGACGGCGCGGGTGCACGCCATCGACGAGGCGTCCGCGCGGATCGGCGATATTGTCTTTGACCTCGTGACCAAGATTGTCGAGCGCGAAGTCGACCAACGTGCCCACGACGACCTGGTCCGAGAAGCCGTCGCGGCCTTGAACGCGGAAGCCGTCAAGGGAACGAACCGCTAACCATGCTCCCCAAACTCGAAGGCTTCGCCGCTGCTCTTTTGGGCCGACTCGACGCGAGCGCGCTCGAAGCGGTCGTTGGTGATCTGAACGCCGTCAATGAGACCGTTCTCGCTCGCCAGGACTTGAGTGCCGTCTTGACCGACACTTCGATCGCAGACGTCGCGCGCGGCCAGGTCGTTCGTGATCTCTTGCACGCCAAGGTGAGCCCCGAGGCCCTACGCCTGGTCGTCTACGCGGCCACGACGGTATCGGCCCAGGAAGTGCCCCACGCCTTTGAGGAACTGTTGCACGTCGCGCGCACACTTCACGAGACCGGCGAGTTTCACCACGCCAATCTGGGTCTACTCGACGCGCGTCGTCGAGTCGGTGGTTTTGCGGACGCGTTGCTCGAAGAGATCGACACGGAGAACTTCTCCTCGATCGAGGACGACCTTTTTCGTTGGGCGCGAACAGTGGAGGCGAACGTCGAGGTGCGCCACCTCTTGTTGGATCGCGACGCGCCCCTGGGCGCTCGTTTGGGCTTGACCTATCAACTCCTCGAGGGCAAGGTAAACCCAGTGTCGTTGTCGCTCGCGCGGTTTACGATCGTCGGCGGCAGACCCCGCGACGTCGTGGGCACGCTCGACTTTCTAGTGGACTACGTGGCTCACGCCAGAGATTGGCGGGTCGCTCGAGTGCATACCGCTCGGGCGCTCGATGACTCGAGTCAGGACCAACTCGTCGCCACGCTGAGCGCCCTGACCGGCAAGAGTGTGGAACTTCAAGTCGCGGACGAGCCCGCGTTACTAGGCGGCGTGCTCGTGGAAATCGGCGACCTGCGTTTGGACGCCAGCACTCGAGGACGGCTCGGCTCGCTGCGTGAGGCCTTGACGTCGGGGCGGGCCTATGAATCGGCTCTAAATCGAAATGACTGAGAAAAGGAAACTGTGATGACTGAACTCACCATTAGCGCTGCCGAGATTACCGAGGCGCTGCGCAAGAACGTGACTGACTTCAATCCGGCCGTTGAGGCCGAGCAGGTGGGACGCGTCGTGGAGGTGGGTGACGGCATTGCGCGCGTGTCGGGACTGCCCTCGGCGAGGGTGAATGAACTGCTCGAATTTGAAGACGGCACCGTGGGTCTCGCGATGAACCTCGACGAGGAGACCATCGGCGCGGTGGTCCTGGGTTCGGTGGACAGCATCGAAGAAGAACAGGTCGTGCGGTCGACGGGCCGCATCCTTTCGATGCCCGTGGGTGACGCCTTACTCGGACGGGTGGTCAACGCGCTGGGCGAGCCGATCGACGGCAAGGGACCGCTCGTCAATCCCAAGCGTCGGCGAATGGAGGTCCAGGCCCCCGGCATTACCGGTCGCCAGCCCGTCAGCCAACCGTTGCAGACGGGCATCAAGGCCATTGACGCGATGACGCCCATCGGTCGCGGTCAGCGCGAACTGATCATCGGCGACCGCAAGACCGGCAAGACGACGGTCGTGGTCGACACCATCTTGAACCAGAAGGGTCAAGGAGTGAAGTGCATCTACGTGGCCATCGGTCAAAAGAACTCCTCGGTCGCACAAACCGTCAAGACTCTCGAAGATCACGGCGCCTTTGAGTACACCGTCGTGGTCGTCGCCGGTGCGGGGGACCCCGCGCCCTTTAAGTTCCTCGCACCCTACGCGGGCTGCGCCATCGGTCAAGAGTGGATGGAGGGCGGTGAGCACGCACTCGTGGTCTACGACGACCTCTCCAAGCAGGCCGAGGCCTACCGTCAGATCTCGCTTTTGTTACGTCGTCCGCCGGGTCGCGAGGCCTACCCCGGGGACGTCTTTTACCTGCACAGTCGACTCTTGGAACGCGCCGCGAAGTTGAGCGACGAGCTCGGCGGCGGCTCGTTGACGGCGTTGCCGATCATTGAGACCAAGGCCGGCGACATTTCGGCGTACATCCCGACCAACGTCATCTCGATCACCGACGGCCAGGTCTTTCTCGAGGCCGACCTCTTCTACTCGGGCGTTCGTCCGGCGATCAACGTCGGTAATTCGGTGTCGCGAGTCGGCGGCAATGCCCAGATCAAGGCGATGAAGGCAGTCGCTGGGACATTGAAGATCGACCTCGCGCAGTTTCGCGACCTCGAGTCTTTCGCGACCTTTGGCTCTGAGCTCGATAAGACCTCCCAGCAACAGCTCGACCGCGGCTACCGCCTGACCGAGTTGCTCAAGCAGGGACTCAACGCGCCGGTGCCCGTCGAAGAGCAGGTCCTCGTCATCTACGCGGGGACCCGCGGTTGGCTCGACACCATTCCGGTCGTCGACGTCATTCGTTTTGAGGCTGAACTGCTGACGGACTTTCGCGCCAAGCACGCCGATCTGCTCAGTGAGATTCGCGACACCAACGCGCTGCCCGACACCGGCAAGCTTGACACCGCCCTGAAGTCGTTCCTCGACAGCTTCGCTGCCAGTAACTAAGACGCGACGAGAGAGGAGGACTCATGGCCGGCGGACAAGAGCGAGTCCTTCGTCGACGTATCAAGTCGGTGCTGTCCACGCGCAAGATCACCAAGGCCATGGAACTCATCGCGGCCGCCCAGATTCCTCGGAGCCTCGCGCGCATCGCCGCCAATCGTCCCTATCGTCTCGGGATGCAGCGACTGGTGCTCGAAGCCGCACTCGGTGACCCGGCGGGCGCGGCGAAGCTACTCGCCATGCCCGAGCACGTGGACACCGCACTCGTACTCTTTCTCACGGGCGACCGGGGACTCTCGGGCCCGTACAACAACTCCTCGCTGCGAGCGGGTGAGCGGTTGGTGGCCAAACTGAAGGGTGAGGGCACGAAGGCCCGGCTCTTCTGTGTGGGAAAGAAGGCGGCGGCGTATTTTCGTTACCGCGGTCTCAGCGTGGAAGAGCACTTCGTGGGCTTCGTCGACCGCCCCACCTTCGCCAACGCCCAAGCGATCGCTTCGCGCCTCGTCGGACCTTATTTAGAGGGCGAAGCGCAGCAGGTCTTGTTGGTCTCGGCGAGGTATCTCTCGGCCGGCTCACAAGTGGTGCAAGTCCAACAACTCTTACCGCTCGTCGTGCCCGAGCTACCCGTGGACGACGGACCAAAAGTACTCAAGGGCTACACCGAGTTCGAGCCCGAAGTAAAGAAGCTGCTTTACTTCTTGGCACCGCACGCGCTCGAAAGCGAGATCTTCTCGGCGCTGCTCGAAGGCGCGGCTTCGTTTCACACCAGTCAACAGCGCGCGATGGCCGCCGCCACGGACAACGCCGACGAACTGAGCCAGACGCTGACGCGCGTCATGAACCGAGCCCGACAGGACTCGATAACCACCGAAATTATGGAAATTGTCGGCGGCGCCGAAGCGCTCCGCCTAGGAAAGTGAGAGTCAAATGACCGTCGCCCCCGCAGTGACCAAACTCGAGACGGGTCGTGTCGTGGCAATCGCCGGACCGGTCGTGGACGTGGAGTTCCCCCCGCACGCGCTGCCCGAGATCAACCACGCCGTGGAGATGGACATCGTGCTCGACGGCCAGACCATTACCGTCGTGGCCGAAGTCGCCCAGCAGATCGGTGACGGACGCGTTCGTTGCGTGTGCATGAAGCCTACGGACGGACTCGTGCGCGGCACCGTCGTTCGCCAGAGCGGCCGCGGCATCACCGTACCCGTCGGTGACGCCGTGCTGGGACACGTGTTTAACGTGATCGGCGAGCCACTCGACACCGACGACATCGGCCCAGTGGACGACCACTGGGAGATTCACCGCAGCGCGCCGCCCTTCGATGAACTCGAGCCGAGCCGCACCATATTCGAAACGGGCATCAAGGTGGTCGACCTGCTCGCGCCCTACGTGCAGGGTGGCAAGATCGGACTCTTCGGCGGTGCCGGGGTGGGTAAGACCGTCTTGATCATGGAGATGATTCGTCGCGTCGCCGAGCAGCACCAGGGGGTGTCGGTCTTTGCCGGAGTGGGCGAGCGCACCCGTGAGGGCACGGACCTCTTACTTGAAATGCGCGAGTCGGGCGTCATCGAAAAGACCGCACTCGTGTACGGCCAGATGGACGAACCACCGGGCGTGCGTCTACGCGTGGGCTTGGCCGCCTTGACGATGGCCGAGTACTTCCGTGACGTGAAGAACCAGGACGTGTTGTTGTTCATTGACAACATCTTTCGTTTCGTCCAGGCCGGCTCCGAGGTCTCGACGTTGCTCGGGCGCATGCCCTCGGCCGTGGGTTACCAGCCCACCTTGGCCGACGAGATGGGCGAACTCCAAGAGCGCATCACCTCCACGCGGGGTCACTCGATCACCTCACTCCAGGCCGTCTTCGTACCAGCGGACGACTACACCGACCCCGCGCCCTTTACGACCTTCACCCACCTCGATGCCACGACCGAGTTGGATCGTCAGATCGCGGCGCTCGGCATCTACCCGGCCGTGGACCCCCTGACTTCGACGTCGAACATTTTGGCGCCCGAAATAGTGGGGGATCGTCACTACGCCGTCGCTCGTCAGGTTCAACAGATACTTCAGCGCAACAAGGAGCTCCAGGACATCATTGCCATCCTCGGACTCGACGAACTCTCTGAAGAGGACCGCATCACCGTGACGCGCGCGCGAAAGATCCAGCGATTCCTATCCCAGCCGTTGTTCGTCTCGAAGGTCTTTACCGGCATTGACGGCATCAACGTGCCGATCCAAGAGACCATCGAGTCCTTCGAACATCTCGTGAAGGGCGACCTTGACCAGTACCCCGAGCAGGCGTTCTTGAATGTGGGCGGCGCATCGGGTGTGGAGGCCAAGGCCGCGGAGTTAGCGAAGAGCTAATGGCGACCTTGACCGTGGAGATTCTCTCGCCCGAGGCGGCGTTGTGGCGCGGTACGGCGAGCGCCCTCGTCGCGCGCTCGTCGGAGGGCGACTTCACGATTCTGCCCCAACACACCGAGACGGTAGGCGACCTCGTGTCGAGCATCGTGCGTGTCGACACCGACGAAGGGGCAGTGGCCTTCGCGGTGCACACGGGCTACTTCCAGGTCGGACCGGGCGACGGCGAGGGCGTGACGCTCGCCACTGTGCTCGCGGGTGTGGCGGAACGAACAACCGAGATCGACGTCGCTCGGGCCCAGGTCGCCAAGGACGCCGCTGAAGTGCAACTCGCGGCGGCAAGCAAGGGCGACCAGTCCGACCAGACGGCGCAATTCACCGCCCTCGCCGCGCTCGAGCGCGCGGAACTACGACTGCGTGCCGCAGCTAAGTAATTTCCTAGCGGCCCGACACGTAGTCCAGTAGGTCCTTCTTGTCGTGCTCGAGCTCTTCGAGACGGGCCTTGACGACGTCACCAATCGAGATGAGTCCGGTCAGGTGCCCGTCCTCAACGACCGGCACGTGGCGGATTCGCTTTTCGGTCATAGTCGTCATCAGTTCGTTGAGTTCGGTCGACTCGTTGCACACCGACACCTCGGTACTCATGAGCTCGGCCACTTTTTGTTGGAGGGCGCTCTCGCCGCTAGTCGCCAGGGCTCGAACTACGTCACGTTCGGAGATGATGCCTACGAGCGGCGCCTTCGCGCCGGTGACGACGAGTGCACCAATGCCGTGCTCCTTTAGTAGGGCGAGTGCATCGGTGACCGAGCGCTCTTGGGAGATAGTCGCGACGTCGTGGCCCTTCGTCGCCAGTAGTTGTGAGACGCGCACCGCGCACCCCCTTGGTCAGCGCCGAAACGCCAGAGCCCCTTGGCTCTTGATCGGAGGCTACGCCGAGGAGTGCGACAAAGCAAAAAATTACGAGAAATTCTTAGATTGCGTGGAGCGCCTAGAAGCCGGCGGTCGTGAACTCTTGGAGTTTGTCGTGACGGTGAAAGGTCTCGATGGTGCGCACGGTGCCCGAGCGTGAACGCACGACGAGGGACTGGGTCGTGGCACCAAAGTCATAGAAACGAACTCCGCGCAAGAAGTCACCGTCGGTGATGGCGGTCGCGGAGAAAAAGCAGTTATCACTCGCGACGAGATCGTCGGTCATTAACACTCGTTTGAAGTCGTAGCCGAGAGCTTCGGCTTCCTTTCTCACCTCGTCACTTTGCGCGTGCAGGACGCCTTGAATCTCACCGCCCAGACCCTTTAAGGCCGCGGCCGCAATGACGCCTTCGGGCGTGCCGCCGATACCCAAGAGCACGTCGGCGCCCGAGTTGGGCCAGCCCGTCGCGATCGCGCCGGCGACGTCACCGTCGGTGATCGAGAGCACCCGCGCGCCCGCTTCTCGCACTTCGGCGACCAGGTCATCGTGACGAGGGCGGTCGAGGATGACGACGCCCAACTCTTGCACCGGCTTCTTCAAACGCTTGGAAAGTTCGGTCAAGTTGTCCGTCGCGGACGCGTTGACGTCCACCGAGCCGCGTCCTCGCGGGCCCACGGCAATCTTCTTCATGTAGAAACAGGGCCCGGGATTGAACATGGTTCCGCGCTCCGAGAGTGCGATGACCGAGATGGCGCCGTTTCGTCCCGCCGCGGTCAACGTCGTGCCGTCAATGGGATCGACCGCCACGTCAACTTGGGGCGGGCGACCGTCGCCAATCTGCTCACCGTTATAGAGCATCGGGGCCTTGTCCTTCTCGCCCTCGCCGATCACCACGACGCCGTCCATCGCGACAGCGCCCAAAACGAAGCGCATGGCGTCCACGGCCGCGCCATCGGCGGCGTACTTGTCGCCGCGTCCGGCCCAGCGCGCGGCCGCGATCGCGGCGGCTTCAGTGACGCGAATTAGTTCGAGAGCGATGTTGCGATCGGGCCTGGACGGAGGCAGCACAGGGCCAGCGTACTCGGACTTTCTCGTCAGTCTCAACGGCGATTCAGCCATTTGATGTGAGCGGCAATACTTAGAGGGTGAGTTCTCTCGTGGTGAAGCCCGCCGGTGCGCTCGAGGGTGAAGTTCGCGCCTACGGGGCGAAGAACGCGGTGCTTAAAGAGATGGCGGCCTGTCTGCTCGCGTCTGGTGAACACCGCCTGACGAACGTGCCGCGCATTAGCGACGTCAAGGTGATGAGTGAACTCTTGGAGGCGCTCGGCTGTCGGGTGGACGAGCCCGCGGCGCATGAACTTCGTGTCTTCGTGCCGGCCTGCGACCAGATACACCCCGTGGCCCCGGCGCACCTCTTTGAGGCGATGCGCGCCTCGATTGTGATTCTCGGGCCACTACTCGCACGGTGTGGTGAGGCCAATATGGCCCTGCCGGGCGGCGACGATTTTGGTCAGCGCCCGATCAACTTTCACACCGAGGGGCTGAGCGCCATGGGCGCGACGTTCCACAACGATCGCACGTCCATTCACGCCACCACTCGTTCGCCGCGCCTGCACGCCACGCGCGTCACGCTCGAGTACCCGAGTCACACCGCTACCGACAACCTCTTGATGGCGGCCGTCCTCGCGCAGGGCCGCACGATCATTGAGAACGCCGCGCGCGAGCCCGAAGTGGAAGATTTGGGCCACCAACTTATCGCCATGGGCGCGAAGGTTGAGGGTCTCGGCACGTCGCGTCTGACCATCGACGGCGTCGAAGAACTCGTGCCGGCGAACCACCAGGTCGTGACGGACCGAGTGGTCTCGGCGACGTACCTCGCCTCCGGACTCATCACCGGTGGCCACGTGCGCGTCGTCGACGCGAGAGCTGAGCACATGGTGATGTTGCTGCGCAAGCTTGAAGCCATGGGCGCCGAGGTCGACCAAGCGGGACTCGGCGTCGCGGTGAGGGCCCGCGGGCGTCTTCGAGCCGTGGACGTCGCGACGTTGCCCTACCCCGGCGTGGCGACCGACTACAAGCCCCTGCTCACCGCCATGTTGAGTGTCGCTGATGGGGTGTCGGTCGTCACGGAGAACCTCTTCGTTGGGCGTTTTCGTTACGTCGACGAGCTCGTGCGACTGGGCGCCAATATCACCACCGAGGGTCATCACGCGATGATTCGTGGCGTCGAGCGACTCATAGGGACCAGTGTGCGCGCGAGCGACATTCGTGCCGCCGCGGCGCTCATGCTCGCCGGGCTCGTTGCCGAGGGCGAGACGACCCTCACGGGCTTAGAGCACATGGATCGCGGGTACGACGACTTCGTCGGACGCCTCAGTGCACTGGGTGCCAATATCGAACGGTTCACGTGATCGCGCGCGAGCCCGAGGTACTACTCGACGAGGCGCGCCACGGTTCTCGTACCGCGCTCGCGCGGCTGTTGACCTACGTCGAAGCCGGTGCCGATCAGCATCGCGCCACGGCAGCGCTCGTCTATCGGGCCCGCGCGCCCTATGTGGTTGGTCTGACCGGCCCCCCGGGGGTCGGCAAGTCGACCTTGACCGATCGACTCATCGCGGTGGCGCTAAAGAAGGGTCAAGTGGGTGGCGCCGAGACCTTCGACCAGGTGGGGGTGCTCTGCGTCGATCCCAGTTCTCCCTTTAGCGGGGGCGCCATTCTCGGCGATCGAATTCGCATGCAAGACCACGCCACTGACGATCACGTCTTCATCCGATCCATGGCGACGCGCGGCCACTTGGGGGGACTCTCGCTCGCGGTGCCCGACGCGCTGCGTGTGTTGGGTGCGGCGAACTTTCCCTTCGCGTTCGTCGAAACGGTCGGGGTCGGTCAGATGGAGGTCGAGATCGCCTCGGCCGCGGACACCACGGTCGTCGTGACGAACCCGGGGTGGGGCGACTCGATGCAGACAAGTAAGGCCGGCCTCTTAGAGATCGCCGATATTTTCGTTATCAACAAGGCCGATCGCCCTGGCGTCCGTGAAACGCGCAGAGACCTAGAGCAGATGCTCAACCTCGGCGGTCAGCCAGCGTGGCGACCCATGATCATTGAGACCAGCGCCACCCTCGATGAAGGCACCGAGACCCTTTTTGACGCGATCGGCGAGCACCGGGACTTTCTCGACGACGAACGACTCTTCGAGGCGCGGCGTCTTCGCACGCGGGCTGAACTTGACAAAGTCGTGAACTTTCTCGTGAGTTCACGTGTCACCGCGTTGGCGAAGGGCGAAGTGTACGAAGCCCAAGTGGACGCGCTGCTCGAATGTTCGACGGATCCCTATCGCGCCGCCGAGACACTGCTCGGCGAACCATGATCGCCACGTCGGTCGCTTACGGCCTCGTCTTCTTGATTCACGTCGTCGCGGCCGTCGCTACGGTGATCGTCTTTGTGTCGATGCGCTACGCGGGAGTCGCGGTCGCGCGCGGTGCCGACGCCGCCACGCAGGCCCGGCGCTTTCCAGAACGTCGGAACTGGGCGGCGCGGGTGTTGCACGTGTTACCGGTGACGGGGCTCATCATGTCCTTGAGTGGAGACAGTTCGGTCTCGCTGGCGCGACCGTGGATTGGCGTGGGACTGCTTTTCTATCTGGCCGCGGCCGGCCATCTCGAGGCACGCACGTTGCCCCAAGAGCGCGTGGTCGCCGCGACGATTGCGCGCGCGGGCGTCGCGTCAATCGAGCAGGGCCGCCAGTTCGTTCGCTCCATGGACGTCTTACTCGCGTTGATCGGCGTCGCACTGATCTCGATGTTGGTGCAGTTTTAATCCTTCATTGACGTGCGGAGAGTTGTGCGGTGGTGGCGCCAATGCGGCGCGTTGTCTGCTTGACATGCCAAGCGCATGGTCGGTAGAGTGCGGACGTGGCGGAGACGCCGTTCACGTGCCAAGACCATGAGGGGTTCACGATGGTAGCGGAGAACAATAAAGACGGAAAAAAGAAGAAGAAGGCTGCCGAGGCCGAACGCGTTCAAGGTCAAGTGCTGGACGCTATCAAGCGGTCCCAGGACGCCACACTCAAGATCGTGAGCGCCTGGAGCGAGAACGTCGCCAAGGTGACGACTCATCTACCCGAGATGCCAAAGATCCCCTTGGTCGACACGTTGCCCAAGCCGAGCGAACTTTCCGACAAGTTCTTCGACTTCGCCCAGGAACTGATCACCTCACAGCAAGAGTTCGTCCAGAAGTTGTTCGCGGCGCTGCCTGGTCACGACCAGTCCAGGACCGAGACGGACACCGACTAGGTCGACTGGTCGACGCATTCAAGGTTGTCGATTCACGAAGCATTCCAGGCGGGGGCTGTTCTTTAGTTTGATTGGCGCGACGAACGCCGTGCCCTATGGCGTTTTCACCAGGAATATCGTCACAAGGGAGATGCTTGACATATCAAGCAGATGGGGTGTATAGTGTGCTTAGCCCGGAATTGCCGTGCTGGAAGTAAGACCAGAGGAGTTCTTGATGGTTTCAACTAAGACCACATCAACGACCGAAGTACCTGAATTTGCCGTCAAAATTCGCGAACAACTGATTTCCACCGTCAAGCAGTGTCAGCAGTTCTCCGTCGACGCCGCCCAGACCTGGATGAAGGCCGCCTCCGTGTTGCCCGTCGCCGACCTGCCCACCATTCCTGGTGTGGCCGCTCTGCCCGACGCTGAAGCTGCCACCAAGTTCGCGTTCGATTTCGCCAATGACCTTTTGAAGGCCCAGCGCGATTTCACCCTGCAGTTGGCGAATGCACTCGTTCCCGAGAAGTTGGCGTAGTCCGTCTTAACGGATTCAGTTACGATGCAAAGCACGGAAGAGCCAGTAGCAACTGAGGATGACCCCCGGCGTGTGCTGGGCGGGTTCATCCGGGCGCAGCGGCAGATCGCAAATCTGTCGCTGCGCCAGCTCTCCGCACTCACCGAGATTTCCAATCCCTACCTGAGCCAGGTGGAGCGGGGTCTTCACGAACCCTCGATCCGGGTACTCAAATCGATCGCTGACGCATTGAACGTGTCGGCGGAGATTCTCTTTGAACAGGCCGGACTCATCAGTGGCCCGGAAAAGTTGGGCGACGAGGCCACCGAGAGCGCCATTCGAGCCGACCAGCGACTCACCGAAGCCCAACGTCATGCGTTGCTCGGGGTGTATCGCAGCTATCTAGAGACCAACCGCCAGGGTTCCTAAGCCCCTTCAAAGTGGAACGACGAATATTACCGTCGGTCCTTTCGAAGTCTCCGGAGCCAGCGCGGTGAGTAAAACGTCTCGACGAGACGGGTCGAATTACCTTTGTTTCAGCGATCAACGCAGCGTTCGTAAGGCCTTTGCCGCGCGGTGGCAATGCTTGACATGTCAAGCAGTTGATATGTACAGTGTCCACCAGACGCCGAGCGGCTTCACAACATTAGGGATCACACCATGGTCATAGGGGATAACGAAGCCACGAGCCCTGCCGGGCCCGGTTCGCCCCTCGCCGAACAGTTGATGGGCGCGCTGCAGATCTCCCAAGACGCCACTCGCCAGTTCGTCAGCGCCTGGTTCGACGGCGCCGCCGAATTCTTCACCAAATTGACCGAAATGGTTCAACTGCCCCAGCCCGGGGCCATCCCCGCGCCCAGCGACCTGTTCAAGTTCGCCCAGCAGCTCCACAGTTCGCAACAAGCGTTCATTGATGAACTGGTCGCCAAGGCCGACCCGGCCTCGTTCATGGGTTCGTTGCAGGCGGCCCAAGCGGCGTTGTTGCAAAAGCCGGCCGAGGTGGCGGCGGCGAACGTCCGGCTCTCCATCGGCTTGGACGCCGCTGTAAGAGCGACCGCGCAGTTCGCCGGCGGCACCGCGACGCCCGCCCCAATGTCGCCGATGTCGGGGGACAAGCGCTTCGCCGACCCGGCCTACGCCGAGAACCCGCTGTTCTTCTTGCTCGAGCAGCAGTACCTGCTCGGTTGTCAGTTCGTCAACGAACTGCTGGACGCGGCGCAACTCGACGAGAGCCAAGACGCTAAAGCCCGCTTCGCGGCGAAGTTCATCCTCGACGCGTTGGCGCCCACGAATACGCTGCTCGGCAATCCCGTGGCGATACGCGAGGCCTTCGAGACCGGTGGCGAGAGCCTGGTGCGCGGGGCGAAGAACATGCTCGAGGACCTGAGCCACAACGGGGGGTGGCCCTCGCAAGTCGACAGTTCGGGTTTCGAACTGGGTGTCAACATGGCCGCGACGCCCGGGGCCGTGGTGTACCGCAACGAACTGATGGAGTTAATCCAGTACTCGCCCCAGAGCGAGCAGGTGTACGCGACGCCACTGTTGTTCTGTCCGCCATGGATCAATAAGTACTACATCATGGATCTGGCGCCCGGCAAGAGTCTGATCGAGTGGTCGGTACAACATGGCCATACCTGTTTCGCTATCAGTTATCGCAATCCCGATTCGAGCATGCGCGAGTTCGGTCTCGAGGACTACTTGCGTCGGGGCCTGCTCGACGCCGTGCGCGTCATTCGAGAAATCACCGGCGCCCCCTCGGTCAATACCGTTTCGCTCTGTCTCGGGGGCACGTTGAGCGCCATCGGACTGGCCTATGACGCCTCGCTCGGCGACGACTCGATCAAATCGGCCACGCTCCTTAATACCAACACCGACTTCAGCGTGCCCGGCGTGCTCGGCCTCTTCACCGACGAGTCCACGATCGCCGGTCTCGAAGAGCAGATGGCCCAGGACGGGTACCTCGAGGCCGACACGATGGCGCACGTGTTCGACGCGTTGCGCGCGAACGACCTCGTCTTTCAGTACGTCGGCAACAACTGGCTGCTCGGCAAGCAGCCGGCCGCCTTTGACCTGTTGGTGTGGAACAACGACAGCACGCGCATGCCGGCCAAGATGCACTCGCAGTATCTGCGTTCGTTCTATCTCAACAACGAGTTCGCGCGCGGGGAGTTCGAGATCGACGGTCGAAAGCTCGACCCCAAAAAGGTGGAACTCGACACCTACGTCGTCTCGGCGATCAACGATCACATCGTGCCGTGGGCCTCGGGCTACAAGACCGCCCAGATGTTCACCGGTCCCAGCCGATTCGTGCTCAGCTCCTCGGGACACATTGCTGGGGTTGTCAACCCGCCGAGCCCCAAGGCCACGTATTGGACCAACGACGCGCGACCCGACGACGCCCAATCGTGGCAGGACACGGCCACGTTGGTGAAGGACACGTGGTGGAACGATTG
>PLBM01000059.1 GCA_003134515.1 Acidimicrobiaceae bacterium | reverse complement strand
GAAAGAACGCGCGCCAAGACGTCAGCTACGATCACGCGGACCTCGAAGAGATACTTTCCGAGACGTACGGACTGATGATCTACCAAGAGGACATCATGCGCGTTGCCACGACGATCGCCGGCTTTTCGATGACCGAGGCCGACGACCTTCGAAAGGCCTGTTCGAAGAAGATTCGTGAGATGATTCGCGCACAGCGCGCCAAGTTCGTCGACGGCGCTGAACGCGAGGGGTACGGTCGCCAACTCGGCAACGACATCTTTGACAAGATCGAACCCTTCGCCGACTACGCGTTTCCCAAAAGTCACGCCTACGGATACGGGCTCATCGCCTATCAGAATGCGTGGTTGAAGACCAACTACCCGGTGGAGTACATGGCGGCGCTCTTGACGTCGTTTCGAGACGACAAAGACAAGGCCGCGGTCTACCTCAATGAGGCTCGCCAGATGGGCATCACGGTGGGGGTGCCCGACGTCAACGAGTCCTTCGCCGACTACGCGCCCTCGCTCACTTCGGACTCGACCATTCTCTTTGGAATGGCCGCGGTACGAAACGTCGGTGAGGCCCTCGTCGAGAAGATTGTCCACGAGCGCGAAGCGCGCGGTCCTTTTGCCAGCGTCGAAGACTTCGTTCGTCGAGTCGATCCCGTGGTGTTAAATCGCCGTTCGATGGAGTCCCTGATCAAGGCCGGGGCCTTCGACTCACTCGGCGTGACCCGTCTCGGCTTTTTGTTAAAGGTCGAAGAGATCATTGAGGTCACGCTCAGTCGACGCAAGGACCACTCGATGGGCATCACCACGCTGTTCGCCGCCTTCGCCGAAGGGTCCGACAGCGACTGGGAAGGCACGTACGTGCCGCTGTCGGACCAGGAGTTCGAACAGTCCGTCAAACTCGATTTTGAACGAGAGATGCTCGGTACTTACGTCTCGGACCACCCGCTCTACGAGATCGGCGCCGCACTGGGGGCTCGAACCGACGGCTCGGTGTTGGCCATCCGCGAACGTTCCGAGGAGTTGTCCCACAGTGGCAAAGCGGTGACGGTCGGGGGCATCCTCTCCGAAGTGCAGGTACGTCAAACCAAAGCCAACAAGCTCTACGCCCGGGTGATTTTAGAGGACCTCGGTGCGTCGATGGAGATCAATTTTTCGGTTTCCGCGTTCGAGCGGTTTAGTGGTTTTCTCGTCAAGGACAACGTGGTGTTGATCAAGGTTCGTCTCAGCGATAACGAAGAAGAGCTCCGTTTCAGTGCCGTGGACGTGGAACGTTTTCACGTCGAACGGGCCGGGGCCGAACTGCACCTTTCGCTACGTCCCGAAGATCTCACGCAACGTTCCATTGCCACGCTGCGCGAGATCTTGACGCGCTACCCCGGTCCCTCGCCGGTGGTCGTCGACACTGGAGCGGCCGGAAAGGTCTTTCGCCTCGGCGAAGCCTTCAATGTCAACATTCCTAGTGTCGTTGCCGATCTACGCTCGGAATTTGGTCGAAACGTCATCAGGGCGTAGCAGCGATTGAGGGGGTCGTCAATCGTCGTAGAATGGTTCCCTATGGCAATGACGGTCACCACAAAAGACACGACTGCCCTCAGTGACGTTGAGCTCGCCGAAATGGCTGATCTCTGCGTTGACCGAGAGCCCAACTTTGACATCGGATTTCTTTCCAAGCAGCGTGAGGAGTGGGTGCTCGTCACCCACGTTCGCGAAGGGAACAAACTTCGCGGCTACTCGTTTTGCACCCTCGAGCGAATCGGTGGCACGCCGTCGTTGTTAGTGGGACTGTTGCTCGTGGATCGCAACGCGAAGTCCGACCAAACGCTCAAGTCCATCCTTCACGACCAGTTCCGTCGCGCGCTCCTCGCTTTCCCTGATGAGGACGTGCTGCTCGGCGCTCGATTGACGTCGGCGGACGGCTATCGCGCCTTCACAGGACTCGACGACGTCGTGCCGCGTTTGGGGTACCGACCCACCGGCGAAGACCGCGCGTGGGCCCGTCGTCTCGCGAAGCGATTCGGTTCTGAAAAATCCATTGACGACAAGTCCTTCGTGATGACGGTCAATCCGGGACCGGTCGGCGGACTCGACTACGTGGCCTCCAAAGGCGTCATCCCCGAGGGCGCCCACGGTTTCTTTAAGGGCCTCAAGCCCGAAAAGGGTCAGCGTTTGGTGGTCTTTGGTTGGGCGATGGCCGAAGCCCTGGCTACCGGCAAACTGCCCAAGTAGCCACTCACCCGCGCGGCAGCAGTCCCGTGCAGCTCTTGTAGCAGTGGCCGTCCAGGGGCCGCGAAAGCGTCGTCAGGACGTACGTGGGACGAAAACCGAGGGCGGTGGCGAGGTCTTTGCCCGACAGTGACGTGCGTCGCGTCGCCTCAATCGTTCGAATGGCGTGCGCGTCTTCACAGAGCAACCACACGTCGTCGCCGAACCAGCCAAAGCGCACCCAAGTCGAACCGTCGTCGGGTCGGCGTAGCAGCTGGGGTCCCCGGTCGGCCGCGATCAGTGCGACGCTCGGGCGTTCGCCGCGAAACTCCCAGTACGGCGCGCTGGGGCCGCGAAAGCCAAAGAGGGGACCGTCGGCGGGAGTGGCGAGTTGCTCGAACCAGGCGCGCACGCGCCGACCCCGGTACGTTCCCAGACGCCTCGGCAGGTCGGCGAGGGTGACCGCTTCAGGTTGGGCGAGGTCGGCGCGCTCGACGTCGTCGGCGAGTTGACCCTCCACCACGTCAAAGGCCGCGAGGTCGGTCTCTAAGCCGGCGGGCCAGGGCACGCGCCATCGAACGATGGCTTGGCTGGCGAGGTCGACAATCGTGGTCGACTCGTTCGTTGATCCCAGCACCAGTCCGTGGACGGTCGAGCCGCCCGTTAAGTCCACTGAGGCGCGTTGGGGCATTCGCGCGACGAGTCGCTTCGTGGCCCGCGTCGCGGTATCTCGGCTTAAGAAGTTCACGTGAGTAGCGTTCGTCGAAGTTCGCCCTCGAGCGCCTCCACGCTCGAGACCGGCAACTGGCACTCGCCCGCGCGGCACACGTAGGCCAGGCCTACTTCTCGATGCGCCAAGAGCGCCAAAGGTCCCGAGCCAGTAATCAACACGGTGCGCGGCATCGCCATCGATCGTACGTGATGAGCCAGTGCGCTCGGTGTGCCGGGAATCACGACCTCCACCCCCCCAAGAGCGAAACCGGCCGCCGCCACGAGGTCGGGCACGGCGCTGGGGTGAGTGATTAAGAGCGTGCCCGCGAGCTCGACAAGTCGTTGGGCCACGATGAGCATCTCGACGTCACCTCGGCACAAGGCCACTCGCGCCAACGCCCGCGTGGCGAGCGCGTGCGCCGAGGGCGTCGCGCCGTCGAAGATCTCCTTAGGTCTCGTAGCGAGGTCGCGCACGAGGTCGCTCTGGGTAAAGACGCCACCGCCTTGGTGGGGTGACGTCGCGCTCGGGCGAGGACCGTCCCAGTAGTGATCGACCAGGTAGCGAGTGAGTTCGTGTGATTTTTCGAGCCACACGGCGTCGCCGCTGAACTCAAAGGCGTCGACCATCGCGTCGGCGAGCCAGGCGACGTCGTTGGCCGTGGCGTGGGCTTGGTGGTGCTGGGTTCGCCACCAGACGCCGTCGACAAAATGCGAGTGGGCCAAGGAGTCCAAGAGCTCGATGCCGAGAGTGGTGAACGTGTCGTCATCGCTGGCGAGAAACGCCGAGGCGGTCATGGCGTTCCACTCCAAGACGACCTTTTCGTCGCGCGCCGGTTGAACCCGGGCCCGGCGGCGCTCGATCAGCTGGTCGTGCGCGCCCGCGAGCGCCGTTGGCGTCGTGAAGGGCTCGCCGTCGCTCAGCCGGGGAATGGAGCGACCTTCGAACGCGCCGGGGGCTTCGATCCGCCAACGCGTCAGTACGGCCCCGACCGCGTCCGCGTGCCCGGTGTCGCGAAGCACTTCGTCCACTTCGCCTGGCGTCCATGTCACGTGGGCGCCCTCGACGCCGCCGGCGTCCGCGTCGAGCGACGAGGCGTAGCCGTCATTCACCCGTAAGTCTTGTGCGACGAACTCCAGTGTCGCCAGGGCGACCTCACGCCACTCGGGTCGGCCCATCACGAGACTGGCTCGCAAGTAGCAACGAGCCAAGAGCGCTTGGTCGCTGAGCATTTTTTCAAAGTGTGGCACGTGCCACTCGCCGTCCACGCTGTAGCGCGCGAATCCGCCGCCGAAGTGGTCAAAGAGACCGCCTCGCGACATCGACTCCAGGGTTCTGGAGACCGCGCTCCGCGACGTTGGATCATCAAACTCCAGCAACGCGTCAACAAAACTGGGCCGGGGAAATTTTGGCGCGCCGCCAAAGCCACCCACCGAGTCGACCTGGGCCACGAGTTCATCACGCAAGTGGTGGCGAACGGCGCCCAGGTCAAGTGTCTCGTGAAACGGTGCGAGATGATCGACGAAGTGAACTTCGCGCACGAGCGCGTTCGAGAGTTCGCTCGCTTGTCGTTCAACGGTCTCGCGCTGCGTAATCCATGCTTCGTGCAGCGCGAGGAGAAGCCGAGGGAAGCCCACTTGCCCCGATCGATCCGTCGGGGGGTAGTACGTGCCCGCCATAAAGGGCCGTCCGTCGGGCAAGAGAAAAACCGACATTGGCCAACCGCCATGTCCAGCGACGAGCAGGGTTGCGGCCATATAGAGCGCGTCGACGTCGGGCCGTTCCTCCCGGTCGACTTTGATGGGTACGAAGTACTCGTTCAAGAGTCGCGCGATATCGAGGTCCTCGAACGATTCGTGGGCCATCACGTGACACCAGTGACACGCCGCGTAGCCCACCGAAAGGAAAATCGGTCGATCCAATCGGGTGGCTTCTTGAAGAGCGTCGTCGCCCCAAGTTCGCCACGCGACGGGATTGTCGGCGTGATCTAAGAGATAGGACGAACCCAGCTGATCTTTGACGTCGCGCAGTAGTGGCATCGATATTCCTCCGGGTGACCTTAGGCGGCGCTTTCGCTGCTGTGCTCGCCAAGGCGGTGAATTGACGCGATATTTAGGCTTCGCGAGCGTTGGGGCGCGGTGCCCATTCGCTCTTTCGAATGGCCATGACTATCTCGTCCGTCCACTCGCCCTTGACGAACTCATTTTCGATGAAGTGGGCCTCCTCACGGAGCCCCACCCTTTCAAGTGACCGTACCGAAGCCGCGTTTCTTGCGTCACAGCGTCCGACGATTCGGTGCAACTCATAGAGGGTGAAGCCGATGACGAGCAGTTCGGTGTAAACCTCACTCGCGAAGCCCTGATGGTGAAACTCCGGATGGAGCGAACCGCCGATCTCGCCCTGTCGATGTTCGTTTTTCATCCATCGAAGCATGAAGTCGCCAATGACGCGATTCGTGCCCTTTATCGTCACCGCGACATTGAGCACGTTGTCATCGACAATGTCAATCGGGCGTTGAACGCTCTTCTCCAGAGCCGCCAAGGATGCGGCTCGATCGCGCGGGTCCCAATAGAGGTACCGACATATCTCTTCGTGTTGATAGATAATCGTCAGATCATCGAGATCGGTGAGCGCGAAGGGCCGCAGCGTCAATCGCGGGGTGTATCGAACGTGCGTGAGTTGGGCCATGAGTACGTTCTAGTGCCCGGACCCGCACTCGAAGACCGGCTCGCGATTGTGGCTACTCCGACACGACGAAGTGAGACGCCTGTTAAATATCGTCACTAGAACAGATTCGTCAGTTCCCCTCTGCGGACCTTGCCACTGCCGGTTCGAGGAATGGCCGCGACGTAGCGGATCTCCTTGGGCTTAGCCCACGGGCCGACGCGTTCGACGGCTTCGCGCCGGATCGCGCCGTCGATCTTTCTGCCGTCACTGACGACGAGCGCGACCACGCGTTCGCCCCACTCGGGATCGTCGACGCCCGTGACCGCGACGTCCAGCACGCCGTCAAGGCCGGCGAGCACCGCTTCGAGATCTTCGGGCCAGAGTTTCTCTCCGCCGGTATTGATGACGAAGCCCACTCTGCCTCGGACTCGGACTCGGCCATCGCTCACGTCGCCCGCGTCGCCCGTGGGGAACCAATCGCCTCGTCCGTCGGGACCCGTGACCGAAGGTCGTGGCGCGTGGCGATAGGAGGAAAAGAGTGTGGGCGTGCGCACGCACAGCTCACCGTCCAGGGCGCACACGTCGACGCCGGGCAGGGCGACGCCGTCGTAGATCACGCCCGATCCCGTCTCGGTCATGCCCCAGGTGGCAACCACATTCTCGGGGAGTTCGCCGGGCGCTCGGCCGCCGCCAAGGAGCACCCGGTAGTAGCCGCTTACGTCAAAGCGAGCGAGTTGGCGGCGAACGAGGGACACGTGGGTGGCGCCGTTACTCGGAGCGCGCTCGAGTTCGTCGGCACTTCCCCACAGCAGTTCGGCGTCGCTCAGTATCGCTCGCAAGAGCACCGCGAGCCCGCCAATGTGATTGGCGGGCAAACAGGGGTACCACACCGGCGTCGTGTCCGCGCGCAAGGTTCGTTGCGTAAGCTCGGCGCTGGCGCGAAGGGCGTCCCAGGTGAGCTCGGCCGCCTTGGGCGCGCCGCTCGACCCCGAAGTCAACATCACCAGACCCACGTCGTCCCCGACGAGTTGGCCCTCACGTCGTTCGTGTTGGCCGTGCGCGTCGAGAACCGACGTCGCGCCAAGCCATGAGAGTTCCTCGTCTCGTCGTCGAGGCGAAAGACGCTGATCGAGCACGCAAAAGGCGTTACCGGCGTCCACGCAGTCACGAAGCGCCACTTCGAGTTCGACACCGAGCGCCAGGTCAAGCGCTAGCAAAGTTCGCACTTAGTGAGACTAGGGCGAGCGCCTCAACGACGCCGGGCGAACTGGTAGTGCCCGTGTGATTCAAAGGTAGCGTGGTCGCCATGGCCGACACCGTGATTCAAGGTCCACCGTCCGATCCGCTGGACGAGTTTCGCGCCGCGGCGCTGCCCGCGTGGTCGCGCGTCGGTGAGTACCGCGACATCATCTACGAAGTCGCCGAGGGCATCGCGCGGCTCACTATTAACCGTCCCGAGGTCCGCAACGCGTTTCGCCCTCAGACACTCTTTGAACTGGCCAATGCCTTTGAACGCGCGCGTGATGACGTGACGGTGGGCGTCATTATCTTGACCGGCGCGGGCCACGACGCCTTTTGTTCCGGGGGCGATCAGCGTATTCGCGGCGATGACGGCTACCTGGGCGACGATGACGTCGCTCAACACGGAGTAGGACGGCTCAACGTGCTGGATCTGCAGATTCAGATCCGTCGACTCCCCAAGCCCGTCATCGCCCAAATCGCCGGCTACGCGATCGGCGGGGGACACATCTTGCACCTCGTCTGTGATCTCTCGCTCGCGGCGGACAATGCTCGCTTTGGTCAAACCGGACCGCGAGTGGGCTCGTTTGACGGAGGCTACGGCTCGTCGCTGCTCGCGCGCACCATCGGTCTCAAACGGGCCAAGGAAGTGTGGTTTCTTTGTCGCCAGTACGACGCCGACCAGGCGCTCGCGTGGGGACTGGTCAACACGGTCGTCGCGCTCGACGATCTCGAGCGCGAGACTGTCGCGTGGTGTCGACAGATTTTGACCCTCTCGCCGATTGCCTTGCGGATGTTGAAGGCGGGTTTCAACGCCGCCGACGACGGGCTCGCCGGCGTGCAGCAACTCGCCGGCGACGCCACCATGCTCTTCTACATGNNTCCCCAAGCGTCCATGAGCGACGCCGCCGGGCCGGTGAGTCGCTGGTTGATGGCGGCGCGTCCGAGGACGCTGCCGGCCGCGGGGGTTCCGGTGGTGCTCGGCGCGGCGCTGATTCGCCCCGCCACTATTAACTGGCTGAACTCGGCACTCTGTTTGATGGTGGCGCTCGCCTTGCAGGTTGGAACCAACTACGCCAACGACTACTCCGACGGTGTTCGCGGCACTGACCACGATCGGGTCGGTCCGTTTCGCTTGACGGCCTCGAAGCTCGTGGCGGCGCGGGTGGTTCGACGCGCCGCCTGGGCGGGCTTCGCCGTAGCCTCGGTGGCCGGGGTGTGGCTATCGTCACGAACGTCGTGGTGGTTGATACTCGTCGGCGCCAGCGCCGTGTTGGCCGGTTGGTTCTACACCGGCGGCCCACGGCCTTACGGTTACTACGGCTTCGGTGAGCTCTTCGTCTTCATTTACTTCGGCCTCGTCGCGACCGTAGGCACCGCGTACGTTCAGCACCTGACCATTCCTGCGCGAGCGTGGTGGCTCGGCGCGGCCGCGGGCTTCATGGCCTGCGCGCTTTTAGAAGCGAACAATCTGCGTGACGTCGCGGGCGACGTGGCGGCGGGCAAGTTGACCCTGGCCGTCCGACTCGGCCGGCGGCGCGGCGCGTGGTTGTACCTCGCCTGCGTCGTGGGTACGGCCGTGAGCGCGATCGGCGCCGGCCAGTTGTGATTGAAGCGCACCTCCCAGTAGAGGAAGGCCATGAACATGCCGATGGCGCCCTGGGCGAAGTTGAAGATGCCCGACGTGGTGTACGTGACGACCAGCCCGCTCGCGGCGATGAAGTA
>PLBM01000040.1 GCA_003134515.1 Acidimicrobiaceae bacterium | reverse complement strand
ATGTTCAAACGGCCGCTCAACTCGAGCCCCCGTTCGATGGTCTGTTCGTCGTCGTCCTCTTCGATCGGATCGGACTCGTCAGTGATCTCGCCCACCAGCTCTTCCAGCACGTCCTCCAAGGTGACCAGACCGGCGGTGCCGCCGTATTCGTCCACTACCACGAAGAGGTGACTCTTGGCCCGACGGAACTCCACGAGGAGCGCCGCCACCCGCTTCGTCTCGGGCACGAAGTGGGCCTGGCCCATGTGATCGCGCAGGATCTCCTGTCCCAAGTCATTGGCGACGAGGTTGGCCAAGTGGCGCAGGTTCACAATACCCACGACGTCGTCGACACCCTCGCCCAGTACCGGGAGCCGCGAACGACCGGTCCGCACGGAGAGATCGAGCGCCTCGCGCACGGTCGCGGAGTCGGCGATGTCGACCATGTCGATTCGCGGGACCATCACTTCGCGCACGACGGTGTCACCGAACTCGATCACCGAGTGGATGAAGTTGCGTTCCTCGGATTCGATCGCCTCGTCCTCGTGCGCGACGTCGGCCATGGCCAGCACCTCGGACTCGGTCACGCGCGAACTCTGGTTTATCGAGCCAAAGAGCCCGATCACCGAATCGGCCACCGAGAGCAGTACCACCGAGATCCACCGAACCGGCCAGAACCGAAGGATCCGCCCCACGACGGGCGCACTGGTCAGCGCCGCCTCGTCGGGGTGTTGAATCGCGAAATTCTTGGGAATGGCCTCGAAGGCCACGAAAATGATGATGACCTCACCGGCAGTGGCGACGAAGATCCCCGCGGCGCCAAAGAGGTGACCGGCCAGAACACCCACCATCGTCGCCGACACCAGTTGGCAGATCAGCACCAGGAGTAGCAACGGATTGAGGAACTTCCCGGGGGCGTCGGTCAACGCGACCAGCGCCTTGGCGCCGTGGCGACCCTGTTCGCGCAACGAGCGCGCCCGGGACTTGTTCATGCGCGTCAACGACGTCTCGGCCATGGCGAAAAAGCCCGAGAGCATCAACAAGATCACCACGGCAACCATGAGGTACGTGTCGCCCGCTTGCCAGACGGCCGCGATCACGAGGTACTCGCGCGATAGTGGCGAGCCAGCAGTTCTTGCTCGCGAGCCTCCATCCGCTCGGCCTCCTCGTCGACGGCGTGGTCCCAGCCGAGCAAGTGCAAGACGCCGTGCACCACGAGCAGGGCCACTTCGTTCTCGAAGGAGACCTCGTGCTCGATCGCGTTACGCGCGGCGACGGCCGGACAGATCACGACATCGCCGATGAGCTGGGGAATCTCCTCGGACGAGGGCTCGCCCGGACCGCTGCCCCCCGCGTCGGGCACGCGCCCCGAGGGTTCGGGTTCGCCGTCAATGGGAAAACTCAACACGTCGGTCGGACCCTCCTGGCCCATGAACTGTTGATTGAGGTCGGCGATGGTCGACTCGTCGGCGAAGATCAACGACACCTCGGCCAGTCCGCGCACCCCTTCGTCGGTAAGGGCCCCGCGGGCCAGTTGGCTCCAGCGATCGAGATCGATCTCTTGATCGTGCTGCTCGTCGGCGGCGTAGATGTCAATGCTCATGACGTTCGTTCGTACGCCGCCACGATGTCCGCGACGATTCGATGGCGCACGACGTCCTTCGTGCCGAGGTAGACGAAGCTGATCCCCTCGACCTCGCCGAGAATCTCATCGATGGCCACCAAGCCACTCTTTCGACCGTTGAGGTCGATCTGGGTCACGTCGCCGTTCACCACGGCCTTGGAGTTAAAGCCGATGCGCGTGAGAAACATCTTCATCTGCTCGGGCGTGGTGTTCTGGGCCTCGTCGAGAATGATGAACGAGTCGTTGAGGGTTCGCCCACGCATGAAAGCCAGTGGCGCGACTTCGATGGTGCCATTGGCGAGGAGCCGCTGCGCGCCGTCGGCGCCCACCATGTCATAGAGCGCGTCGTAGAGCGGACGCAGGTAGGGATCGACCTTAGCCATCAGGTCTCCGGGCAGGAAACCGAGGTTCTCACCCGCCTCCACCGCCGGACGAGTCAGCACCACGCGTTTGACCTGGCGACGGTGCAGGGCCTGGACGGCCTGGGCGACGGCGAGGTAACTCTTGCCGGTGCCGGCCGGACCGATGGCGAAGGTGATGATCGAGTTGTCGATGGCGTCGGTGTAGCGCTTTTGTCCCGCGGTCGAGGGGCGGATCGCCCGACCTTTTTGGCCGCGCACCACCTCGTGGCGAAGAACTTCACTGGGGCGCAGGTCGTCAGCGACCATGTCGATCGTACGCGCGATCTTGGTGGTGTCAAGGGTCTGACCACTCTCGAGCACGAGCACCAACTCGTCGAACAAGCGAAGGATGGTCGCCGCGTCGACACCGGTCACCGAGATCTGATTGCCCTGGACTCGAATCTTCGAGTTAGGAAAGGAGCGCTCGATGACGCGCAGGTGCTCGTCGCGCGCGCCGAGTAGTCCCGCCATCAGATGGGTATTGGCGACGAGGGTCGTGGCCGTCAGCGCCTCGTCGGCCCTGGCTTCTGGGGTCATCCCGGCGGCCAAGTCATTCGCCGCCCGCCGAGCACGTGCACGTGCAGGTGCGGCACGGTCATGAGGCCGTCCTCGCCCACGTTAAAGACGAGGCGGTATCCGCTCTCTTTGATGCCTTCGTCGAGGACGACCTGCTGGGTGAGCGACATCAGGTCGTCGAAGACCGCGAGATCGCTTGAGGTGACATCATTGACACTCATGAAGTGACGCTTGGGAATGACCAAGACGTGCACGGGTGCCTGGGGCGCGATGTCGTAAAAGGCGAGCGAGTTCTCGCTCTCGGCGACCACCTTCGAAGGGATCTCCCCCGCGACAATTTTGCAAAAAAGGCAGTCACTCATTTAGTGCTCACATCCTTACTCATTTCTCGTTCTCGATGGTAAATCCCCACCCACCGGCCGAAAAGGTCACGAGGCTCGCCGCGACGACGCCCGCGGTCTCAGCTCGAAGCACCGTCGGGCCCAGTCCCACGCGTCGGCGATCGTCGTTCCATTCGTCGCTCGTCCATCCGCCTTCGGGTCCGATCGCCACACTTCGAACGCCGCTCCAGTCGCCCGAGCCCGCCAGATCCGCGACCGCCACCGTCACTGGCACGTCGGCGACCTTCACCGGATCACCGATCACGACGTCGTAGGTGCGCCGACACTGGGCCGCGGCTTCATGGGCGACGCGCCGCCAACGCGACAAGGTCTTTTCCCGAGCCTCGCCCTTGAACTTGACGACCATTCGCGCACTCACCAAGGGCACTATTCGCCCGACACCCACTTCAGTGGCTTTGGCGACCGCCCACTCGGCGCGCTCGCCCTTCAGTGGGGTCAAGTACAGCGCCGTGTCGGGCGCGGCCGGATCAAGGTTGACGTCGCTCACGCGTTCGATACCAACGTCGCTCACTTGGCACAGCGCCCAGGAACCACGGCCATCGGTGACGACGATCTCTTCGCCGTCGTGGGCTCGCAACACCCGGCGCAGGTGGTGATCATCATCGCGACCAAGTTCCGGACGCTCGAGGCGATCCACGTGAAACTGTCCCAGCGCGGCCACGCGTCGCGGCCACTCGAGGTAGGTCACTTCTTCGCCTTTCGGCGACGAAAGAGGCCGCCGCTCTCTTCACTGACGACTTCGCGGCGGTGCTCGGCCCACTGGCGAAGCAGTCCCTCGGAGGTCTCGTCGAGCTCACTCGGCACGTCCACGACGAGGTGCACGTAGAGGTCGCCTCGGCCTCGGCCGTGCAGGTGCTCGGTGCCCTCATGGCGCATCCGGTGCACGGTGCCATTCGCGCTCCCGGGTTCGACGTCAATCGCTATCGTCTCGCGCAGTGTCGGCACCGTAATGGTGGCGCCCAGCACCGCTTGGCTAAAGGCCACGTGGGCCTCGTGGTGCAGATCGTCGCCGTGACGTTCAAAACGTGCGTCGGGGAGCACTCGTAGGTGCACGAAGAGCCGTCCGTTCGCGCCGCCGCGCAGCCCGGCCGGTCCACGATCGGCCAGTCGCATCGTCGAGCCGTCCTCAACGCCGCCGGGGATATGCACGCTCATCGTCGCGCTCTGTTGGCGCCGTCCGTCTCCTCGACAGTCGTCACATGGGCTCTCGATGCGTGAACCCATCCCCTGACACCGAGGACAGAGTTGCGAGGTCACCATCTGGCCGAGAATCGAATTGCGCACTCGTCGGACTTGTCCGGCACCTTGGCACTCCTCACAACTCGTCGGCGAGGTTCCGGCGGCACAGCCCGAGCCCCCGCACGTCGTACAGCGTTGGGGCAACGTGACGGTGACCTCGCGCGTCGCGCCAAAGGCGGCCTCTTCGAGCGTGACGTCCAGGGCGACTTCGGCGTCGGGGCCCGGTTGGGGTCCGCGGCGGGTTTGGGTGTTCACGCCCATGCCGCCAAAGAACATGTCAAAGATGTCCTGAACCGAACCTCCGCCAAAGGGACTTCCGCCGGCGCCGAGGTCAGCGCCAAAGCGGTCGTAGTTCGCGCGCCGATCGGGGTCCGAGAGAATCTCGTAGGCCTGGGAGACCTCTTTGAAGTTGGCCTCGGCTTCGGGGTCCACGGTGTTGGCGTCGGGGTGAAACTTTCGCGCGAGTCGCCGGTAGGCCCGCTTCAGTTCCTCCGGCGAACATTGCGGATCGACTTCGAGCACGGCGTAAAGGTTGGTATTAGCCACGCTCGTCCTCTCCGCCAAAGTGGCGCGTCAGGTGATGCGACACCGCTTCGGCGGCGGCCATGACCTCGGGATACTTCATGCGCGTCGGTCCGAGCAGTCCCACGGCGCCGATCGTCTCGCCATCCAAGGAGACCGGCGCGACGATCACCGCGCACGACGACAGTGGCTCGAAGCCGTGCTCGGAGCCGATCGCGACCGAGACCCCCTTACCGAGGATGTCCTCGACCAACGAGACCACGAGGAGCTCTTGTTCCAAGATGGCCAGCACCTTTCGCACGGTCTCGACGCCGTCAAAGACTTCGGCGACGCGCGAGGACCCGCCGATGTAGACCTGTTCACCCTCTAAGGTCGGCGACTCGGCGTGCAGCACCGAGACCGACTCGCGCACCAGTTTGGCGATGGTGTCGGCGCGCGAGGGCACCTGGACGACCGCGTCGAGCGTCGTGCCGATCAAGAGCGCGTTCAACTGGCGCGACGCTTCAGTCACTTCGACGTGGCTCGCTTCAAAGGCCGCGAGCACGCTGTGCTTGGTGACCGTGCCGTCGGAAAAGACCGTCACCAACAGGTGGTGGTGGGCGTCTAGGTTCACCAGTTGCACGTTCAAGATCGTGGAGCGGCTGTGCGCCGATCCCACGACGACCGAGGTGTAGCTGGTGAGATGACTGAGCAGCGTCGAGGTCTGCTCCAAGACCTCTTCCATCTCGCCTCGAACGTGCGAAAAGAACTCCTTAATCTGTTGTTGTTGGGCCAATCCGAGCTCGCCGGCTTTTAAATGATCGACGAAGTAGCGATAGCCCTTGTCGGTGGGCACGCGCCCGGCCGAGGTGTGGGGCTGGGCGAGGTAACCCTCACGCTCCAGAGCGACCATCTCGGTGCGCACGGTCGCTGGCGAGACCGCCAAGTCGGCGTTGTGGGCGACCGACGACGAACCGACGGGCTGGGCGGTGTCAATATGCTCCACCACGACCGCTTCGAGGATGGTGGCCTTGCGCGCGTCGAGGCCGCTGTGGGGCTGAGGGGGGGTCTTCACGCGCCGGGCCATACGGTCTCCTTGTTAGCACTCGATTTTACCGAGTGCTAACCACTCGCCACGCACCTGTCTAATGTGGGCGCGTGGAGACCTTCAACGCCCCCGAACGCGCGAACGTACCCGTTTCGGGTGACGAACGCACCCAGTTAGACGCCTGGCTCGACTTCCAACGAGCGACGCTGCTACGAAAGTGTGACGGGCTGAGTGTGGCGCAGATGAAAGAGCGGCCCGTAGCGACCTCGCGACTCTCACTCTTGGGCATAATTCGCCACATGACTTTCGTCGAACAGGTCTGGTTCGAGACGACCTTCGCCGGGCACGACACCAGCGACTACTACAAGACCGAAGGCGACCGCGACGCGGACTTCAACGACCTCGACTCGGCCGCACTCGAAGTCGTGATTGATCTGTTCTTAAAATCGCTGAAGGTCTCGCGGGAACTCTCGGCGGGCCACAGCCTCGACGAACTCGTGAGAAAGCCCCGTCGCGGCCGCGAGGTCGATCTGCGCTGGATCTACGTGCACATGATCGAAGAGTACGCGCGCCACAACGGCCACGCGGACCTGATCCGAGAACTGGTCGACGGCGCGACGGGGTACTGAGTTATTCCTCAAGCTTGAGCGCCGCGACAAAGGCCTCTTGGGGCACTTCGACGCGTCCCAAGTTCTTCATCCGCTTTTTGCCCTCTTTCTGCTTCTCCAAGAGCTTGCGCTTACGGGTGATGTCCCCGCCGTAACACTTGGCCAAGACGTCCTTGCGACGGGCCTTGACGGTCTGGCGAGCGATCACGCGTCCGCCGACCGCCGCCTGGATCGGCACGTCGAACATCTGGCGCGGGATGAGCTCTTTTAGACGTTCGGCCATCTTCTTGCCGTAGGCCTCGGCGTTCGAACGGTGCACGATGGTGGAGAACGCGTCGACGGGCTCGTGGTTGAGCAGCACGTCCACGCGCACCACTTGGCTCGTCACGTAACCGGCCGGCTCGTAGTCGAGCGACGCATAGCCCTTGGTGCGACTCTTCAGCGCGTCAAAGAAGTCGATCACGACTTCGGCTAGGGGAATGCGGTAGCGCAGCTCCACGCGCTCGGTGGAGAGGTACTCCATCTTTGACATCTCTCCGCGCCGCGTCTGGCCGAGGTCCATGACCGCGCCGAGGAACTCCGCGGGCGTGAGAATCGTGACGTCGAGCATCGGCTCGTCGACGTGATCGAGTCGGCTGGAGTCGGGTAGCTCGGTCGGATTATCGATGAGTACTTCACTGCCGTCAGTGAGAAAGGCTCGATAAACGACCGAGGGCGCGGTCGCGATGATGCCGAGGTTGTACTCGCGCTCTAAGCGCTCACGAACGATCTCCATGTGCAGTAGGCCAAGGAAACCGCAACGAAAACCGAAGCCCAGGGCGTGGGACTTCTCCGGTTCAAAGGTGATCGAGGCGTCGTTCAACTTGAGTTTGTCGAGCGCGTCGCGCAGATTGCCGAGGTCGTCGCCGTCGATGGGGTAGATCCCACAAAAGACCATGGGCTTGGGGTCGAAGTAGCCCTCGAGTGGTTCCTTGGCCGGATTCGAGGCTTCGGTAATGGTCTCACCCGAGCGCGCTCCGCCGACGTCGCGAATGCTCGCCACGACGTAGCCGACCTCGCCGGGGCCGAGTTGGGCGACCTTGATCATGTCAGGGGTGCGCATGCCGAGCTCTTCGATGTCGTGATTTGTGCCCGCGCGCATCATGCGGATCTTCGCGTCGTCGTGCAGCGTGCCCTCGATCACGCGAATGGACGAGATCACGCCGCGGAACTGGTCGTAGTACGAGTCGAAGATGAGCGCGCGCAGGGGCACTTTGGGATCCCCCTCCGGCGCGGGGATGCGCGTGATCACTGCGTCGAGTAACTCCGACACACCTTCGCCGGTCTTGGCCGAGATCATCAGTACTGAACTCGCGGCAATGCCCAAAACTCGTTCGAGCTCTTCCTTGCAGCGCTCGGGATCGGCCGCGACGAGGTCGATCTTGTTCAAGACCGCGACGATTTCGAGGTTGTGTTCGAGCGCCTGGTAACAGTTCGCCAACGTCTGGGCCTGGATGCCCTGGCTGGCATCGACCAGTAACACCGCGCCCTCACACGCCGCCAGCGAGCGCGAGACCTCGTAGCCAAAGTCCACGTGACCCGGCGTGTCGATCAGCTGAATGAGGTGACCCTTGTAGCCAACGCGTACGTTCTGCGCCTTGATGGTAATACCGCGCTCGCGTTCGATGTCCATCGAGTCGAGGTACTGCGCGCGCATCAGCCTCGGATCGACCGCGCCGGTGATCTCCAAGATCCGATCCGACAACGTGGACTTGCCATGATCGATGTGCGCGATGATGGCCAGATTGCGAATCTTGCTGGTATCGACGGTTGGAGAAGAAGTGGCCACGGTGAACCAAGGCTATCCGTCGAGCATTGATTTTCCCTCCAGCGGAGGGCTTCTCAGTGCCTCTGCTAACATCGATAGGCCCGCGCACAGAGTTGTCGCGCCGCTAGAACGAGGTTCAAGTCGTGGCCAATATCAAGAGCCAAATCAAGCGCAACAAGCAGAGCGCGTCCGCTCGCGAGCGCAACAAGGGCGTCAAGTCCGAACTTCGCACCCGCACGAAGAACGCCATCGCGGCCGTGGGGACCGAGGACGAGGAGCGCGAGCTGCGCATCGCCGTCAAGCGCATCGACATGGCCGCCTCCAAGCGCGTCATCCACAAGAATCAGGCCGCCAACAAAAAGAGCGGTCTCATGAAGCGGATGAACACGATCCGCGGAAATCGCTAGGACCGATTTACCCTTAGCGCCGACGGGCCCCGTGCGATAGTCGCGCGAGCCGGGCAACCAGTATCTCAATCACCGTGAGTTCGGTCACGTCGAGGTCGCTGTCGAGATCCTTGCCACCAAAGCTGACGCCACCCTTTAAGGCCAGGTCGGCGTCGGTGATCCAGTGCACCGCGGTAGTGAGACGCTCCGCGCCGAGGCGCTGAGCCAACTGCAACGCCTTGCCGGCGGGAAAGGCGTTCACGCCCAGCAGCGCCGCGGCCTCATCCTTGGTGCGCACCGCGCTGCCTTCGAGGCGCGCCATGTTGAGGTAGTGGCGCTGCACCATGGCGACGATCTGCAGTCCCGCTCGGCGTCTCGATTCGAGCATCCGACGGGCCACCTTGATGGCCTTGGTGGCGTCGCCGGCGTCGAGGGCGTCGGTCAAGTCCCACACCGGCACGTCGCCGGCGTCGCCGAGGTAGGGCTCGAGGCGCGCGAACACTAACGGCGCACTGCCGTAGATCGACTGCAGGGTTCGCGCCAACGCGTCCACGCGTGCCACGTCGTCGCCCACCTGCTCGGCCACGCGCTGGGCCGTGGCGTGATCAATCACGACGCCGTACTCATCCATCTTGGACATCACGAACGTCACCCGGTCCGAGACGCGCGAGCCGACGTTGACGTCAACGACTTCACTCGCGGCCTTCACGAGTCGATTGGCTTTCGTGCCGACCAGCGCCACGATCAGAACCGTCTGGGGCGCCGGGGCGGACATCCACTCAGTGAGTTGGGCCACTTCCTCGGCGACCAGGAGCTGCGCGTCGCGCACGACCACGACGCGACGCTCCACCAACAAGGGTGGCGTGTTCAGCGCTTCCATGACTCTGGGCAGCGTAGGCTCGCCACTGCTCTGGGTGACGTCCCTCGCGGTGAAGTCCTGGAGCGCGAAGGAGGGATCGAGGTCCCCGAGAACACCGGCCACGACGTTGTGCACCGCGTCGTAGACCATCGTCGCGTCACTACCCACGACACAGACGCTCGAGCTACTCATCTCGCCTCGGCCACGCTTGCCAGCGTGTCACGAACTCGAACCGCGCCGGCGACGTCATGCACCCGAACGATACGACAGCCCAGTGAGACGCCAATCGCCGTGGCCGCCAAGGACGCCTCGCGGCGTTCGTGGATCTCAAGATCAAAGATCGACCCCAGAAAGGTCTTGTTCGACGCCGAGAGCAAGAGCGGCGAGCCGAGCGCGGCCAGGACGTCCGTGTCACGGAGTAGTTGCAATGACTGTGCGGGCGTCTTGCCGAGGTCCAGTCCGGCGTCGAGCACGATCTGCTCATCGGTGAGACCGGCCGCTCGGGCCCACTGGCGCCGCTCGAGGAGAAACTCGGTGACGCTCTTGGTCACGTCGTCGTACGTGGGCGTCGGATCGGCGACGCGCGGGCGCAGTCGAATATGCGTCGCGACCACCGTCGCTCCCGCCGTCGACGCCGCCGCCAGGTACTCGGGATCAGCAAAGCCACTGATGTCGTTGCCGACGACCGCCCCGGCCTCGAAACCGGCCTTCGCGACCGACGCACGCCAAGTGTCGACGCTGACCGGCACGTCGAAACGCTTCGTCAGTTCGCGAATCACTGGCACGACACGCTCGAGCTCTTCTTCCTCACTTACCTCGTCGCCCGGTCCGGCCTTCACTCCCCCGACGTCCAACACGTCGGCCCCCTCATTGACGAGCCGCTCGGCTCGTTGATAAAAGGCGTCGAGATCGTACGTGGCGGCTGGCCCGTAAAAGGAGTCTTTGGTGCGGTTCAAGATGCCCATCACGAGAGCGCGGGTCGTCACGTCAACACGTTGAGTCCCGAGGGCTACCACCAACGGCCGCTCGGGCCAAAAGATCTGCACTAGTAGAGGTGGTTCGCGAGCCGGCGACGAAACGACACGTAGCGCGGGTCGTCGGGGCCGAGCGCGTCGAGCACTTCGAGCAGATGACTCTTCGCCTCTTCGTTGCTCGAGGACTGCTCCAACAAGTGTTCGAGCGTGAGGTCGAGGTCACCGTCGAGGCGCACGCCACTTCGTTGCAAACGTATCCGGGCCAGTACGGTCTTGGCTTTAAGCACGTGAGAAAAGGGCTCGAGCAGCGTCTCGGCTTCGTCCAGTCGGTCCGATTGGCGCAAAAGGTCACTGAGCGCCACCGCCGCGTCGACGTTCTTGACGTCGAGTTCGAGCGCGGCACGAAGCGAGGCCTCGTCGCCCGTGTCGAGCAACTGTTCGACCGTGGACGCGCCCGGGACGAGACGTCCAATGAACTCGCGCACCGCCGCTTCGGGCAGCGCGCCGACAAACGTGTCGACGATCTTTCCGTCTCGTAGTGCGAAGACCGCGGGGATCGACTGCACGTTAAAGGCTTGGGATATCTCGGGATTCGAATCGACGTCGACTTTGGCGAGTTCGACCGCGCCTGCCGTCTCAGCGATGACCTTTTCCAAGATCGGCCCGAGTGTCTTGCACGGGCCGCACCACTCCGCCCAGAGATCCACTACGACCGCCACGCTCTTCGAGCGCTCAATAACCGCGGTAGAAAAAGTGGCGTCCGTGACATCATTCACGCGCTTCAGCCTAACGGTCGAGGCGATGCGTGAGAGGGGTCACGCGACGCTGTTAGCCTCGGCGACTATGGGGAAGGTGACGGGAATCAATGACGCCAACGTCACGGCGTGGATGGTTCGAAACCTCTCCTCGGTGGCGCCGCTCGAGTATCAACTCATCGCCGGTGGACGATCGAATCTGACCTTTCGCGTCACTGACGGCGCGGGCCACACCTACGCCCTACGGCGCCCGCCGATCAGTCACGTCTTGCCCACGGCCCACGACATGGTGCGCGAGCACACGATCATTAAGGCGCTCTACCCCCTCGGGATTCCGGTCGCCGAGCCGCTCGGGCTCTGCACTGACGAAGAGGTCAACGAACGGCCCTTTTACGTCATGGAGTTCGTGGAGGGCGCGATCTTGCGCGATCGCGCCCAGGCGGAGTCGGCTTTTGACCTCGCGACGCGCTCACAAATTGGCGACAATCTGGCGACGACGTTGGCCCAGTTGCACGACGTCGACGTCGAGAGGGCCGGTCTGGGCGCGCTCGCTCGCCACGATGGCTACATCGAGCGTCAGCTACGCCGCTGGCGGGGCCAGTTCGAGCAGATGAAGGTCGAGGGCGTCGATCACCCCACCCTCGTCGAAGAGGTCGGCGACGAACTGGCCCGTTCGATCCCCGTCCAACAACGCGTCGCCGTTGTGCACGGCGACTACCGACTCGACAACACCGTGCTCGATGCGTCGGGCCACGTACGCGCGATTCTCGACTGGGAGATCTGCACGCTCGGTGATCCGATGGCCGATCTGGGGATCTTGCTCTGCTACTGGGCCGAGCCCCACGACCCCACGGTCGCCCTGCTCGGCGCGGCGCCCACGACCGCGCCCGGTTTCGCCAGCCGCGACGAGGTCTTAAAGTCGTACGCCGCTCACTCGACGCTCGACGTGAGCGACGTGGCCTACTACCAGGCGTTCGGCTACTGGAAGTTGGCCTGCATCCTCCAAGGCGTCTTTGCGCGTTACCGCGCCGGCGCGGCGGGCGGCGACCGGGGCAGCGTCGAGGAGTACCCGGCCCATATCGCCATGCTCGCCGAAACCGCCAAGCGGACGCTGGAGGGCTGATGGACGAGGAGATCTACGACCGGATCATTTTTCTCGCCGACCCCGATCTGAACGAGCCCGTGCTCGTGGTCGGCCTCGATGGCTGGATCGACGCGGGACTCGCCGCGAGCACGGCCCTCGCGACGCTGCTCGAGACGATCCCGACTGAGGTGCTCGCGACCTTTGACACCGAGTACTTCATTGACCAGCGGGCTCGACGTCCGTTGGCGCGCATCGTCGACGGCGTGACGACCGAGCTGACCTGGCCGGAGATTCAGATTCGCTACGGTCGCGACCGCGACGGGGCCGACGTGCTCTTTCTGGTCGGCCCCGAACCGGACTTTCACTGGAGCGATTTCGTTGACGTCGTCACCGACGCCGCCGGACGATTCGACGTTCGCCTCGTGGTGGGACTCGGCGCCTTTCCCGCGCCCACGCCCCACACCCGTCCGGTGCGCTTGATCGGCACGGCGCCGGCGGCGAGTAAGCATCTGTTGGCTCTCGTCGGATCAGTGACGGGTGAACTCGAGGTGCCCGCGGGCATCGGTACGGCCCTCGAGTTGGGCTTCGCCGAAGTCGACATGGACATCCTCACCCTGTGGGCGCGCGTGCCGCACTACGTGGCCTCGATGCCCTACCCCCAGGCGGCGGCCACGCTGATTGACGGACTCGCCCGCGTCTCGGGTCTCACGCTGGACGCGGGGCACCTGCGCGCGTCCGCCGAAGAGGCCCGTCAACGCGTCGATGACCTAGTCACCAATAACCCCGAACACTCTTCAATGGTCGAGCGCCTCGAAGCCGCCGCCGACCAGACGGAGGGAACCTCGCTCGGTGAAGAAGTGCCCAGCGGCGAGGAACTGGCGGCCGAGCTCGAGAAGTTCCTGCGCGGCGAGGCGAGTTAGCGCTTCATCACTGTTCGACGTCGACGTCGCTCTCTTCGATTCGCAGACCCAGTCCGAGCGCGTAGCCGTCAAGATAAAGCTCGCTGTCGTCCTGGCGCGGATGGCGATTGGCGATCTCGTAGAACCGCGCGGAGTGGTCGGCCTCTTGGAGGTGCGCGAGTTCGTGCACCAAGACGGCGTCAATCACCCAGTCGGGACATTGGCGCAGCCGACTCGACACGCGTATCTCACGCGACGCTGGTGAGCACGAGGCCCAGCGCGCCTGTTGGTTCTTGACCCAGCGAACCGTCGCCGACATGATCGCGTCGTTGTAGAGTTCGGCGAGTTCGCGGGCCCGCTCTTCAAGCGCGGCGTCGTTACCCGCGTTCAAAGGACGCTGGACCATGAGCCGCTCGACCAGTTCGTCGACGAAGTCTCTCCGTTCCCGTCCCCTCACGCGCGCGGGAATCTGCACCACGATGCGACTGCCCGACCAGTGTGCGGTGCCGGTCTTCTTGCGTCGAGGTGACGCCCGGATCTCGACCTCGGGACGGTCAAACTGCGGTGGCTCGACGGTGACCTGGGTGGCGCGCGAAGGTGGCTGTTTATGCGCCATCAGGTGACGATGTTCACCAAGCGCGGCGGTCGAGCGACCACACGCGTGGGCGGCGTCCCTTTCAACGCAGCCACGACGGTGGCGTCCGCGAGCGCCGCCGCACTGGCGTCGCTTTCGCTGATCGAAGGCGCGACCGAGAGCCTGGCCTTCACTCGCCCATTCACCTGCACCACCATGGTCACAGTCTCCTCAGCCACAAGGGCCGGATCGGCGACGGGCCAGGGCAACTGGTGCACGCCGGGCCGATCGGGGTGTCGCTCTTGCCACAGTTCGGCCGTGATATGCGGGGTCATGGGCGCGAGCAGCGTCGCCATGACGTCGAGCGCCTCGTCGAGTGTGGCCTTTTCGATCCCCTCTTTGCTTCGCCCGACTTTGGAGGCGGCGTTGAGCAGCTCCATGATCGCCGCGACCGCGGTGTTGTAGCTCCAGCGATTGAGGTCGTTCGTCACGCGCGCGATCGTGCGGTGCGTTGCTTGGCGAACTGAATAGTCCGTCTCGTCCGCGACGTCGTGAAAGTGCACGTCGCGGTAGTGCCATAGGCGATAGAACCGGTCGATGAAACGACCGCAGCCGTCGATGACATCGTCGGTCTGATCGGTCCAGTCCAGATTGTCACCCGGGGGGCCCGCGAAGAGATGGTAGAGCCGCAGTCCGTCCGCGCCGACGGTCTGGTAGTACGCCTCGGGGGTTACGAGGTTGCCCTTGGACTTGGACATTTTGGATCCGTGAAAGCGGATCATGCCCTGGGTGAAGAGACGCTGGAACGGTTCGCGCGGCAGTCCTGGCGCCAGTCCGATGTCGTCGAGGGCCTTTAAGTAAAAGCGCGCGTACAAAAGGTGAAGAATCGCGTGTTCAATGCCCCCGATGTACTGATTGACCGGCATCCACTTCGCGGCCTGCACTGGATCGAAGGCCTTACCCGGCGTGAAGGGATCGGCGAAGCGCAGGTAGTACCACGAGGAGTCGGTGAACGTGTCCATTGTGTCGGTCTCTCGACGCGCGGGCTTGCCACAAGTCGGACAGGTGGTATTGAGAAAACCCTCATGGGTCGCGAGCGGCGACTGCCCCGTTTTATCGATGACGACGTCGTCGGGCGCCAACACCGGGAGCTGATCCTCGGGTACCGGCACGATGTGATGATCGTCGCAGTAGACAATCGGAATAGGACATCCCCAGAAGCGCTGGCGAGAAACCAGCCAGTCGCGCAAGCGGTAGTTCACCTTCGCGACGCCGTTCGCGTGTTCGACCAGAAACTCCGTCGCCTTGGTCTTCGCCGTCACGACGTCGAGACCGTTCAAAAAGCCCGAGTTGACGTGCAGACCCTCGCCGTTGTACGCGCCCTCGACATTTGCTGGCGGCTGCACCGTGCGGACGACTTTCAGCCCGTGCGCCTTCGCGAACTCAAAGTCGCGCTCGTCCTCGCCCGGCACCGCCATGATGGCGCCGGTGCCGTAGGTGCCCAGCACGTAATCCGCGACGTAGACCGGCACTTGTTCTTTGGTGAAAGGATTGATCACGAAGCTGCCGGTAAAAGCCCCGCGCTTTTCGAGCCCTATGCCTTCGCTCGAGTTCGTGGAGCGCTCAATCTCGGTGGTGTTGGAAGCGCGAAGGACGATCTCGTCGACCCGCGCGCGCTCGTCGTCGGTCGTGAGTATTGACAGCAACGGATGCTCGGGCGCGACGACGGCGTAGGTGACCCCAAAGCCGGTATCCGGGCGCGTGGTAAAGACGCGAAGGGACTTCGTCTCGTCGTAGGCGAACGGCAGATCGAACTCGACGCCCTCGCTTCGACCGATCCAGTTTCGCTGCATGAGCTTTACGCGCTCGGGCCACTCGAGTGCGTCGAGACTTTTCAGTAGTTCCTCGGCGTAGTCAGTGATCTTGAAGAACCACTGTTCGAGGAATCGTCGCACCACGACGTCGCCCGAACGTTCACACGTGCCGTCGGCCAACACCTGCTCGTTCGCGAGCACTGTCATACAGCCCGGGCACCAGTTCACCTGCGCCTCGGCCCGATAGGCAAGGCCTTTTTTGAGGAACGCCAGAAAGATGGTCTGGGACCACCTGATGAACTCGGGGTCGTGGCTGTAGACCTCGCGACGCCAGTCGTAGACCGCGCCCAAGCGTCGTACCGAGGTCTTCAGTTCGGCCATGCGCGCTTCGGTGAAGGGCCGCGGATGCTCGCCCGCCTTGATGGCGGCGTTCTCGGCTGGCAGGCCAAAGGAGTCAAAGCCGTAGGGCGAGAGCACGGCCTTACCCAGCATGGTCTGATAACGCACCACTACGTCGCCAAATGTGTAGTTGCGCACGTGTCCCTGGTGCGCGAAGCCCGACGGGTAGGGATACATCGTCAGGGCGTAGTAGCGCTCACGCGGATCGTCGTTATCGACGTCGTAGGTGCCTTCGTCCAGCCACGTCGCCTGCCACTTCTCCTCCACGGCAACGACGTCAAAAGGGCGGCTCATTAGAACATTCTAGGGAATATTCGGCCTATCCTCACTCCAAGAGAGAAGGGAAACGATGACCGAGACGACCTACATTCTCGTCCATGGCGCGTGGGGCGGCGCGTGGTGTTGGCGCGACGTGGGCCACGAGTTGAGTGCTCGCAACGTGCAATGGACGGCGCTCGATCTGCCGAGCTCGACTCACGGGGCGCACCCGAACACCTTTCTCGGCGACGACGCGCACGAAGTAATCGAGGTCGCCAAACTCGACGGGCCCGTCGTTCTCGTTGGTCACAGTTATGGCGGCGTTGTCATCACCGAAGCCGCGGATCGGATTCCCAACTTGGAGCGTCTCATCTACATTGCCGCCCTCGTGCCGGCCCTTGGCCAAAGTGCCAGCGAGGCCGCTCCGGGGGTAGGGGGTCGAACGCTCCTCGACGAGGCGATCGAGCTCGAGGGCGACTACTTGCGCCTCAACCCCGATCGCGCGACGGCGGCCCTCTACCAGGACTGCACGGACGAGGTGGCGGCGTGGGCCGTCTCGAATCTCACCACGCAGACTCTGGCGAGTTTGCGCAGTCCCAGAAGCTCTTTCGACGTCGAAGTGCCCTCCTACTACGTGCGATGTTCACTGGACAACGCGATTGATCCCCGGGTGCAAGAGGTCATGGCCGGTCGCTGTAGCGAGGTGGCGACAATGGAGAGCGGCCACTCGCCAATGCTTTCACAACCAAACGCACTCTGCGACCTCATACTCGCCAGCGCCTGAAAACGAACGGAGCCAAAGTGACCTTCGTTGGACAATCCGCTGTCGATACCTCCATCATCAAGTCATGAAGACCGAGCGGATCGCGGCCTTCGCCTTGGGCTTTCCAGAAACCAACGAAGAACAGCCGTTCGGTCCTAGCGTGGACGTGTACAAGGTGGCGGGAAAGATATTCGTCATTCTCTCGCCAGAAGACACTCCCCCCGCGATATCACTCAAGTGCGAACCCATGCTCGCGCTCGAGTTACGGGAAGAGTTCGAATCGGTCATTCCTGGTTACCATCTGAATAAGGCGCACTGGAATACGGTGATTCTCGACGGAAGCGTTCCCGATGGCGAACTCCGAAAAATGATTTCGCACTCCTATGAACAAGTAATCGGCGGACTTCCAAAAACTCATCGCCAAAGACTTTCTTCTGTCGCTTGGCCAAAGTAACAACGACTTCGTTACCTTCTTCGCTCACGAACGCTTGAGGAATACGTCGAGGCCAACTGCTAATATCTGGGTTTCCTCGGGGGTATAGCTCAGCTGGTAGAGCACTTGCATGGCATGCAAGGGGTCAGGGGTTCGAATCCCCTTACCTCCACTTGATGAAACCCCTTTGTTTACAAGGCGTTTAGTCCGAACGAAGTGGGGTGAAAAACCGTATCTGACCTGACCCTTTGCACAACGTGCAAGGGGTATTCGCGCTTCAAATAAAGGTTCGAATCAGCCTTTTGAACAGGACTCTGACCGCCATTCTCAACCCATCATTGGATCTCATGCAAGCAACCGTGCAAGCAACCACAATTTATATAGAGATTCATTCATGCCAAAAGAGCTTAGAGATGATTCGATTCGCAACGACCTCAGGAAAGCTCAGAATTGTGAAGTTGGCGACTTCGATGGAATAACATCTGTGTGGCAGACTAGTTTGTATGACAGACCGTAGCGTCGACTCTTCGGAGGACCTCCTTCAATCTGTTGGTTCGTTGCGACACCGAGTTCGAACTGATCGACACAACTTTTGGTTTCCGTTAGTGCTCTTTGGATTTATCACTCTTCTCTCCATACCGCTCTATTACGGCTGGCCAATCCACTTCAATACCTATCACTGTTCCCATTTGGTCCATGGTGCGATGACGTGTAGTGGTTCCTTTTCTTACCACCCCGGATACCTCACTTCGGGTTTCATGACGAACCAACTAGGGAATTGGTTGACACTCTTTTGGGTGACGTCGCTGCTGCTCGGCTACGTCGTCACGATATGGTTCTATCGTCATCGCGCGAGTTCGGTCGGACTGAAGATTCGAATCTGGCCCGCCGTTGCAGTAGGACTCGGTTTATTGGCCCTGGCTCTCTTGATGCAGACGCACTGGCGATCCTTTGAACCGCCATTCTTAGCCTCGGGAGATTTCTGGATGCGAGGAACCGCGACTCTCGTCATCTTGTCCATCGGCATCGTGACATTGGCGGTGCTCGAGCGAAGCTTCGTGTACGTCATCTACTCGCTGGGCTTTGTTGCCTTGACTCTTCTCGCCAGCCTCTATAACGTATCGAACCTTGTGCAGTGGGAAGGTCTCGGACGTTTCATCACGAGAAGTACTCAAGCGATTCCAAACGTGATACTTCCCGCGTTGTATCTACTCATTGGCGGTTTCTTCTTTTGGGCGGTCCAACACGATTCGCAAATTGCGGCTCACACTTTTGAACCGGACGGCGAGTGACCAAGGTTAGTCAAGAGGTGAATGAAATTACCTCGACAATTGATGAAGTAGTTCATCAGCGCACTCGTCTTGGAATATTGACGGTGCTGCACGAAGGGCGTAAGGTCGATTTCGGTTACCTTCAAGAGGCGCTGGGACTCACGGGTGGAAATCTTTCGCAGCACCTCAGCGTTTTGGAGAAGTCGGGACTCATCCGGATCGAAAAGGGGTATGAGGGGCGACGTGCCCGCACCTGGATCGCAAGCACTCGCGCGGGGTCCAAAGCATTACGAGACGAAGTTACCGCCCTGAAGGCGCTGGTTGCTTGTATCGAACAGTCCGGGAAGTAATACGACGTGACAGCGAATAGACCACGCCACTCACGTAAATCGATGATCACATTGGCCGAGGTATGACTAGATACTCGGCGCGATCAGAAGGCGCCTCGGACCCGAATGCTGTCTCGACCGCTGTTTCGCGTCGCCGTTTTCTGACATGGATCGCGGGAGTCGGCGGCACCGTGGTGATCGTCGGTGCGACGGGCTTTGAGCTGGTAAGTCACGGGGTCCTTCCGGGCAAGCAGTTGCTCGACCAGATTGACGGTGCCTGTTCGCTGTCGGCACCCGCGCTGTCCTTTGAGGCAGTCGGTCCTAGCGAATCTGGACAGTTCTACTCCACCGCGCGTCAACGTAGCGTTGGCTACACCATTGCCTATCCGCTGGCCCACCGGCCAGGCGACTCGCTGGCGCTTATCGTGATGCTTCACGGCTACGGCAACGATCACGCCACTGCCCTCGTAAGGATGACGCCCGCCCAGGCGTTGGCGCTTCGCGTCGGTGGCGCACCGCTCAAGCCGATGGCCATGGTGACTGTTGACGGCGGTGACGGGTACTGGAATCCCCATCCCGGCGACGACCCTATGGCGATGGTGGTTGACGAACTCATCCCTTTCTGCCAGCGCAGGGGACTCGGCGTCGCGCCGCACCAGATCGGCTTGATGGGGATATCGATGGGTGGGTACGGGGCACTCACCATTGCCGAGCGGTACCCTGGCTTCGCGTCAGCAGTCGCGGCGATCAGTCCCGCCGTCTGGACCTCTTATGCACAAGCGCACGCCGCCAACGCCGGTGCATTCGCGTCTGCGTCGGCCTTTGGCTTGGGCGACGTGATCGCGAACGTCAGCTCATTGCAGGGCATCCCCGTAAGGGTTGCGTCTGGCGTCGACGATCCGTTCTACCCCGGAGTCGAGAAGCTGGTGGGTGTGCTCCCCTCAGGCAGCACCGTGGTGTTCTCTGCTGGTTGTCACACGGATTCGTTCTTCTTGGAACAGGAACCACCGTCATTGGAGTTTCTCTCGCGTCACCTCACGTGACCTCGCGATTACGCCAAACTTCCCAAGATGGGTACGTGTTCACGTCGGGTCCCGACACCCATGGAAACCTGAGGGATATTGCTGGTGAGTTCCAAGTTCGAGGAACGTCGGATTACATCTGCATGACGATTGCTCGAATCCTCGTGATTCACATACATTCACCGCTAAGTTGAGTTCAGTAGGCAGATTTTCGCTTGCATCGAGTCCGTAGTTTCGACTACGAAGTTCAAGGTGAAACTCTGTTTCCTAAGGATGACTCAAAGTGCAAGAAAATGCTTCATTTAGGCTGCGCGTCCACCATCAACATGCGCAACTGATAGGGACTCCAAAGATGAATCGATCTCAAGTCGTGGGAAGTTTAGGCGCGACGTTGGCACTCGTATTCGCGCTGGCGCTTAACGCCAGCCCGAGTTCGGCCGCACCGACGTACCATCTGGTGATTGCCGACACGGTCGGGATAAACGAAGGGGCTGCCACCTGTGACGTGGCGTTCGCGAATCCATTTCAGTCAACACTCAATCGACCCGTCGAGGTCGCCGTCAAGACATTTGGGGGTGCGAATGCGACGCAATTCAATGGAACCGTGACGGCAATAGTGGGGCCGGCAATAACGTACGCCGACTGTCCCTTCCGCATCCTTGACGGATCCGCTAACGGCATTGGCACTGGAACCATTTACAACGTAACCGCGGCGCTCGTCAACGGAGTGGCGACGTTTAGTTCGCTAAATGGCACCGCACCCGGCGCCTACGCGATCACTTTTGAGTATGACGGAATGAATACCAACACCATTCCGATGGAGTTGGACGTCGCTGGAGTGGGTGCAGTTACTTCACAGATCGGTCCAGCGACAGTCTTGGTAAATCCGTTGAGTTCTTCGTCACCGGCGAAAGTGTCCCTGCCCGCAACGGGGGTCATTTCCATCACCGGTTACGCCCGTATGTCCGCAATGTCCGGATCAACTGATCCAACGACTGTGGTGCTTACGAGACGTCAAACGACCGCGTTACGTCTAGCGATCGCCAAACTTCCGCAACCTCCGAGCTTGTCCGACAAACCGATGGTGTGCATGGAGCAAGATACGGTGTTCATTATTTCGGTGGCTCCAACTAGAGGCGCATCGGCCAACTGGGTTGCAACGGCTGAACTCTGCCCAGCGCCCGGACTACTTTTCATCAAGGATGCGACTGGTCCTCAACTGGGCGCCGTCCCGTACTGCGCACTTCGATCGTTCATTACTTCAATCTTTCCCAAGAGTGCAGTCGCTGGCACTCGGTCAGCATTCAAATTCTGCGATTTTTGAGCCATTCCTGAAGTCCATCGACTTTCTTTAGAGTTCACCAACGGACTTGAATCACCCATTTACCAATTCATAGATTCTTAGTCAGAGACTTTCGAGGACCGCTCTCCTGCATAAATTCTCACGGCCAGAATTGGTCGGCTGCCCTACCCCTTGCACGATGTTCAATACAAGCAACCATGCAAGCAACCCCAAAAAACAATGAGACTCTTCAGCAAACGTCAGTGGACGAGAACGCAGTAATTTCAAGCAAATTTGGACAACCACGCACGTCAAGAAACGTCGAAATTGTTAATGGCATGCAAGGGGTCAGGAGTTCGAATCTCCTTACCTCCACTGATCGGCCCGGGGCGACCTTCGCTAGGGATTATGGACAACAAGCAGACTTGTCGAAACCGGCCGCTCGTGCCCACTGGAGGGAATATTCTGGACGCGCCCATTGGCAAAGAGAGTCGTGGAATTTCCTCCATCGAGGTCGAGAGCGGTCACCACATTGAGGGACTCCAGAAGTCTGACTAGTTGGTGCGCCGTGGCGCCCGACACGCCATCCTTTCCATCGACAGTCATGAGCACCGTCTCACCCGAACCCGTCCATCCAATCACCGTGCGCGCATACTGCTTGAACATGTGGGTATCCGCGTGATCTATTGGCATAACTACGCCGTGATTAAGGAGGATCGGGTGCCCTCCGATGTTGTCGCACCCGGCAGTTGAAGTTGTAGTCATGGTTACGGTGCTGCCGACCTGCAGGGTTGCGAGCACTGTCCCCGTAGGCGCAGAAATGTCAACACGACCAGCGGTAACCCTCACCGCCCTTGCGGTCTGCGCCACGAGTTCGAGAACAACCGTCGCGTTAATTGTCGTGGGACTGGTGGGGTTGAAGGTGGTGGGAGTGGTGGTGCTGGTTGTCGTCGTAGCGGTGGTGCTGGTTGTCGTCGGAATGGTGGTGCTGGTTGTCGTCGGAATGGTGGTGCTGGTTGTGCTTGGAGTGGTGGTGCTGGTTGTGGTGGGAGTGGTGGATCCATTAACTTGAGTGAACTCATACGTGACCCGACCTATCGCGGACGGGGTTCGAAGGGCGTACGGCGGAGTGAAGAGCAGGGTCCCCGCCAATGGAAGATTGACTTTAACGTACGACATCGGCAATTCCTGATTGATGGCGGTGATCGGAACGCTGGTGCCGTTGACGTCGACGGTGCTACTCCAGTTGAGGCCCTCGCTAACTGACTGCCCGTCAAGATTGGCCTGCTGATGCGCGACTTCGGGGGTGTGAAGAAGGACGCAGTTTTGAATGATTCCACCGACCTCGTCGCCCGGGTCGGGCTTTCCCCGGCGCGTCACGTCAAAGAAGTCACCGTTGACGGCCGCCACGCAGCCGGCCGTGCTGCGGCACATAGAGCTTGGAGTCTCCACTCCCCCGTCGATGGCGTGGTGGGCGAGGTCAATTTTGACCGCATACCCAGACCCGCTAAAGGTGACGACGTGAATCGCTGTGAACACGCCGAACTGGTCGCCGCTGATTCGATAAATGTGGAGCCCTTTTTCACTGGTCGTTCCGGCGCTGACCATTGAAGGCTTCAGCGCGCTGAACGACGCGACACCGACCACCGCAACAAGGGCAGCGGTGGCGAGCGCCTTGCGGAAAACCCGACCGCGAGTCATCCTTCGTTGATATCTCATAGATGCGAGCGCTCTGTCCGTGGCCATGAGAAAGTA
>PLBM01000085.1 GCA_003134515.1 Acidimicrobiaceae bacterium | reverse complement strand
GACTTCGACGGTGACCAGATGGCCGTGCACGTGCCGCTGTCGGCCGAGTCCCAAGCCGAGGCGCGCATCTTGATGCTCTCGACGAACAACATCTTCACGCCCGCCACCGGACGTCCCATCACCGAGCCGGCCCAGGACATGGTCTTTGGCGCGTACTACTTGACGCTGCCCAGTGAAAAAGAGGTCGAGCACCCCAAGGTCTATCGCCACGTCTACGAGATCGAGAATTCGGTGTTGGACAAATTGCTCGGCCTTCGCGTGCCGATCGAAATTCGCCCTCTCGAGGGCTCGTCGCTCGACACGCGCTTAGAAGCCGCGGGCGTCGAAGTGTCGGGCGCCGGTCGCTCGCTGGTCACCACCGCCGGGCGGGTCCTGTTCAACGAGGCGCTGCCCTTTGGCTTTCGTTACGTGAATGAGTTGATCGGCAAGAACGCGGTGCCGATTGGCACCATCGTCGAAGAGATCTCGGCCAGTTACTCGCGTCAAGAGGTCGCGGCGTCGCTCGACGCCATCAAGTCGCTGGGCTTTCGCTTCGCGACCAAGTCCGGTCTGACGATCTCGATCGACGACATCATCACGACCCCGGAAAAGGCCGCGATTCTCAACAAGTACGAGGAACAGGCCGCCAAGGTCGAGACCAACTACCGGCGCGGCGTGATCGTCGACGACGAACGCCGCCAGCAAGAGATCGAGATCTGGACCAACGCCAACAAAGAGGTCGGTGACGCCACGGACCGCGCCATGAACGCCATTCCCGAGAATCCGATCCGCATGATGGTGGACTCGGGGGCCCGTGGTAACAGCCAACAGATCCGCCAGATCGCCGCGATGAAGGGCCTCGTGTCCAATCCCCGCGGTGAGATGATCCCGCGTCCGATCAAGTCCTCGTTCCGCGAGGGACTTTCGGTGTTGGAGTACTTCATCTCGACCCACGGCACCCGCAAGGGTCTGGGCGACACCGCACTTCGAACGGCGGACTCGGGCTACCTGACGCGCCGTCTGGTCGACGTCGCCCAAGAGCTCATCGTCAAGGAGTTCGACTGTCACACCGGACGCGGCATGTGGATCGAGCACGTCGCGCCCGACACCCGGGCCCAGCGCGCGCACTTAGAGACCAAGCTCTGGGGTCGGGTCATCGCTGAGGACACCACGCTGAGTGACGGCACGTTGCTCAGTGCCGGCACCATGTTGTTGATGGACGACGTCGAAAAGATTCGCGACGACGAGAGTGTGTCGCGCGTGAGGGTCCGCACGACCTTGACCTGCGACGCCATCCAGGGCGTGTGCGCCGCGTGTTATGGCCTGTCGCTCGCGACCCACCAACTGGTCGAGCTCGGCGAAGCCGTCGGGGTGATCGCCGCTCAGTCCATTGGCGAGCCGGGCACTCAGCTCACCATGCGGACCTTTCACTCGGGTGGCGTGACCGAAAGCGACATCACCCACGGCCTGCCGCGCGTGGTGGAGTTGTTCGAAGCGCGCACCCCTAAAGGCGCCGCCGCCGTGGCCGAATTCTCGGGCGCGGTTCGTGTCGAGCTGATCGGACGCGAGCGCAAGGTCACCATCGTCGGCGACGAGGGACAGGTCCAAGAGGAGTCGATCTCGATCGCTCGTCACCTGCTCGTCGAGGACGGTCAAGAGGTCGAAGTCGGCACGCCGTTGCACGACGGACCGCTCGACCCCAAGTTGATGATGAAGTTCCGTGGTACGCGTGAGACCCAGCAGTACCTCGTCGAAGAGGTGCAGAACGTCTACCGCGACCAGGGCGTGTCGATTCACGACAAGCACATCGAACTCATCGTTCGCCAGATGACGCGCCGCGTGCAGATCGTGGACGCGGGAGTCTCGGCGTGGCTGCCCGGGGCGCTCATTGACGTGAAGCTCTTCAACGACACCAACGACGAGCTCGAAGCCAGCGGCAAAGAAGCCGCCGACGGCCGGGCCCAGTTGATGGGTATCACCAAGGCCTCGCTCGCCACCGACTCGTGGCTCTCGGCGGCGTCGTTCCAAGAGACGACCCGGGTCTTGACCGAGGCCGCCATCGAAGGTAAGCGCGACAACTTGGTGGGTCTAAAAGAGAACATCATCATCGGCAAGTTGATCCCGGCCGGCTCGGGCTTGGAGTACTACAACCGACGTGAGCTTCGCCTCGACATGCCCGACGCCGAACTGCTGCCCGCCTGGGCGCAGGTCTCGGACGACGACCTGGACTTGGCGAGTCTGCTGGGCGAGCTGAGCAGCGACGACACCTTTAGCGCCGACTTGAGTGCTTTTCAGAACATCGGCACGGCCACGTACGACGAGTCGGCCCTACCCGAGAACGACGCCGTCAACCCCGAGGATCAACTCGGCGGCCAGGCGCTGTAGCGCGTAAGTTCGTCGCCGCTCTCGCCGAGCGGCGACGGGCTTGCCGTACGACGCAACTTTGTCGTAGGATTGACACTCCGCGCTCCGGACTAACCGGCGCGGAAGTAGATGTACCAATCAGAGAGGTTCCGTGTGCCCACAATCGCACAGTTGGTCCGAAAAGGCCGACAGGACAAGGTTTCAAAGACGAAGACGCCGGCCCTGAAGGGGGCCCCGCAACGTCGCGGCGTGTGCACGCGCGTGCACACCGTCACGCCCAAGAAGCCAAACTCCGCCCTGCGCAAGGTGGCGCGCGTGCGCCTCACCTCGGGCGTCGAAGTGACCGCCTACATTCCCGGCGTGGGCCACAACCTCCAAGAGCACTCCATCGTGTTGGTGCGTGGCGGGCGCGTGAAGGACCTGCCCGGTGTGCGCTACAAGATCATTCGCGGCGCCCTTGACACCTCGGGTGTCCGTGACCGCAAGCAGGCCCGTAGCCGCTACGGCGCCAAGAGGGAGAAGTAATGCCCCGTAAAGGCCCCGCCGTACGCCGTGAGATTCCTGTCGACCCGATCTACAAGTCGGTGCTCGTCACTCAGGTCACCAACAAGATCCTCGAGCGCGGTAAGCGCACGATCGCCGAGCGTATCGTCTACACCGCGTTAGAGCTCGTGGAGCAAAAGACCACGGGCGACCCCGTAGCGACCTTGAAGCGTGCCTTAGAGAACATTCGCCCCGAGCTCGAGGTGAAGTCGCGTCGCGTGGGCGGCACCACCTACCAAGTGCCCGTTGAGGTGCGTCCGCGCCGTTCGACGACGTTGGCAATTCGCTGGTTGACCGACTTCGCCAAGAAGCGCCGCGAGAAGACCATGGCCGACCGTTTGGCCAACGAGATCATTGACGCCAGCAACGGCGTGGGCGCGGCCGTCAAGCGCCGCGAGGACATGGCCAAGATGGCCGAGTCCAATAAGGCCTTTGCCCACTACCGCTGGTAAGTAAAGAGAGCTTGTAAAGAAATGACCGCACGCGAATACCCCCTGGACAGAGTTCGCAATATTGGCATCATGGCCCACATCGACGCGGGCAAGACCACCACGACCGAGCGCATCTTGTTCTACACCGGCAAGAACTACAAGATCGGCGAGGTCCATGAGGGCAACACCACCATGGACTGGATGATCCAAGAACAAGAGCGCGGCATCACCATCACCTC
>PLBM01000016.1 GCA_003134515.1 Acidimicrobiaceae bacterium | reverse complement strand
GATTCAAACTGCTGACCAAGACAGGTATTACCGTGACGCCTCAAGGGCGGCTAAGCCTGGGTGAGCTGACCCTGCAGATCGGTTCTTCCACGGATACGGTGACAGTTACGACGGATGCCGGACAGTTGCAGTTGCAGGCCGATTCCGGTGAGCGCTCCGCCAACGTGACCAACACTCAGTTGCGCGACTTGGCGCTGAACGGACGCAACATCCACGATCTGGCGAAGTTGATTGGCGAACGTGAGAGTTCCGAGGTCACGACGATCCACCAGTTCGACGGCGGCAAGAACATCTCGGAGTCCACGGGCCAACGCCCCATCTTGGATCCGAGCAGCCTTCGTCTCATCAAGGTTGGCCACGGTCTCTTGATGTTGCGCGCCGCCAAGCCCATCATGTTGACGCTGCGTCCCTGGACGGCCCTGAGCGACGCCCAGGAACTGGGACTCGAGCGTAACGCCGTGGAAGAGTTGTTACGCGGCGCGGCGTTACTCGCTGGAGGCACCGGTGGGCGCTAGCGCGCTAGGCATCGGGTGGTGCAGCGCGTGCAACGGCATTTGCCGACGGCCCGAACTCGGTTGCCCTCGAACAGCGCTCGAACGCGCGACGTGACATCAGAAACGCCTCCACGCGAGGTTGTGCGCCGGGCCCTCGAACCGCGCTCGCGGAGTACGGCACATGGCGACGACGAAAAGGCTGAAGCGCCGCTGCACTGGCCGAGCTTGGCGGCGCTCGCCGCGCAGCAACAGTGGCCCGAGTTGCGTCGCTGGGTCGAGGCGCTGCGGGTCCGCTACAAGGGTCTTGACAGCTACGTCGTGCCGGCGTGTTGGTACGAACACGAGTCGCTGGTCATGGCGCTGCAGGCCCTGAAGGACCACGAACGAGTCGCCTACGCGAAATCGTCGCCTGCGTCCTCGGGCACGGACTGGCACCGCGCGTACCGCGACATGACGGTGCTGCTGCGTCAGTTCAGTGCCGACCTGCGCTGTGGCCACGGACCAGAGAGCGCGGAGGAGCGCGCCTTCGAGATGTTCGTTCTCGACGATATTGCGCACCGACGTCGTAAGGCCGCGACCGTTGCGTTAGGTCACTCGGAGTAACTCACTACCGGGTGGGTAACGGAGATGCAGTTATGGGCCACGACTACGCGGAACTACTCGAAGCACTGGGCGAGGGTGTCGCGGNNGAGCGCAGTACGTCCGCTACCGGGTGAAGAAAGGAGAGAGACATGGCCGTCGCCACGAAGCTGAGCGTGCTGCAGCGCTGCGGGCGTGATCACTCCACGACTCACCTGGTAAGCACCGGCTCGCCGGACCACGTCCCTCGTGGTAGCGGCGTGGACGTCAAGGGTCTTCGGCCGTGAGCGAGATCGTCACCATGACGGTCGACGGCCTTGAGCGTGAGTACCGCGTCCTCCTCATCAACGGGACCCCTCAATTATGCGGCTACGGCGTGAACCTCTCGGAAGCTGATTTAACGAGTGCTGATCTCGAGGGACTGGATCTCTCGTTCGCGAATCTGCGCGGGGCGACGCTGACGTTTGCTCGTATGGCCAAGTGCAACCTGTCCTTCGTCGACTTAACTGACGCGAACGTGATCGGCACCGACTTGCGCGGGGCGACCCTGCGCGGAGCGGTCACGNNAACGAACTGACGCCGCAGTACTTAGCGTCACTGGGCGTCGCGACGCCGGTCGAACGGGCCGGTGAAGTGGCATTCGCCACCCGAGCTGAGTCGCCGGTGGTGGACGTCTCACTGGCCGATGCTCCCTCGGGGCACGTCTCACGATCGCCAACTCAGCTCCACCCACCACGGGAAGGACGTACGCGCGACCACTCCGGGTTACTCGACGAACTGAGCGCCGGCATTGCCGAACTCACGACCAGTGAGAAGTGGACGCAGTACTTGAACGTGCAGAGCAAGTTCTACCGCTACAGCCCGAACAACGTGCTGTTGATCCTGGCGCAGAAACCCGACGCGACGCGGGTGGCGGGTTATCGCGCCTGGCAGGCACTGGATCGTCAGGTCCGGTCCAAGGAGTCGGCGCTTCGAATTTTTGCGCCGATGAAGTACCAAAAGGACGACGGACCCGAGGGTGAGAAGACCAGTGAAATTCGTGGCTTCAAGTTGGTGCCCGTCTTCGACGTGAGTCAAACCGAGGGACCCGACCTGCCCGACGTCGTGAGCAAACTGAGCGGTGTCGCACCCGAGGGCGTGTTCGCCACGCTCACCGAGTTCGCCGAGAGTATTGGGTTTCGCGTCGAGCGACCCGAGTCACTAGAGAGCGGGGCGAACGGTGAGACGATTCACGCTGAGGGCCGAATCCGAGTGGCGAGCGGCAACTCCGGGGCCCAACAAGCCAAGACGCTCGCCCACGAGATCGGCCACGCGCTATTGCACGATCCCGAGGTTGCGACGACGAAGTACTCGGCGCGAGGACTCAAGGAACTCGAAGCGGAGTCCACGGCCTACGTCATCTGCTCGGCGCTCGGTATGGAGACCGGCGATTACTCCTTTGGCTACGTCGCCGGCTGGGCCGGTGGTGCCCCGGAAGCCCTTCAAGGCATCAAGGCCTCCACGGGGCGAATTCAACGAGCCGCCGCGGCGGTGCTGACGACGTTTGAAGTGCCAGTACTCGTCGGCGAGACTCTGAACGTTGTCAGTGCGGCCGTCTCGGTCGAGCACGGGCGTGACGTGGAAGCGGCCCTGGACCCGGGGGAACGCTGGACGAACGCGAGTGAACTCGAACGTGTTCACGAGATCGCTAGCGCGTCCGACGAGCGGATCTCGGTGACCGCGGTCGATGTTGCACTGCGCGACGGCATCGTTAGCAACTATCAGCCGTTCGTTGGCGACACGTGTGACGGGATCGACGTCGTAGCCGACGTGTGGCGCGAGCTCGGCGACTAAGGGAGAAAAGTGGCTAAGCGCATCTCACTGGTGGTGACCTACGACGCCGATACCGAGGCGACCTTCGTCGATATGGACTCGTCGGCGACGCGCTTTCCCGAGGGGCTCTGCTGGGACGACGAGAGTTCGCGTTGGACGGACGCGCCCGATCTGGTCGACGACGTGACGAAGCGACTGTCTGATCTCTTTGGATCAATCGCGCAACCAACTACGCCCAGCGTGAGAGCGCTCGTGCCCGTGACCACCAAGTTCATTGAACTGGCGCTGAATATCATTGATCCTGACTGCGCGTGGGACATCGAAGAAACGCTGGAGTTCAGTGACGCAGCGCGTGGCTATCTGAGCGAGTACCCGATTACTACTTGGGAAGTAGAAGGTGCGTTCGCGTTGGTGGCGCAGTTCGTTCACGACTGGGCGCTGGGCGAAGCTCACCCCGAGGCCGGTAAGTCACTTGGTGTCGATCGAGTTGATCATCGCGTCGTTTCTCAGCTGGTGCAGATGGGGATCGCTTCCAAACTCGAGCGCCCGTCGAGTTCTTCTGAATCCGTGATCGGTGAGATGGAGACTGACGATTGGATACGGCGTACGTCACTCGAAACGGAAGATCCGCTGTCGCGAACAAGCCGATNNAGCCTACGGATGATCTTCGGCGACTACGAGGGAGCCCCCACGCTGGCGCTCTTCGTCGGAGATGACGAAGAGCCGATTCTCATTGATCGCTCGGCGCTACAGATTGCGATTGACCAAGGGTGGGCGACCGTCAACGACTCCAATGTACCCGTTCTCTCCTTCAGGCCGAACTCCGACGGCGAGCTCGAGGCGATTGATCTTGATATTGACCTTGGCCCGATGTTCGAATAAGTGACGTAAGAAGTGGCGTGCGGGAGGAATCTGAGATGACGGTGAGTGATTCACGCGAAGCAAAAGTGTGTCGCTTCCAAGACGCCGTCGACGACTTCATGAGTGAACCGTCGCCGTCACGACCCGACCGCTTTCTTTTCGAGCAGCTAATGATTGGTGATGAGCGATGAGCGCGTCTAACGATCGCGAACAGGTTGCCGTCGATCTCATTTCGATACCGAATGCTGCAATTCGACTCGGTTTGTCAGCCGAGACTGTCTACCGTCTCGCGCGGGCGGGCCAGTTCGAGCCAGCCATTCGAGTTGGCGCTAGATGGTTGGTCAGTGTTCCGCGTCTCGAAAGGTTCCTTCACGGCGACGCAAAAGTCGCGTCTTGAGCCTCGACATTCGGCGTGCATTCTTCGCTGCTGCCGCGATAGCGGTCGTCGGTCGCGCACCCCTCATCAGCCCAGTTCGTCGAGGGCCTGCAATGATCCGTGAGATAAAGCGTGGGAGTTTTGAGCGAATGACGTAACTAGGTATCGAGTCGCTTCACAAGGGCTGCACTACATAGAGACCTTCGGAGGGCTAGCAATCCTCGAAGGACCTACATATCTCAGCGGGACTGGAAACTGGCAATTGACGAAGGATGCCATCGACCTTATAGTTTCTCACTATCTAGGAAGTTCGTGTCCCCCTTTGGAAACGGCAGTGCATCGCGAATGAGTCGTGGCAGGGCCAGTTTCGGATTAGTTCACTTTGCCAGATGGCAACCTTCACACAAATATAGAGAGGCCCAGATGATTGACAAGTCGAAGAAGCGCGTCGTACACATGGCTGCGCTTTGCGCCGTCGCGACATTGTCGATAATTGGTTCGACAGCATTGGCGGTGAGTGCGAGTGTCCCTCTCACCGCACACAAATCTCCGATCACGTGGCACTTCGAAAGTCCGCAAATTGAAGTCGGAGTGACGGGCACAATCGCAGAGATCTGCGGTGTTGGAGCTACGCGCGGGTCGATGGCCAGCCTCGAAGAGCAATTTGGCACCAAGAGGGTTTGGCGGGCTGTCTTCAGATCACGAATCCAGGGTGCTCAGTGCGTCGACCATTCGGTTCACTCGACGGTGAGAGGCCAGTACGCCTTCAGAGTTACTCTGACAATGAAGGGACATCCCACATATGTCTCCGCTGACCAAAGGCTGACCGCCTATGGCCCAGTGAACTTCCTGAGTTTGTGTTCCAGCGTCCGCGGCTGTCAGCTCATCAATGGAGGCGGCAGTTCGTACACAACCCAAATCGGCGGGCACGTCGTCTCATTCGTCGATGAAGGCTGCCCCCAGAACTACCAGACCTTCTCTCCAAACGGGTGTGGTGCTTTGGACGCCGGACTCCCAACTGGGTACAGCTTCACGGCAAAGAACAGCTGCCGTTCAATTACTCTTTCGACGGCTTTTGAGGACCAGCAGAGCACGGTAACTCNNGGTCGGGACCACTACGTTCGCGCTTGATGGGAGCCCAGCCAACATCAACTTCACGGAGTCCACTGGAAACGAGAAGTTGTACGTAATAGGAGGAACCGCAGACTGCTGGACGACCACCGGAGCTCTCTAGTCAACTGGCCTCCGACTCGTAGCCTGAGGGGTCGCATCGGAAGGGTGAGTAACGGGTAGATCCTGACATGGAGTAATCCTCTCAGAGGATTCACTCTCCAACTTTCCCGTCGCGATTCACCAGGTATTCCACGCTCCACTAACGTGACTCTTACATGAGGTCGTATTGGGCTCTCACTATCTTCGGGCGCTACCGGTTCCGATAACGCGAGTTAGTGCCACGTAGGAGGTGAGGCGTAAGGAAGGCGCGCACTAGACGTCCCCACTACGCAAGCGTGTCCGGTTTCTCGATGTCGTACTAGACATAAACTGCGCCAACCGTCGGCGAAACGTGTGCCTGACGAGCGAACTTAGTGGTCGCGTGCAGAAGTAGCCTTGAGGAAACCGCTAACGCGGTCATGCGCGGTGCGCATATTTGGCGGCCTGGGGGAAGCGCGTGCCCAATATCACGACATGGCCGCTCCCGCCACATTCTGCCGCCAAACACGAGATGCTGCGTCTGTACCTGTATCACGACAAACTCTTTGGCGGGCAGTACGCTGACGAAAAGATGCACAATCCGGTGTGGCGCCACGAGGGGAGATGCCCGCGAGTGAAAAGTCTTCGGCGATTAGTAGTTCTCGGAGCCCTCTTGCCCCTCTTTCTTGCGTCGGCGTCACTCACCCTTCCAACTTTGCCTGTGGCAGCATCGTCGACCGCCAAGATTAACTACGTCGCTTTAGGGGACTCGTACTCTTCGGGGGAGGGCCTCGCCGCCCAAGCTTCTGGCTACATAACCAACCTCGGATATAACACGGGCAAGGATGGTTGCCACCGGGCGATTGACGCCTATCCCGGGTTGGTGAAGAACGGTTTTGGAGCGAATCTTGGTTCGTTCACATTTGTAGCCTGCTCGGGGGCCTACTCGGGCTTCACGGTTTCCGCCTTCGATAAGGGGGGCAGCATGGTGTCGGGCCGAGACGGCGAGGCTCCTCAAATCCCTAAAGAGCCAGTCGCGACGAACTACTTGAATTCATCGGTGAACGACATCTCGCTCACCATTGGAGGTAATGACGCAGGGTTCGCCGACGTCGTCACTTCCTGCGCTTCGATCATGCTCAAGACGGGACCTGTCCAGCAGGTGACCGGTATTCCGCCATCGATGACGGGCGGCTCCTGTGCGTCAAGGTTGGCCTTATCGAACAAGGTGATTGGCAACGGTACGGCGATTTCAGAATTGGGTCAGGGCCTCGTCCAAACCTACGAAACAATCCTTGGCAGTGCCACAAACGCCCGCCTCGCCGTGCTCACCTACCCGCAGTTGCTGACCCCACGGCAGATCCCCACGTCGAAGTTCTGCCCTCTCACCGGTGGAGCGCTCATCTCACCACTGACTGGCACGACGGCTTATCTCGGCTTGAACTCGAAAGTCCAGGGTGACATTAACGCGATGGAGGCCACTGCCAACCACGACATCATGAGCGCAGTCGCCGCGGTCGCGGTCATGCCCGCGTACCAAGGGCGTATCCGAGTCGTTAACTTGACTGCGGCGACCACCCCGTATGCCCAACCATGCAACACGAAGACAATGAGTCAATCAGATATCAACGGTATTGACCTGGCCCTTGGCGATGGAATCATCCAGACGGACCGCTGCATCTTCAGAGTCAACTCTGGCGCCTCGTGCGTGAACATCATTGGGACACAGACATTGCATCCCACCGCAGCGGGGCACCAACGAATGGCCACGGCGGCCGAGGCGGCCTTTAAGGCGAATTGGGAGTCGACCACTACTTCGACTTCGCTACCAACTACTACGACGACCAATAATTCGCCAAATGTTGCAACCGAGATCTCGGCTGGTACCGAAAGCACCTGCGCGCTCCTTGCATCAGCCACCGTGGATTGTTGGGGATACAACTACTACGGTGAGCTTGGAGATGGAAGCACGATCAACTCTACAGTTCCCGTTACCGTGACGGGT
>PLBM01000134.1 GCA_003134515.1 Acidimicrobiaceae bacterium | reverse complement strand
GCCCGCGGTGGGCGACGTCTTTAGCACCGAGCACTATCGCTTGACCGTGGTGCGCATGGACGGGCGACGGATCGAAGAGGTGCGCGTCGAACCTCGGGCGTCGCGGTGACCCGAGCGGGGTTCGTCGCCGTGCTCGGACGGCCCAACGTGGGCAAGTCGACGCTCGTCAATCAACTCGTCGGGGCGAAGGTCGCCATCACCGCGGCGTCGCCCAACACCACGCGCCACGCCATACGCGGCATCTTGAGCGAGGGCGACACCCAGATCATCTTGGTGGACACCCCGGGCCTGCACCGTCCGCGCACCACCCTCGGCGGACGGTTGAACGAGACGGCGCGCGCCGCCGCGGACGGCGTGGACGTCATCCTCGCGGTCATCGAGGCCAACTCGTCCATCGGTCCCGGCGATCGCCACGTGATCGAGACCATGTTGCGCCAAGCGCGCGGCGCGAGCGGCCCGCAACTGATCGTGGTGGTGAACAAGATCGATCGCGTGGGCAAGACCGCCGTCGCCGAGCAGTTGCTCGCGGCCAGTGTGGCCTGCGAGGAGATCGCGGCCTCGATCAATCGCGAAGAGGCCGCCCAGCACGTGGAGTACTTTCCGGTGTCGGCCAAGTCCGGCGAGGGGGCCGCGGCGCTCTTAGAACAGCTCACGGGCGCGATGCCCGAGTCGCCGTTCCTCTTTCCCGACGAGGAGGTCTCGGACGTCACCGAGGCGACCTGGATCGCCGAGTTGGTACGCGAGCAACTGGTTCGTAAAACCATGCAAGAACTCCCGCACTCGATTCACTGTCGCGTGAGTGAGTTCGAGTGGCCCCACGTCACCGTCGAGATACTCGTCGAGCGCGAGAGTCAAAAGGGCATGGTCATCGGTAAGGGCGGACAGCTACTCAAGGACGTGGGCATCGCCGCCCGAAGTCAGCTGCCCGAGGGGCTTTACCTCGAGCTTCGCGTCAAGGTCGAGCCGGGCTGGCAGAAGCGGGACGACGTCCTCGACCGTTTCGGTTACTGAGGTCGTTTCCACCTTCACGCGGCGCCGCTCACCGGCCTGCTTGACTTCCATGGCAATGATGCCCACCGCCAGGATCACGGCGGCGAAGCCTAGGGCGTTGATCGGGACGCCGATGTACTTGAGGCCGCTCAGTAACACCGTCGCGGTGATGATGCGTCGAAGCGTGATGCCGTTGGATCTCGAGGAGAGGAGCGAGCCCACAATGACCATCGGCACCGAGCCGATGATGATCGAGGACGTCAACGAGAAGTCCACGTGGTTAAAGAGCAACGTGCCAAGCGTCGCCGAGAGCGTGAGGGGTACCGATTGGGCGAGGTCCGTGCCGACCAAGTGACTATTGCGAAGGCTCGGGTAGAGAAAGAGCAGCAAGACCACGATGAGCGATCCCGCGCCCACCGACGTGAGGCCGACCATGAAGCCACCCACCGCCCCGATCGTGATCGTCGCACCCTTACGTACCACGATGGCCTTGGCATTCGCCGTCGGGGCCATGAGCGTGCGTCCGAGCATGGCCAACGCGCCAATGATGAGCGCGGCACCGAGCAGCATCTGGAGTCGGTGCTCGGCCATCGCGCTCTCGCCCAAGAGGTGCATGACGTACGTACCCAAAAACGCGGCCGGCAATGAGCCATAACAGAGGTACTTGACGAGTCCCGTGTTTACGGTCTTTTTTCGCCAGTGAATCGCGACGCCGGCGGGTTTCATGAAGAGCGCCGCCACGAGGTCCGAGGTGATGGCGGCGGTGGGCGTGATGCCAAAAACCAGCACCAGCATCGGCGTCATGAGCGCCCCGCCTCCCACGCCCGTGAGCCCGACGAGCAGGCCGACGACGGCACTGCCGAGTACCAAGAAAAGATCGATGTGCATGAGGTCTCCGAGGTAGGGAATTAAATCTAGTGAAATAGTAGTCTATTATCCGCCGCAGACTGGTATTACCGGAAAAGCAAGGGATTACTGGCGAAGTTCGTGCAAGAACGCGTGTACTTCGGCCCTGTCGCGCGTTCGGCGCATCGGGGGCAACTTCTTGAATATCGCCGAGCGGTAAGTCGCGGTGGCGAGGCGAGTGTCGAGGACCGCGACGACGCCGCGGTCGTTGCTCGTGCGAATGAGCCGTCCGACGCCCTGGGCGAGCAGCATCGTCGCGCGCGGCAGGTCCACTTCGTAAAAGGGCCGTTTCGACCTCTCACGACGGGCCTCGGCCAACGGATCGCCGGGCACGCGAAAGGGCAACCGGTCGATGGTGACGAGGCTGAGCGAGTGACCGGGCACGTCGACGCCTTGCCAGAAACTGGTAACGGCAAAGAGGCTCGCCTCGGCGCTGCGACGGAACTCCTCGATCAATCGATCGCGCGACAACGTGCCCTGGACGAGAACCTCGGTGTCGAGTTGGGGTGACACGGCCTCGGCGACGCGTTGCATGACCGCGCGATTGGTGAAGAGCGCGAGGGTGCGCCCGCCGGCCGCGGTGATGAGTTCGACGAGCTCTTCGATGATGGCGGCTTCGGCGTCGGGTCCGTTTCGCTCGGGAAAATTCTCGGGTACGTAGAGCAACGCGTGGCTCTGATAGTCAAAGGGACTCTCAAAGTGCTCAACCACGCAGTCGTCGAGGCCCAGGTCTCGGGGCAAGGTGTCGGGGATCGTGGCGCTCGAAAGTACCGCCGTCACGTGACTCCAGAGATCCTCGCGCAGTCGCGGCCCCACGTCCACGAGCGAGATCTCGACGTCAACCTCACGGTCACGCCGGGAGATAAAGAGCAACTCACTGTCCTTCACTCTGCTCACTCGGTCGAGATCGTTGGCCAGGTGAATGGCCGGACCCAGGGCGCGCACCTTTCGAAAGTCGCTGTCGGGCGAGGTCGTCTCAAGGGCGCGCAGACTCTCCACGAGCGACGACACGAGTTCACTGGCGCGCGCGAGTTCGAGCTCGCACGCCTCGTCGAGCCCCTTTAGTTCGTTGCGTTCGTACTGCGCGAGCAAAAGAGTCGCCAGGCGATCGGCGCTCGAGAGCAGTTGGTCGGCATGAACCTTGTCGTCGTCACCGAGCAACGACCGCGCCCCCATTGCCAGGGCCCGCAGGCGAGCGGCGTTGAGCGAAGTCCCGAGCAACGTCGCGAAGATGTCGAGTATCTCGTGGGCTTCGTCAAAGACCACGTATTCGTGGGCCGGCAACAGCATCGATCCCGACGCCAGGTGCGACGCGTAGAGGTGGGCGTTCACGATCAAGATCGAGCTCTCGTTCGCTCGGTCCTTCGCCAGTTCGGCGAAGCAGTTCTGTCCCTGGGGACATCTGGCCCGGCCGAGACACTCCTGGGGCGTCACCGATAGGGCGCGCCGAGCGCGCCCGTCGACCTCAAAGGGCAACTCGTCGAGGTCGCCCGTGATGGTGTCGTTGGACCAGCGAAGGATTCGCCGCATCTGATCGGCGACGCCCTTTGGCACTTCGGTGCCGTCGTCGAGACTCAACTGAGCGCCCGCACCAACGCCCTGGGCCCGATTTTTACAGAGGTAGTTCTGCCTGCCCTTAAGCACGGCCACGCGAACGCCCTTGACGTGCTCGGCCACTTGGGGGGCGTCTTTCTTCGCGAGTTGGTCTTGGAGATTCTTGGTGGCGGTCGCGATCACGACACGATGGCCCGACATCACGGCCGGCACGAGGTAGGCGAGCGACTTTCCGACGCCGGTGCCGGCCTCGATGACGTGATGGCGACGTCGAGAGAGGGCCGAAGCGACGGCGCGCACCATGTCACGCTGACCCTGGCGGCTTTCGCCGCCGCCGGGCAGGTCGTGGGTGATGGTGTCGAGCAACTCCAGCGCGCGTTCGCCGTCAATGGCAACGACGTCGTCGTCGAGCTGAATCCCTTCTTCGTCGCCCGGTTCGACGGTAACTAACTCGTCGTCGGGATCGAAACTCTGCACGCGTTGACCTTAGGGGTCGCAGAGAAAGTTCTTAAGGAGAGGAACTAAGTTTTGTTCGTGCCCGATCCACGTCCCTTACCCTTTCCCGCGGCGATCGAGCGTGCTGGCGTGCCCCGGCACGTGGCGATCGTGATGGACGGCAGCGGTCGCTGGGCTCAACGACGGGGCCTAGCGCGCACCGAGGGGCACGGCGCGGGCGAGGAGTCCCTGGTGGACACGACCTACGGAGCGCTCGCCGTGGGCGTCAAGGCCCTGACCGTCTTCGCCTTTTCGACCGAGAACTGGCGCCGGCCAGTCGACGAAGTGCGCTATCTGATGAACTTCAATCGAGGTCTGCTCGAGCGGCGCCAGCACGAGCTGCACGCCGACGGCGTGCGCATCGTCTTTTCGGGGCGACGGGACTGGCGGGTGCCCAAGGGCCTGCTGAGGCGCATGGACGAAGCGGCCGAACTGACGAAGAACAATAAGGATCTGACGCTCAACATCGCCTTCAACTACGGCGGGCGCGCCGAGATCGTCGACGTCGTGCGCGAGTTAGTGAAGGACAAAGTGCCAATCAAGAAGATTGACGAAAAGACGATTCGCCAGCGGCTCTACCACCCCGAACTGCCCGATCCGGACCTGGTCATTCGCACCTCGGGGGAGTATCGAATCTCGAACTTTCTGCTCTGGGAGATGGCGTACTCGGAGTTGATCTTTTCCGACGTGCTCTGGCCCGACTTTCGCCGCGAAGACCTCTACGACGCCATTGTGAAGTATCAACACCGCGAACGGCGATACGGCGGGGTGGACGAGTGAGCGTGCGCCGCGCCACGCTCATCGTGGGAGTGTTGTTCTACGTCGTGTTGTGGGTACTCGCCTTGAACGGCGCGACGTCACTGGTCGAGCCGTTGATCGTGCCCCTGGTGCTGGCCGCGATGATCGCGCTTGGCGTCGCGTTCACTCGTTTCATGGGCCTCACTCCGCGCAAGCAGCACTTTGGCGATCCCGAGGACCGGCCCCAGACGTGAAGGAGTTCAACGACGAGGCCGTGGTATTGAGAACCTACAAGTCCGGCGAAGCGGATCGCGTGGTCGTGCTCTGGACGCGCCACCACGGCAAGGTTCGTGTCCTCGCCAAGGGCGTGAGAAAGACCACCAGTCGAATGGGCGGCTCACTCGAGACGCTGGCGCACGTGACCGTCGACTTGGTGAAGACCCGCGGCGAGTTCTACGTCGCGCGTCACGTGCAGCATCGCGAAAGGCTCTCGTCGCTTCGCTCGTCGTACGCCCGTATCTCCGCCGGGTACGCCGTGGTGGAAGCGATCGACGCGATTCCCTCCGACGGAGTACCCGACGAGGAGATCTTTGATCTCTTGGCGCGCGTGTTGCTCACGCTGGACGACGAGTCGTTCGACCCCGCGCTCGTGCCGGCGTCGTTCTACTTTCGATTGCTCGCGCTCGACGGCTCCGAGCCAGTCGTGGACGAGTGCGTGAACTGTGGACGAAAGGCTCCCCTCGTCGCCTTTGACGCACAGATTGGCGGGACGCTCTGTGACGAATGTCGCCAGGGCGTCGCGCTCTCGCCCGACGCGTTGGCGCTCATTCGCCGCGTCGTGGGCGGCGATCTCGCGGGCGTGTTGCGTGAAACGAATCCGCCAGGCGCCGGTGAGGTGATGGCCATCGCTCAAGAGGCCATCGAAGTCCACTTCGGACGGCGCCTTCGCGCGCCGGGGTCCGTCGCGCCGTTAATCGCGCCGAGCGATCGCTAGGGCGCCCTTGACGACCACCGTGAGCGACTTTGGGGTGTACGTACACGTGCCCTTTTGCGCGCACCGTTGCGACTACTGCGCCTTTGCAACGTACGTCGATCGCGACCATTTGATGGACGAGTACGTTGACGCCGTACTTCAAGAGATCGCTCGGTCAAAGGACGAAGGACTTCCCGTGGCGACCTCAGTGTTCTTTGGTGGGGGCACGCCCTCGCGCGTACCGGCCGAGCAACTACTCGCGATACTGGCGAGTATCGAGCGAAGCGACGACGCCGAAGTGACGGTCGAGTGCAATCCCGAGGACGCCTCGCTCGAACGCTTGCGTCGCTACTTCGACGGCGGGGTGACGCGCATGAGTTTTGGCGTCCAGTCCACGCAGCCGGCGGTATTGGCGGACTTAGGTCGCCGCCATGGCACGATGGCCCATAAAGAGGTGTCCGAGGCTGTCCATCAAGCTGGCTTTAGGACCTGGAACATGGACCTCATCGTTGGTTCGCGCGCGGAGGGCCTTGACGACGTTCGCCACACGTTGAATGACCTGTTGACGTTGGAGCATGCGCCGCCGCATATCAGTTGTTACGCCTTGACGGCGGAACCGTCAACCCCCCTGGGCCGAGACCCAGGGCGCCACCCCGACGAGGACGCGACGGCCGACGCCTACGACCTCGTCGGCGAAGTACTTCACGCCCACGGATATGAGTGGGAGGAGATCTCGAACTGGGCCCTGCCCGGCCACGAGTGTCGTCACAACCACGTCTACTGGGATCGCGGGGACTACGTAGGTTTTGGCTCTGCGGCCCACTCGCACCAACACGGACGGCGTTATTGGAACTTGCGCACGCCCGATCGTTACATCGAGCTCATTCGAAAGGGCGAATCGCCCCTCGGCGGGGAGGAGTTCTTGGACGAGTCGACCCAACGTTTCGAAGAAGAGTCGCTGGCCCTTCGAACCTCTCGGGGCGTCACTCTCGAGGCGTTCGATTCACTCGAAGAGATCAGGCATCTCGTGAATGTGCGCGAGGGCCAGGTGACGTTAAAACCAAAGGCCCGTCTCGTGGCCAATCAGGTGATCGTTCGCCTAAGGAGCTCGGAGTCGTCCGGTAATCTTCTTTAATGGAGGCAACGCCCACGCTCGACCCCGACCTGCTCGATAAGGTCACGAACCTCGCCAAGCGGCGCGGTTTTATCTTCCAATCGGCCGAGATCTACGGGGGATTTCGCTCCACCTACGACTACGGCCCTTTAGGCGTCAACTTGCTACGCAACGTCAAGCAGGCCTGGTGGCGCGCAATGGTCCAGACTCGCGTCGACATCGTGGGACTCGACGCCGCGATTCTTGGCCCGCCAGCAATCTGGGCCGCATCAGGCCACCTCGAAACCTTCACTGATCCACTGGTGGACTGTCTTAAGTGCAAGGAGCGCTGGCGCGAAGACAAGATTGACGGAGTCTGTCCGAACTGCGGCTCGACCCAGTTCACGGCGCCACGGGCCTTCAATCTCATGTTTAAGACCCAGGCTGGCCCCGTCGAGGGCGAGGGATCGACCGCGTACCTGCGTCCCGAAACGGCCCAGGGCATCTTCACCAATTTCGCGAACGTGCTCTCGACGGTGCGAAAGAAGCCGCCCTTTGGCATCGCGCAAATCGGCAAGTCTTTTCGTAACGAGATCACGCCCCAAAACTTCGTCTTTCGAACGCGCGAGTTCGAGCAGATGGAGATGGAGTACTTCGTACCCCCGGCCGACGCCGAAGAGTGGTATCGCTACTGGATCGCGACGCGTCTCGCGTGGTATATCGACCTCGGCATTCCCGAAGCCATGCTGCGTCTGCACGAACACGCTAAGGAAGACCTCTCGCACTACTCCAAGGGCACCACCGACGTGGAGTTCTTCTTCCCGTGGGGCTTCGATGAACTAGAAGGCATCGCCAATCGCGGTGACTACGACTTAAGCCAGCACGCGAAGCACTCGGGAGTGGCGCTGGACTACTTCGATCAGTCGACCGGTGAGCGCTACACGCCCTACGTCATCGAGCCCGCGGCCGGCGCCACGCGCGCGATGATGGCTTTTTTGTTGTCTGCGTACCATGAGGACCTGGTCGAGGGTGAAACGCGCACGGTCCTGCGTCTGGATTGGCGCCTGGCGCCTTATCAGGTCGCGGTGTTGCCGCTGTCCAAGAAACCCGAACTCGAGAGCGTGTCGGGTGAGGTCTTGGGCATATTGCAGCCCCATTACATGTGCGACTACGACGTGACCCAGTCCATTGGTCGGCGTTATCGACGCCAAGACGAAGTCGGCACGCCGTTTTGTGTCACGGTTGACTTTGACACGTTGAGTGATCGCGCCGTCACTGTGCGCGACCGCGACACGACCTCACAGGTTCGCGTCCCACTCGAAGGACTTCTCACCCACCTGCGGAAAGTCACGGGAGAAATTTAGGCGTGAGCGGCGACGGACGCGGGCTCAAGTTCGGTACCGTCGCCGAAAGCTACGACCGATTCCGCCCGGGTCCGCCGATCGAGACGGCCGATCTATTGGGCGATCTCACGGGCCAAGAGGCTCTCGAAGTGGGCGCGGGAACCGGTAAGTTCACTCGTCTGCTGCTCGAACTTGGGGCGATCGTCAGCATTGTCGAACCCGACGTCGACATGCGCCGAGTGCTGCTTCGACAAAGCCCCGAGGTGCAGGTGCTGGATGGACGCGCCGAGGAGCTACCGGTGGCCGAGAGATCCTTTGACGTCATCGTTTCCTCGTCGGCGTGGCACTGGTTCACTCAGCCCGACGCCACCAACGAGATGGCGCGGGTCTTGCGCGACGATGGAGTCATTTTTGTGTTGTGGAACGGATTCAGTCGGGACGTATCCTGGGTCGCCGAGTTGACGAAGTTTCGTCAGCGTCCCGATGACGCGGGGGTCCGGCCCCGTGGGTGGAGCGCGAAGTTCGACCCCGACGGGCCCTTCGTCAACGCGCGCGACGTGTCACTCAATTGGACCTGGACGCGCACAATCGACGACGTCGCGGCGCTTTTTGGCACTTACTCGGGCGCCATCAATCAAAGTGACGAGAATCGCCACACTATGGAGCGACTGGTGCGAGAGCGCCTGGTTGAGCATGTGGGTGAAGGTGTCGTGAAACTGCCTATGACGTTGCGCGGCACCACGGCGCGGCGTCGACCTCGCTAAAGGTGTCGCGACGTTACGACGTCGCGCGCGGTGGTATTGAATACGTGACTTGAGCCTTGGCGACCAGGTCGCTGGAACCGCGAGAAAAGAGTTCCACGTCGACGACGGCGAGCTGGTGTCCGAGCTTTATCAGTCGAGCTCGCGCCATGAGATCGGTCAGTTCGGGTTTGCGAAGAAAGTCAATGTGCAGACTCGTTGTCACCGCGAGTAACACTGGCCCGATGTGCGCGAGGATGATCAGCCACGCCGAATTATCGGCGAGGGCCATCATGGTGGGTCCCGACAACGTGCCGCCGGGCCGTGAGTTGCGAGCGCTGACCGACGTAGACATTACGAGCGTGTCGCCCTCGAGCGACTCGATCTGGGGAGCTTCGAAATCGGGGAACGCCTCGTTGACAATCCCCTCGAGTTCTTCAATGGACAGGAGCGGTGTCACCTAGGCGGTCTTGCGGTAGCGATTGACGGCCAAGGGCGCGAGCACGAGGATGGCGCCGAACGACCACGCCAAGGCGATCCAGGTGGACTGGCCGTGCGCCGTGCCGAGCATGAGACCGCGTACGGCAATCGCGGTCTGGCTGACCGGCTGGTTGATCGCGAAGGGTTGCAGCCAACTCGGCATCGACGTTACGGGCACGAAGATCGCCGACGCGAAAGTGAGGGGAAAGATCACCGGAAAGGTCATCGCCTGGGCCGCTTCGGAGTTCGGGGCGCTCAGTCCAATGAAGGCAAAGCCCCACGAGAGGCAGTACGCAAAGATCAACATCAAAAGGGACGCTTGGAGATAGCTCACAAGGCCGCCGCCGGGACGAAAGCCCACGAGGAAACCGACGCCGGTAATGATGACGAGGACCAAAACGTTTCGAAACAGGTCCGAGACCGTGCGTCCCGCCAGCACCGCCAAGCGCGCCATGGGCAGCGCGCGGAAACGTTCGATTAGTCCCTTTTGTAGGTCTTCGGCGAGACCAATCGCGGTGCCTACCGAGCCGAAGATGGTCGTCTGGACCAAGATGCCCGGGATCAGGTAGTTGACGTAGGAGTTGCCCGGAACCTTGATGACGCCGCCAAAGACGTAACGAAAGAGGATGACGAACATGATTGGCTGAATGATTAAAAAGACCATCTGGGTCGGTATTCGTACGATCGTCATGAGGTTGCGCCGCGCGATGGTGAGCACGTCGCTCACGGCCCAGCGCAGGGGGGAGTGAGTGGATGTGGAGGCGGGCAGGGTGCTCACGCGCGGGCCTTTCGTCCGTGGCGATCTTCTGGCGCACCGTCGCCCATCAAAGTGTCCTCGGCCTTGTGGCCCGTCAGGTTTAAAAAGACGTCGTCCAGACTGGGCTCGCGTAACGCCAAGCCGTTCAGCGAAATGGCCGCCGCGTCGATTCGCCGCAGCGCGTCGGCGGTGATCTTTGGTCCGTCTTCCACGGTGAGTTCGATCACGGTGCCTTCGATATTGGCCGAATGAGTCGAGAGGTCTGCGAGCAGGGGCTTCGCGCGCAGCGCGTCGTCCGTCGACGCGAAACTCAGCGCGAGCACGGTGGTGCCCATCTGGGTCTTAAGTTGCGCCGACGTGCCCTCGGCGATGATCTTGCCGTGATCGAGTACCACGAGTTGCTTGGCCAGGCGGTCGGCCTCGTCGAGGTACTGCGTGGTGAGTAAGACCGTCGTGCCGCCTTCGACGAGATGCTCGATGATGGACCAGAGATCTTGGCGACTCTGAGGGTCGAGTCCCGTAGTGGGCTCGTCGAGAAAGAGAATTGGTGGATTCGCCACGAGCGCGGCCGCCAGGTCGAGCCGGCGACGCATGCCCCCTGAGTAGGTCGTGGCGGTGCGATGTGCGGCGTCGCTCAATCCGAAGTCCTCCAGGAGTTGGCGCGACTTGGCGACCACGTAGGCCTTGTTGAGGTGGTTGAGCAGTCCAACCATGCGTAGGTTCTCAAAGCCCGTCAGATTTTCATCCACCGTGGCGTTCTGTCCAGCTAGACCAATGTGTCGGCGAACCTGGTTGGGCTGCTTCACGACGTCAAAGCCCGCCACCGTCGCCTTGCCNNGCCGTCGCTGAAGGTGCGAACAAGATTAAACACCTCTACGGCGTATTCGGGCATAGCGAGCAGTTTAGAGAACGGCCCGAGGCGTTCAGCGCACCGATGACAGGGAACCGGTACTTTCTTTCCATGGCCATATCCGAAGACGAGATCGCGCAGGTCCGCGCGGCGACCGATCTCGTGGCCCTGATTGGTGAAACCGTGGCTCTCAAGCGCACGGGCCAACGCTGGGTGGGGCTGTGCCCCTTTCACGGCGAGAAGACCCCTTCTTTTTCCGTCAACGCGGAATTGGGTCGTTACTACTGCTTTGGTTGTCGCGCCTCGGGCGATCAAATCACCTGGGTGCGCGAGATTCAACACCTTGACTTCATCGACGCGTTGCGGCTTCTAGCCGACCGCGCGGGTATTGAACTGCACGAAGACGCGAACGCCGGGCCCGCTCGAAAGGAGCGTCAAGAGGCCCTCGGCGCCATGGAACGGGCCGTGACGTGGTACCACGAGCGACTGCTCGAAGCGCCCGACGCCCGGGGCGCGCGCGAATACCTTCGCTCGAGGGGCATCGACGGCGAGGTCGCGCGCCGATTCAAGCTGGGCTGGGCGCCCGATGAGTGGGACGCGTTGACCAACTCGCTCAAGTTGAATGAGAAGGTGTTGCTCGCCACCGGGCTCGGCTTCGTCAACAAGCGAGATCGCCGCCAAGACGCGCTGCGAGCTCGAATTATCTTTCCCATCTTCGACCCCGCGGGTAAGGCCATCGCCGTGGGCGGTCGAATACTGCCTACGTCGGAGGAGCGGCCCGCACGAGGCGACGGGTACATCGAGCCCAAGTACAAGAACAGTCCCGAGACGTCGATTTACTCCAAGCGGCGCACCCTCTACGCACTGAACTTCGCCAAAGAGGACATCATCAAGTCGGGCGAGATCATTGTCTGCGAGGGCTACACCGACGTCATCGCCTTCTTTAGTGCCGGCCTGCCCAGAGCCGTGGCGACGTGTGGGACCGCGCTCGGCGAGGAACACTTTCGCTTGATGCGTAACTTCGCCAAGCGCATCGTGCTCGCCTACGACGCCGACGCCGCCGGACAGAGCGCGGCGGCGTCGGTCTATCAGTGGGAGCGCCAGCACGAGGTCGACGTGGCGGTGGCGCGCTTGCCCAAGGGTAGCGACCCCGCCGAACTCGCCCAGCGTGATCCCGACGCGCTGCGTGCGGCGATTACCGGGGCCCTGCCGTTTTTGAAGTTTCGTCTGGAGCGGGTCCTTGAAGGGGCCCACGTCGACACCGCCGAAGGTCGCGCGCGAGCGGCCGAATTGGCCCTGGACGTCTTGGCCGAGCACCCCAGTGAACTCGTGCGTGATCAGTACCTCGTAGAAGTGGCCGACCGCTTGCGGCTCGATCTCACGACGTTGCGCTCGCGGGTGGCGGAGTTGGCGAAGCACCCGAGAGAACGTCTCACGCGAGAGGTCGCGAACGAATCCTCGCCCCCGCGACCTCGCGCTCGCTCGACGCTGCCTCGACCGGGCCTGGAGGCGCTGCGGCTCTACGTCCACGGACCCGAGGCAATGAAGGAGCGACTGATCGCGCCCTACTTCGTCAATGAAGTACAACGAGAGATCTTCGAAGCGCTCATTACGAAACAGCCGCTGTCGGAGTTGATCGACGCCTTCGAACGTCGCGGCCAGGATGAGTCCGCGCAGGTCTTGAGCGAGCTGGCCGTTGATGAGCTCACTCGTCCCTACGCCGCCAGTGACTTGGCGGCCGTCGTCGCCCAGTTGACCAGAAGCGCCGTCGTTGAGGAGCTGCGCGCGCTCGACCGCGATATGCGCGAAGGACGTGTCAGCCCCGAGGTCGCCATGGCCACGAGTCGCGACGTGAAAGAGCGGGTCGAACTGCTCGAGACGGCTCACGGCGAGATCGCCGAGCGCGACCTTCGTCACTGGTTACTCGAGCGCGCGTCCCAGCACTCAACGTGAGCCGGGGCACGCGCGGATTCATCGGGGGCATGGCGATGTTGGCGCCGCTCAGCGTCGAAGAAGAGCGTTCCTTGTATCCGATCATCCAACAGGGCCGTAGCGCCAGCGCCGACATGGTGAAGAACGAGGCGAGCGATTCCCAGCGCCGTCAGCGACTGCTGCGCGCGCGCCAAGAGGGTCAGGAGGCCGAGTCGACGTTGTTGCGTGCGACCTTTGGCCTGGTGCGCGCGCGAGTGCTCGAGCGGGGCTACCGGTTTTACAACGAGGATCTGGAGGCGGCCGGGGTGGAAGGACTGGTCAACGCGCTGCAGCGTTTCGATCCCGCGCTCGGCAATCGCTTCGCCACATACGCCAACTATTGGAT
>PLBM01000025.1 GCA_003134515.1 Acidimicrobiaceae bacterium | reverse complement strand
ACCACCCGTCGCGAGGGGGCGTTGCGCGGAATGATGTTGATCTCGACGCGATGCAGGCGCAGTGACTCAAAGGCGTACTGCAACATGGTCACGACCGCTTCGGGCATGAGGCCTTGGCCCGCGACGGCTTCATCGATCCAGTAACCGACGTAGGCCGACTGTAACGGGCCGCGCTGAATCGACGACAGCGTGATCTCGCCGATGAAACGGCCCTCGAAGAAGATCCCAAAGCCAAAGCCCGTGCCAATCTGGCGCTCACGTTCACGTACCGCACAGCGACTGACGAAACTGCGATGATCTTCGGCCAGGTGCGTGGCGTGTGCCGAGCGGGGCTCCCACTTCAATAACCAGTCGCGACAGCGCGAGCGAACCTCGAACCAGGTCTCGTAGTCCTGCTCGTTCATCGTTCGCAGCACCACCCGTCGCCCGTGCAGGGTGATGGGCGAATAGATGGCGCTGCGCGTGGTCACCACGAGTCGTTCCTCACACCACCATCGTTACAGGTCGCGCCAAAAATCGCAATCACGGTTGCAGCAATGAGATCGCGATGCCGTCGAGAATGTCGTTCTCGGAACTTAAGAGCTCACCCACCTTGAAGCGCGCCATCACCGCGTCGAGCACGTAGAGCCCGGCCGGCATGACGTCCTCTCGACCGTGAACCATCCCCGGGTGGGTGAGACGCACTTCTGGGGTCTCTCGTGAGAGCAGGTCGCGCCAGTGGCGCACGGTCCCTTGGGTAAGCACACGGTGGTGCACGACGTCGCGCTCGTAGTGCACCTGACCCGCGTCGAGTTGTGCGAGCGTGGCGACAGTTCCCGCCACGCCCACCAATCGAACACTCGACACCACTCGCCCCAGCGCTGGCGCCGCGTCAAACGCCCGGTCCAGTTCGAACTCGATCATCGCCCGCGCGGCCGCGTCACTCGAAGGGGTCACGACGCCTCGCCCGAGAGCTCGCTCGGTGACGCGCACGCAACCCAGTTGCATCGAATGGCTTACCAAGTTGCCGTCGAGCTTGACCGCCAGCTCGGTCGAGCCGCCACCGACATCGACCATCATCGTTGGCACAGAGTGTTCGCCCAGATCGGCCGTCGCGCCCGCGTACGAGTAAGCGGCTTCCCGGTCGCCCTCCAGGACGGTCGCTTCGAAACCCACGATGTCGTGGGCCCGTTCAAGAAACACTGAGCCATTGCGCGCGTCACGCACCGCCGAGGTCGCCACGAGCAACCCTTTGGTGACGCCCGCGTGGTCACACGCGGCACGGTAACGCTCGAGCACGTCAAAGGTCCGCTCCATCGCCTCGACGAGCAGCGAGCCCGACGCGTCGACGCCCTCGCTCAGTCGAGTGATGTTCGTCTCGCGAACGAGGGTCGTGTTGGACGCGTCGGCAATGAGTAGGCGCGTGGAGTTACTGCCGCAGTCAAACGCGGCGACCGTCTCAGCCACGAACGTCTTGCACCCGCAGCGCGCTGACGTCCAGTGCGCCGGCGACGAGCGCACCCACGGGATCGTTCGCCCCTACGAGGTAGTAAGCGAGGTGGGCGTGCAGACACTTCACGCCCACGCGGGTGCCTCCGACGCCACCCGCGGCCTGCACCAGCTCGGGGCGCACGCTCGACGTGAGCCGACGTCGGGCGTACTCGTCGTGGGATCGCTTTAGATCTTCGGGGTCCACTAAGTCTTCGTAACGGTGCACTCCCCCGTCGCTTTCGAGTCGGCTCACGGCGTCGCGCAACTGAGGGTCCACGAGCCAGTAGAGCGTGGGCATGGGCGTGCCATCACGCAGGTGCGGTTCGTTCTCGATGACGACGGGGCTCCCGTCGACTCGACGCACGACCACGGCGAATCTTCCCTTCAGCGGTCGGCCCAGGAGCGATTCGACGACGGCGAGATCGTCGAGCGACGCGTCCCTAAAGGTCAACGCCAGAACTCGAGCGTGCGTACGAGACGCGAGGCAAAGCCGTTGTTCATGCGGTGCTCCGTCATCGAGGGCGTGACGAGCGGCGCGGCTGACGAGGGCGCGACGAGCGGCTGCAGGCCAGGGTCGGCCGAACTCGGCGACACCAAGCCCGACGCGTTGCCCGGGAGCACTTGAATCAAACTCTGGCCCGGCGACACCAATTGGTACTGCTCGCGCGCGAGCGCGGTCGCGGCGGCCTTGGTGTCGACGGCCTTGGACTGGGTCGCTAGGGCTTGCTCTTGGCGCTGCACCGCTTTGATCTGCGCGGAGGTGGTGTCGAGCTGGCTCTGCTGGTGCCAGAGCGCGGTCAGCGGGAACCATCCCACGAGCATGATGGCGGCCGTCACTACGGCGAGGGGCACCATCCAGTGATTACGACTTCGAACATCGAAGCTATGCGTTGCTGACACCTGACGCCCCCGACAATGACTGTGCACCGAGAAAACGAGCTTGATCACCCAGCTGCTCTTCAATTCTCAACAACTGATTGTACTTGGCGACGCGATCAGAACGTGCCGGAGCGCCAGTTTTTATCTGGCCCGCGTTCGTCGCTACCGCAAAGTCAGCAATCGTCACGTCTTCGGTCTCTCCCGAGCGGTGCGAGACGACGACGCTGTAGCGATTCATGTTGGCCAAACGTACCGCGTCGAGGGTTTCCGAAAGCGTGCCGATCTGATTGAGTTTCACCAACACCGAGTTGGCGACGCCCCGCTCGACGCCCTTTTGTATCAGCGTCGTGTTGGTGACGAAGATGTCGTCGCCCACGAGTTGGACCTTCTCGCCGAGTCGAGAAGTGAGCGACTGCCAACCGTCCCAGTCCTCTTCGGCCATTCCGTCCTCAATCGAAACGATGGGATAACGAGAACAGAGGTCGACCCAGTAGTCGACGAGTTCGTCGCTACTGAGCGTGCGGCCTTCGCCGTCCAAGTGATACGCACCATCGCGGTAGAACTCGCTGGCGGCGGGGTCCATGGCGATCGCCACGTCCGTGCCCGGCGTACGGCCGGTAGCCTCGATCGCTTCAACGAGCACTTTGACAGCCGTCTCGTTGTCGGGCAGATCCGGCGCGAAGCCACCTTCGTCACCGACCGCCGTCGAGAGTCCGCGCTTTTCGAAGATGCCCTTTAACGCGCGATAGGTCTCCGCGCCCCAGCGCAGTGCTTCGCTGAAGGTAGCCGCGCCCACAGGCATCACCATGAACTCTTGAAAGTCGATCGTGTTCTTCGCGTGCGCGCCGCCGTTCACGACGTTCATCTGTGGCACCGGCAACACGTGCGCGTTCACCCCGCCCAGGTACTGATAGAGCGGCAGGTCACTCTCGATGGCCGCGGCCTTCGCGGTCGCCAAGGACACCGCGAGAATCGCGTTCGCCCCCAGGCGCGCCTTGTTGGGGGTACCGTCGAGATCGATCATCGCGATGTCCACGGCCCGCTGATCTTCGGCCTCGTAGCCCTCCAGAGCTTCGTTGATCTCACCGTTCACGTAGCTCACGGCCTTCTGGACACCCTTACCGCCCCAGGCGTCGCCCCCGTCGCGAAGTTCGACCGCCTCGCGCTTGCCCGTCGAGGCGCCCGAAGGCGATGCGGCCCGTCCGATGGCGCCTGACTCGAGGTGCACTTCGGCTTCGACCGTGGGATTACCCCGCGAATCCAAAATCTGTCGGCCTAGGACCACTTCGATCGCGCTCATCACGTCTCCTCAGTTTGAACTCAAGGTTACTAGGCGACCTTTGGCGTCACGTCCGCTCTTCCTTCTCGCGAATCGCGTCACGAAGATTCATCGCGCGCTCACGCAACACTCCTTCTAAGTCAACCCCGGCGAACCGAGCGGTCGAGACGAGAGCACTGAGCGCGTCGCCCCACGCGTCGTCAACGACCGACGAAGATTGGCTGTCACCAACCGAAAGTGCGTCAAGGCTGAGCGCACTGAGGGCGTCGAGCGCGAGTCGGCGCGACGCCTCACCCGTTTCGACGTCCAGGTCGACGAGCACGGCTTTGCGTAGAAGCTTCGTGTAGAGCGTGAGAGCGGGTAGCTGCCACGCGACTCCGTCGGTGACGCTCTCGCGACCTTTTTCCTTCTGCTTGAGCGCCTCCCATCGCGTCGCGACGTCGTTCGAGCCCGTGACCTGCACGTCACCAAAGACGTGAGGGTGTCGCCCGGTGAGTTTGTGGCGAACGGTATCGGCGACGGAGGCGAAATTGAATCGGCCCTCCTCGTCGAACAGTTCGGCGTGAAAGACGATCTGAAAGAGAAGATCACCGAGCTCTTCTTGCACGTGATCGAGCGCCTCTGGGTCGCGACGACCCCCAGCGTCGACACGGACCAACGCCTCCAGCGCGTCCAGCGTTTCGTACGCCTCTTCTAGTAGGTGTCGAGTGAGTGAGGCGTGAGTCTGTTCTTGATCCCAGGGACACTCGGCACGTAGCCGCTTCATGAAGCTCACCAGATCGTCCATCGCGTCACCGGCACTTCGCAGACTCTCGACCCAAAGAGAAGTTAAGTGATCGGCCCGCGCGAAGGAAGCGAGCTCGAAGGCCCGAAGTGGCGTGACGACCTCGTCGTCGAGTCCGAGGTGATGCAGGACCGTTACCTCAGTCATTGCGGGCAAGCGGTCGGCGACGCCGGCGAGCACTTCGGGCGCGTAGGTCTGCAAGATGAGTAAGGGACTGGGGCCGCGAAAGTCCTCGCTCGAACCCAGCGCGTCTACGACGCGAACGCCCGCGCTCATTGGATCGCGCCCGAGCGTCGCACACACCACGTCGATCACCGAGACCGCGGGCTCGGCGATCGTGGTGACGTCGTCTCGTTCGCGCAAGAGCTCGACGGTTCGTTCGGCTACCGTCGGCGATCCAGGTACGGCGTAGACGACCTCGTTGGTCGGTGAGGTAAGGGCAAGCGCCACCAGGTCGTCAACGATCGCCTCGTAGAGCGCCTCGAAGGAGTCCGCCCGCTCGTACCACTCGTCGTAACTTTCGACGTGCTCGAAGTGACGGGCACTGGGGTGTTGGCGGGTGCGCAGTCGCACCACCGGCGACTCGCTGATCAGCGCGAACGCGCGACGCGTGACGTGACCGAGGTCCCCGGGTCCGAGTCCTACGACGCGTACGACGGGCTTCACTTATACGTGGGCGAACCAGAAGTGCTGAGTTGCCTTGATCCGGTCACGCTGCTGGAAGCGGGCGTGGCCGGCGCGAAGACTTGCGGGCCTGTGGTGTTGAGTCCCCATCGCCCATACGCCGGATCGACGTGCACGGCGGCGGCGTACAACAGACTGTTCTTCACCGTGTTCGCCGACGAGGCGTTCTGATTGCGCAGGTCGCTCAAGACCAGCGCCGCGGCCGTTTTAAAGGGCGTGACCGTGCGTTTAGTCACCGCCGTGTAGAGCGCGTACGTCGCGCCGTTGTAACTGATGATCTGAGGCGTCGCGGGAAAGGTGTCAAATGCCGTCGACGCGACGTCGGCGCGCACGCTGACGTACGAAGCGTTCGACGGCGGGTAGCAACCGTAGGTGCCGCCGATTTTGGCAGAAGGATCTTGCGAGTACTTTTTGGCGAGCACGGCGACGCTAAGGCCCGCGGACTGTGAATGGGCGAACGCGCTGATGTCAGCGGGCAACACCAACGCGATCGAAATACACAGCGTGTCGTACTGCGAAGTATTTGCGGTGTAGTAACTCTTCATCGAGGCAGTCGTCAAGGGCACTGCCTTCTTCAACTTGGCCACCAGATAGAGCGACGTCGCTTGGGCTTCAATCTCGGCGGTACGCATCTCCGCGGGCATCTCGGCGAGGGCCGCGGTGGAAGTTCCCGGGCAAGTGAGCTTATTCGCGCTGGCCTGTTGGGTCATCTCGCCCTCGAGGGAGGACGTGGCCTGAACCAAGGCGCTTGAGGTGGGGTGGTACTTCAGCTTTTTAGTGACGTACTGGTCGATGGCGAGACCCTCGACGCGCAAATTCGCCCACGCGGCCGCGCCGGCAGCCTTGATGGAGTACCCGCCGGCGCCCGGCGCGTAGTTCATTGGAGCAAGCGCGGTGATGAAGCACTGGAGCGTGTTGTTGTGAGCGATGGCGCTCAACTCGGTACGAAAGGTCACGCCCGAGATCGAGGTGTTGTCCACCGTCAGGCCCGAGGACGATCCAGTGAGTCCATAAACGCCGGCTCCGAGCAGAGCGATGACGAACAGGGCTACCAGGCGACGCACTCTCGTATTCTACCGAATCACGTTTAGGGATCGGACGAGGGCGCGTTCACTTCTTCGAGCAACGAGAGGATCGAATGTGAGGTCACCGCACCGGCGCTCAGTTCGAGACGGAGCTCTTTGGTCGTGTCGTTGTACGCGCTCGAACCGTGGGTTCGACGAAGGCGCAACTGTTGGCTAATGCTCAAGGTCAGCGGACCCAACTTCAGCACCGGCTTTGATCGAAGACCGACCCGCGCCGGCAGGACCTTGACCGACGCCACGCCTAGGTCGAGACAGACCAAGCGAAGCTGCGCCAACTCTAAGAGTCCAACCGTCGCCAGCGGCAGCGCGCCGTAGCGGTCGATCCACTCAATTCGAAGGTCGTTGAGCTCTTCGAGCGTGCTGACTCCGGCCAAGCGGCGATAGGCCTCGAGACGCGCGTCGTCGGCTTCGACGTACTCCTTGGGCAAGTGCGCCTCGCCGGGCACGTCCAAGTTGATCGGCACCACTTCTGGTACGTGAAAACCTCTCGCGTCGGCGACCGCTTCGGCGACGAGCTGTACGTAAAGGTCATAACCAACGGCCGCCACCGGACCGGACTGGTCGTGGCCCAGAAGATTGCCCGCGCCACGGATCTCCAGGTCTCGCATGGCGATCTTGAAGCCGCTGCCGAGCGCGGTGTTGTCGCCGATCGTGCGCAGGCGTTCGTAGGCGGTCTCGGAGAGCACCTGGTCCACCGGGTGAAAGAGGTAGGCGTAGGCGCGCTGTCCACTTCGTCCCACGCGCCCGCGCAACTGGTGCAACTGGCCCAGGCCGAGTCGTTCCGAGCGGTCCACGATCAGCGTGTTCACCGAGGGTAGGTCGATGCCCGACTCGACGATCGTGGTGCAGACCAGCACGTCGTAACGACGCTGCCAGAAGTCGATCATCACTCGCTCGAGGGTGCCTTCGTCCATCTGACCGTGCGCGATGGCGATTCGCGCGTCGGGCACCAGTTGACCAAGGCGCTTCGCGGCCTGGTCGATGTCGGACACTCGATTGTGCACGAAAAAGATCTGACCCTCGCGCAGCAGTTCTCGACGGACCGCTTCGATCACCGCCGGTTCGTTGTACTCGCCCACGTGGGTCAAGATGGGACGGCGATCGGCCGGCGGCGT
>PLBM01000089.1 GCA_003134515.1 Acidimicrobiaceae bacterium | reverse complement strand
GACGATCTTGAACGTCGAACCCGGCGGGAAAGTCTGCTGGGTGGCCACGAGTCCCAATGGCGGGAAGCCCTCCGCGTCCTTGGTGTTGTCCTTCGTCCAAGCCGCCTTCGCCACGGCGTAGATCGACGAGGTGAGCGGCACCGGGTTGTACGTCGGATTCGAGTACATCGCCAAGATGTTGCCGTTCTTTGGATCGAGCACGACCGCGGCGCCGTCTCGGCCGGCCATGGCGCGCTGGGCAATGCGCTGCAGCGCCGGTTGGAGCGTCAAGGTCACGCTGTCCGCGGCATTGGTAGGCGCAAGCACTTGGGCCAAGCTCTGCGGCGGTTGGGCGTGCGAGATCAAGTAGCTGTTGTACTCGGCCTCGAGGGCCCAGGTGCCGTAGATGGGCGAAGAGAATCCGACAAGGCCCGCCGTCAGTGCGCCGAGTGGATAGACGCGCCGATAGACGTTGCCCCCTTGGTCCGTAGGAATTGACTGGGCGAGAACGGTGCCGTCCGCCGCGAAGATCTTTCCGCGCGGCGCGTCGCTAGACGCCTGGGAGACTCTCGGATTAAGCGGTGAGGTGTCCAGCGCTTTAGCCCGAAAGAACTGGAGATTGGCCGACTGGGCCGCCACGACGACGAAGAGCAAGAGGATCACCGCCGCCAGAATGCTGAGTCGGCGGGACACGAATTAACCCGTCTTCACGGTGGTCGTGGTCTTCGCCAGCGTCGTGGTGGTCGTAGTGGTGGAAGTCGTCGTCGTGGTCGTCGTTGACTTCGCTGCTTGACTCAGCTCCCAATTCCCGTGCAAGGACTTAGCGCTCACCAACGCTTCGCTGAGCGAGGGCTCGCTGATGGTTCTTTGAATCGCTCGAGCGTCGCTCGGAAGGAATTGGTGCACGGTGTAGATCGTGTCGAACACTTTGATGGGGTGGTACCACAAGAATGAGTGGGGCTGTCCTTGATACACCGCGACGACCCCGGCGTCGTCGCCCAGGTAGTAGTTCGAGTAGGCGTACCAATGCAGCACCGAGAAGAAACCGACCACGAGCGCCACGACGATCAACGCGGAGGCCCAGACTCGCCACGTCAAGCGACGGCGACGCCGTCCGAACGACGCGCTCATCTTCGCCATGACCGGCGGTGGCGCTGTACTCATCGTGCGATGAATCGGAAACGTGGCCACGTTCACCTCGTCAAACTCCAGCAGGATTACCGAGATGTTGTCGCGACCACCGGCGACTTTCGCCTCGCTCACCAGACTTTCGACGGCCAACTCGAGTCCGTTGGGCGCGCTGGCCAAGCGGGCCAGCGTGTCGCCGTCGAGTTCGTTAGAGAGTCCGTCACTGCAGAGCAGTAATCGGTCACCCGCGAGCGCACTTATTGACGTCACGTCGATCGCGATCGTGTCCTCGACCCCCACCGCCCTCGTGAGCTGGTGCCGTCGCGGATGCACCGCGGCCTCCTCGGCGGTAAGTCGGCCCATGCGAACCCACTCTTCGGCGACACTGTGGTCCTCGCTGAGTTGACGCAGAGCCCCGTCACGCAGTTGATAAACCCTCGAGTCACCGACGTGCACCAAGGTGGGCGAGATCACACCTTCGAGGTCGTGGGTGAGCGCGACCGCGATGATCGTGGTACCCATGCCAAAGTGCTCGGGGTTCGCCCGGGCGTCACTTACGACCGCCCGGTTGGCGTTCTGGATGGCCTCGACGAGTCCTTCCACGTTCTGGTTTTCTCGAAAACCCGCGCATACGATGTCAATCGAAATTGCCGCGGCGACCTCGCCGGCGGCATGACCGCCCATCCCGTCCGCAATAATCGCAATCTTGTCGTCCGCGAAGAGGGCGTCTTGATTCGATTGGCGCACCAGTCCAATGTCGGTCGCCGCGGCGTAGCGCCAACGTGTCAACGAACAACCTCAAAGAGCACGCCGCCCACCTGCACGACGTCGCCCCGTTCGAGGTGCACGCGACCTCGTACCAGCTCCTGGTTGACGTACGTGCCGTTGGTCGAGCCGAGATCTTCAATCGATAGATCACCTTCGTCGTTCGCCACCCGGGCGTGACGCGACGAGAGATAGGAGTCTTGAAGCGCCAGGTCACACTCACCGCTTCGACCAATAGTCACACCGATTTCCACGTCGACTCGTTCACCACTTCGCTCCGAAGGTTCAATGAACTCGAGCGCCAACGTTGAGCGACGTCGACGACGGCTCCTCACGTGGTCCTCCGTGGGACGGGCCTGCAGCGACGCCACACGGAGCACGCGCGCAAAGAACAGCACGGCCACGACCATCACCAGGACCTGAAGCGGTCGAATGGCCGCCGCGTAGTTCGTCGTCGAGACGATAAGACTCAAGCGAGCTCAATCCGAAAATGGAGTTTGCCCACCGTTACGTCGTCACGCGGCGAGAGCGAGACGGCCGACACGCGGTGTCCATTCACGTACGTTCCGTTGGTCGACTGCAAATCACGTATAGCCACGCCCTGGGCCGTGCGCCACACTTCGGCGTGCTGGCGCGAGACGTTGGAGTCGTTGACCACCACTTCAACGTCGGGACTGCGACCAATGATCAAAGGTTCGTCACCTATCGGAAACGACCGGCCATCGCTCGCGATGAGCCGGGGTTGACTCTCGCCTCCGACGAACTCCGTCTTCACCTCGACGGCCCCCGCTTTCAGATCGTCGTCGACGAAGATCTCGACCTTCACTGGACCCACAAAGGCGTACCCTTCGGACAACGCGTGCTGACGTACCGACTCTTCAAGTTCGCTGACCAGCGCCTTTTGGAATCCTTCGAATCGCTCGGCGTCCGCCGGTCCGAGCCACACGCGAATTACGTTGGCCGAAACTGGTCCCCGACCAGAAAGACGACGGGTCAGGTCAACTTCACGAACAATGCGCGTGCCAATCTCAATCGGCTGCAGCGCAGTTCTGAAGGGTCGCGAAAACGTGCGCTCAAAGATGCGCTCGAGGCGATTTTCGACACTCTTTAGAACCATGACACTCCTAATGGTATCGGTCGGTCCCTCGTTATTAAGGGCGTCAAGAGAGTAAAGAATCGCTTGGACTATTGTGGCGAGGTCTCGGGGCGAGTGGCGAAATTGGCAGACGCGCAGGCTTCAGGTGCCTGTGTCCGAAAGGATGTGGGGGTTCAAGTCCCCCCTCGCCCACAAGGTGATGTTGCAGATTTTCTGGGACAAACGACCCTCAAGGCTAGAGGACGACTCTCCTTCAGCGCAGCATTGAAGTCTCCCGCAAGGCCGAGCTTGGACTTCGTTTCTGTGTCAGGATACGTTCGCCATCGCCGAGGGGGACATGTGTCGAAGTATCCACTGGTACAGGCGGGATTCGGTGCGCCGCAACGCCAAAGGCGTTGGAAGGTGGCAATCCGGCTGATCTTGGCCATCCCTCTCATTATCTGGTACTTCCTTATCTCTATCGCTGCCGGATTCCTAATCGTCATCGGGTGGCTCTGCGCATTGGTACTCGGGCGATTGCCCCGGAGTTTCGTGCAACCCCTCTCGGCGTACGTCGTCTTCACCACCCGTACAAACTCGTATCTCTACTTAATGAATGATTCGTATCCCCCGTTTTCGGCCAAAAAGGACTTTGGCGTCAATGTTGAGATACCGAATACCAACATTCGTAGGTGGGCCGTCCTGTTTCGAATTGTCCTGGTTATTCCCGCAGCGGTTGTCAGCGCACTTGTTACGGGCGGCACCGAAGTAGCTGCCGTTTTCATTTGGCTCATCGTGTTGGTCAAGGGTGAGATGCCGGTTTCACTTTTCGCAGCTTTTGCCGCCATCTTGCGGTACCAAGCGCGTTTTTTCGCTTACTACACGATGCTTACCAGCAAGTACCCGGGCGAGCTCTTCGGAGACGAGCCGTCGAGTGAGGCATCGACGACGCACAGCATCGTCGCTTCACCCGACCAACCGGCACCGTCGCTTCACTTCGACGAGTCAGTGGCCGCGGTGTCGACGGACGAGACCGCGACGTCATCGGTGATCGGCGACGCTGAAGATCCGGAACACGGCTTCCAACCCTTTGGCGCACCTGCGGGCGCTCCGGTGCAATTCGACACGGACACATCGTCATCGGTTGGAGACGTGGCTCCCCGAACAGCTCGATTGGTCCTCAGTCAAGCTTCGAAGAGGATTTTGGTGACGTTACTCATTCTCGGAGTGGTCGGCAATGTTGCCAATACGGTGCTGCGAAACAAATTGCTCGGCAACCACTCCGCGTTAACGAGGTTGGCCGTCGCCAACAACACGCTCAATGCCCAAGTCGCCTCCGCCAAAGTCGTCAAGGGCACTTGTACGCTCGGCACGACGGCGTGCACTCAGCAGTACTTCGCCGCTATCGCCACTGCTTTCGGCAACTTCGACAACACGCTGAACGGCATCAATTTTCCCTCGAGTGCGTATGCTGATGCTGTCCGCGTCGAGGCGACAACCGGAAAGTTCGTTGCCCTCTTAGACCAATTCAAAAGTGAGACCACCATTACCCAGGCTGAGGTAAATCACCTTGACACCTTGGGAAATGGATTCGACACGCAGTTGAATCAAGTCGTCTCCGACCTCTCATCTCCTCTCTAAGAGAAACCGCTATTTGATTAATAGGGGCGTCGAATGCACTAACGCGAGGATGAGGAGCGCCTGCGCGTTGAAGAAGCTGTGCGTCATCATCGAGGTTCCCAGTCGGCCCGTGAGGTGACGCATCGCGCCGAGTGACACGCCAGCTCCGGCAATCGCGAGCGCGTAGACGAGAGAGATTGGACCGGACCAGCCGATGAGATGCGCAGCGCCAAAGAGCACCGACGTGACACCGATGCCGACTATCGGTCCGTATCGTCCCACGAGGCGAGTTTGGATGAGACCCCGGAAGAAAAGCTCTTCGACGATTGGTGCGCCCACGCACATGACGAGGGCGAGCACCATCCATCCCGACACACCGTTCGTGAACTGATGAAACTCGGTGACCTCAGGGACTCGAAAGTGAAGTTGCAGCAAAATAACGGGAAGTAGCGCGATCGACTCCGTCGACCGTGCCGCCACCGATCCGGCCAGTCCAAGCCCGATGTCCAAGGGCCGCCACCGAAGTCCGAAATCGGCCGCAAATGAACGATTGCCGCGTCGCCGTGAGACGAACCAACACGCGCCGAGCATTGGCACCCACAGAGCCACCTCGGTGAGCACCAACTCGACCGATTCACCGCCCGGCCTTTGGTTTGCTCGCAAAATCGCCAACACCAGAAAGGAAAGCCCCACGGCGAGTGCGAAGCAAATAAGCGCAACACCCATCGACGGCGTGCCCGGGCGGTGAACCACCGACGGTTGAGTGTCAATCGGATCCCACTGGACTTCGCTATCACGCGCGTACGGCGACCACTTTTCGCCGTCCCACCAACGAAACAGCATCCGACCGTAGGGGTCTTTGTACCAGCCTTGCGGACTGCTTTCCATCCAGAACTCTTATCAGGCATTACCTCGACGCCGGAATCGACATTTTGCACACTCTCACCCCGGCGAACATCGTTAGACCTCACAACCAAGATCAGCTAGAAAACCATTAAGCGGATAGAAGTAGACCTGAAGGGCCAGGCCGCAGTTGTCACTCGTGCGTCGAAGGGTCCGAAAGGACTTCAGCGCGACGTCAAGTCCCCCCTCGCCCACTACCGACACCGGCTCCTATCAGTATTCCGTGCAAAAACCTCGGCTTTGGCTCAACGTTCGTTCACGTCACTCGCCGTAGTTCGCCTACGTCGCGTGTTGATCGTCTAGGTGTTCGTTCGTGGGGTGTCGACCCGTGGTAATGCGCACGGTGGCGAGTACTGTGAACCAATGAGCCAGCGACAGAGCCCTCCGTTTCGTGCCGATCACGTCGGCAGTTTCCTGCGTCCCGCCGAGTTACTGGCGGCTCGACGCGACGCCGCCGACGGACGCCTCGATGCCGAGGGGCTGCGCACGGTCGAGGACCGGTCGATTCGCGATGTCGTCGCGTTGCAGGAGGGCCTCGGCTTCCAGTCGGCGACCGACGGCGAATTTCGCCGCACGTCGTGGCACATGGACTTCATCTACCAGCTGGGTGGCATTCGCCGCTCCGACGAACAGCTGGAGGTCGCATTCAAGAACGCGGAGGGGACCACGTCATTCACGTCGGCCGCCCTCAAGATCGACGGACCAGTGCGCGTCGACCAGACGATCTTCGCCGACGCCTTCACGTTCCTGCGCGACACCGTCACGACCGCGTTGCCCAAAATCACCATTCCCTCACCGAGCATGGTCCACTACCGCGGCGGTATGGCCGCGATTGACCCGTCGGTCTACCCCGACGTCGAGGAGTTCTGGCGCGACCTCAGCTCCGCCTACGCCGAGGAAATCCGGCGCCTCGGAGCCCTGGGCTGTCGATACCTTCAACTCGACGACACCTCGCTCGCTTACCTCAACGACCCCGCCCAGCGCGAGATGATCGCGGCGCGCGGCGACGACGCCGAGCATCAGCACCTGCGCTACATCCGCCAGATCAACGCGGCGCTCGCCGGACGCCCCGAGGGCATGGCGGTGACGACGCACTCGTGCCGCGGAAACTTCCAGTCCTTCTGGGCGGCCGAGGGCGGGTACGACTTCGTGGCCGAGGCACTCTTCTCCGAGCTCAA
>PLBM01000111.1 GCA_003134515.1 Acidimicrobiaceae bacterium | reverse complement strand
GCTTTGATGTGAGCCGCTCCTCGGTGCGCGAGGCGGTCTCGGCGCTGGTCACGGCCGGTTACCTGGAACGTCACCACGGGAGTGGGACGTACGTCGTGGGCCTACCCGGACCGCGGCACGCCCTCGACGCCACGCTCAGTTACACCCACATGATCGCCGAAGCCGGCATGTCGCCGGGCCTGCAAGTCCTCTCGGTCGAGTCCCGCCCCTCCACCAGTGACGAAGGCGACGCGTTGAATCTCGGTCGCGATGAACCCGTACGACGACTGGAGCGGCTGCGCACAGCCGACGGCCGTCCCGTCATCTACTCGGTCGACATCGTGCCGGAACGCTTCGTGTCGTCCGTGACCAATGCGACGTTCAATGGTTCTCTCTACGACGTCCTGTCGTCAATCGGCGAGCCCGTGGTGAGCGCGGACGCCGTACTGACACCGATCATCGCGGGCCGACAGTTGTCGCGTCAACTGAAAATCAAGGTTGGCAGCGCGCTGCAACAGATTATCGAGGTGGACTTCACCAAGAGCGGTCAGCCCATTGTGTTCTCCTCCGAATGGCACGTGCCCGGTGTGTTCGAACTGCGAGTTCGCCGTCGGGCATGAGGTCTGCGCACTGCCACGAAATGCCGGCCCACGCTGATCTTGCGTCATTCGACGTAGGTTCGCCGTGAACGTCGCCAACCTGTCTCCTTCGGCGCGAAGACGCCCTGGACGAAATGCAGAAGCGAGAGCTCGATGTCCTCGTGGTCGGCGGAGGAGTCGTCGGGGCCGGCACCGCGCTCGACGCCGCGACCAGAGGTCTCTCGACCGCTCTGGTCGAGGCCGCTGACTGGGCCAGCGGCACCTCGTCACGTTCGTCGAAACTCATTCACGGCGGACTGCGCTATCTCGAGATGTTGGACTTCCATCTGGTCCGCGAAGCCCTGCGCGAACGCGGTCTCCTCCTTCACCGTCTCGCCCCCCACTTGGTACGACCAGTCCCGTTCCTCTATCCGCTCCGGCACCGAGTGTGGGAGCGCGCCTACGCCGGGAGCGGGATCGCTCTGTATGACTTCATGGCTACGGGATCGGATGGACTGGCGGTGCTGCACCATCACCGTCACCTCGGTCGAAGCGCGGCACTGCGCGTCGCCCCGGTGCTGCGCCGCGACGCCCTCATCGGAGCCATCGAGTACCACGACGCGCAAGTGGACGATGCCCGCTTCACGATGATGCTCGCGCGCACGGCCGCCACGAACGGCGCGCTCGTCGCCAACCGAGCACGAGTAGTCGGTTTCGAGCGCTCCGGCGAACGGGTCACCGGCGCACGAATCTTGGATCTCGAGACCGGTCGAAGCGTGAGTGTTCGAGCGAGGGTGGTTATCAGTGCGACCGGCGTCTGGAGCGGTGAAACTCAGGCATTGGCCGACGTCGACGATCCGCTACGAGTGCGCACGTCCAAGGGGGTGCACCTGATCGTGCCGCGAGGTCGGATACAGCTCTCGACGGGTCTCATCTTGCACACCGAACGGTCGGTGCTCTTCGTGATCCCCTGGGGCGATTTTTGGATCATCGGCACGACCGACACCGACTACGACGATGACAAGGAACGACCGCGGGTCGAGGTCGACGACGTCGACTATCTCTTCGAGCATTTGAACTCGGTGTTCGCCACGCCGTTGGGGCGTGACGACGTCGTGGGCGTCTACGCCGGTCTTCGTCCTCTCCTTGACGGAGGTGCTGACGCCACCGCCAAACTCTCGCGCGAGCACGCGGTGAGCCAACCGCGACCCGGATTGGTGGTGGTGGTGGGCGGTAAGTTCACGACCTATCGGGTGATGGCCGAAGACGCGATCGACCTCGCGGGGGCTCAACTAGAACGTTCCGTACCGGCATCGCGCACGCGCAACGTGGTGATTGTGGGCGGTGATGACTGGACGGCCACCTGGGACTCTCGACATCAGTTGGCCGCCGAAACGGGAATGAGCGTCGCGTGGATCGGTCATCTCTTGCACCGTTACGGATCGCTCACTCCCGAGGTTCTCGAGGTTATTGGCGCGGACCAATCTTTGGTGGCGCCGCTCGAGGACTCGGGCCAATACCTGAAGGGCGAGATCAATTACTCCGTGACCCACGAAGGAGCCCTCCATCTCGAGGACGTCTTGTCGCGACGGACCCACGTTTCAATTCAAACCTCGGACCACGGCACCAGCGCGGCTCGTCACGTCGGCGACATAGTGGCGCCGCTGCTCGGATGGGGACCCGAGCGCCTCCTCGAAGAACTTGCGCTCTACGATGCAACGATCGAGTGGTGGTAAGGGTCATTCAAGGTCGCCGGAGCCGTCTCGTCCCGACGTCGCCGAGAGTACATTCGAAGAGTGCCCGACGTGAATATCGTGACCCCGGAAGCAACTCGACTCGGTTGGGTCGGCACCGGGGTCATGGGTTCGTCGATGTGCGCGCAGCTCTTGGCGAAGGGCTACCCGGTGACCGTATCGACGCGGACTCGCACCAAAGCCGCGGCCCTGCTCGAGGCCGGCGCGACGTGGGCGGACACCCCGGAAGAGGTGGCGTCGAACAGCGACGTCGTCTTCACGATGGTGGGCTATCCGGCCGACGTTCGCGAAGTGATTCTCGGCTCCCAAGGTCTTTTGAGTGGTGCCCGCCCCGGCGCCGTCCTCGTCGACATGTCGACGAGCGAGCCGGCGTTGGCCGTGGAGATCGCCGAGCGCGCGGAGACCCTCGGCGTTCACACATTGGACGCACCGGTCTCGGGCGGGGACGTCGGCGCACGCAATGCAACGTTGTCCATCATGGTGGGCGGCCCACGGGAGGTGTTTGACGCGGTCCGTCCCGGTCTCGATGTGATGGGCGCAACGATTGTGCTCCAGGGCGACCACGGCGCGGGCCAGCACACGAAGATGATGAACCAGGTGCTCATCGCGAGCAACATGGTCGGCGTCTGTGAGGCGCTGCTCTACGCCTATCGCGCGAACCTTGACCTCGAGTCCGTGTTGGCTTCGGTGAGTGGGGGCGCCGCGGGCAGTTGGTCACTTTCAAATCTGGCGCCGCGAATGATCGCCAACAATATGGCTCCGGGCTTTTACGTCAATCATTTCGTGAAGGACATGGGCATCGCGCTCGCCGAAGCCGGCCGCATGCAACTGTCGCTTCCGGGCCTCGCGCTTGCGAATCAGCTCTACGTCGCCCTTCAGGCCCAGGGCGGGGGCGCCAACGGAACCCAGTCGCTGATCCGAGCCCTCGCCTCACTCTCGGGTCTGGACTGGGAACGACGTTCCGAGACCTGATCGATGACGCCTCTGAGAATCACCATCAGCGTTCCCACCGCAGAGTTGCGCGACGCTCTTANNTAGTGGACTCGCGCCCGACGTCACGATCTTCGAATGGGACCTTTTAGGCCCGCCCCCGACCCGAGAAATCGACATCGTGGTGCCGCCTTACATGAGTGCGCCGTCGGTGTTACGCCGACTGGCCGACGTGAAGACCCGTCTCGTGCAAAGTCAAATGGTTGGCTTCGATGGGGTTCGTGAATTGTTGCCGCCCGGTCCGCTGTTCGCCAACGCAACGTCGGTTCACGAAACTTCCACGGCCGAACTCACGATGGCCCTGATCCTCGCCTCCCAGCGAGGGATACCCGACTTCGTTCGGGCTGGCGAAGAAGGACGGTGGGCTCCGCAGTGGCACCAGAGTTTGGCCGATCGCACGGTACTACTC
>PLBM01000047.1:9332-9474 GCA_003134515.1 Acidimicrobiaceae bacterium | reverse complement strand
ACCGGGTGTTTCTCGAGCGCTACGTGGCGAGGTCGCGTCACGTTGAGATTCAAATACTCGGTGACCATCACGGTCACCTCGTGCACCTGGGCGAGCGCGACTGTTCTATCCAACGCCGTCACCAGAAACTCATCGAAGAGTC
>PLBM01000047.1:0-9308 GCA_003134515.1 Acidimicrobiaceae bacterium | reverse complement strand
GGCTTCTGGTTCATGGAGATGAATACCCGTCTGCAAGTCGAGCATCCCGTGACCGAAGAGGTCACCGGCATTGATCTCGTGCGAGAACAACTCCGCGTTGCCTCCGGCGAGGAACTCGGATACGACCAGGACGACGTGCACTTCTCGGGCCACGCCATCGAGGCACGGCTCTGCGCGGAAGACCCCGCAGTCGGCTTCTTGCCAGCGACCGGCACGCTGGTTGCCTTCGAGCCCGCAAGTCAACCAATGGTGCGTTGGGAGAGCGGTGTGGCACGCGGCTCTTTGGTCACGGTCGCCTTCGACCCGTTGCTGGCCAAGGTCATCGCCCACGCCCCCACCCGCCACGAAGCCGCGGCCAAGCTCGCGCTGGCGCTGGAGCGCCTGCACCTGGGCGGCGTCACGACGAACCGCGACTTTCTCGCGAGCACCTTGCGCCACGACAATTTTCTGCGCGGCGACACCACAACCGACTTCATCGAGCGCTTTGATCCACCTCTTCGCCTCGAGCTGAGTGAGGCCGAGTTGGAATGGTCCTCGTGCGCCGGCGCGCTCTGGCTCCAGGGCGAGCGACGCGTGAACTCTGTGGTGCTTTCACAACTCCCCAGTGGCTGGCGAAACGCGCGACTGCCGAGCCAGCGCACGTCACTGCGCCTAGACGATCGCCCATTCGACGTGGACTACCGCGCTCGTCGCGACGGATCGTTTGATCTCGGCGAACGCGGCGTCGCGCGAATTCATGACTGGAGCGAGTCGGCGATCGACGCGGAGATCAACGGACGTCGCGCAAGCGCACGCGTCACCCGATCGCACGAGCATCTCTACGTCCAAACACTTCGCGGCACGGCCACCTTCGAGATCATGGCGCGCTTCGAGGTTCGCCACGCGAAAGCCACTCCGGGGGGCCTGAACGCGCCGATGCCCGGACTCATCCTCGACGTTCGCGTGAAGGCTGGCCAACGCGTCGCGCCCGGCGAGACGCTGGTCGTCATGGAGGCGATGAAGATGGAGCACGTCATCAGCGCCCCTCACGCCGGAACCGTCAACGACGTCTTGGTCACCAAGGGCCAGCAGGTCGATCGCGGCGTCGCACTGCTCACGCTCGACCCCGACGCCGTGTCCGAGGAGTAATCGTGGCGGCGCCTATACGCATCGCCAACTGTTCAGGCTTCTACGGTGATCGTCTCTCGGCCGCGAAAGAGATGGTCGACGGCGGCCCGATCGACGTCTTGACCGGCGACTGGTTGGCCGAGTTGACCATGCTGATCCTGGCGAGAACTCGGGCGAAGAGTCCCCACGGAGGCTACGCGCGCACCTTCGTCACTCGGATGGAGCAGGTGATGGGCACCTGTCTCGACCGGGGCATCAAGGTTGTGTCCAACGCCGGGGGCCTCGACCCCGACCACTGCGCCGAAGCCGTCGCCGAGGTCGCCGCGAAACTCGGCCTCTCGCCCACCATCGCCTACGTGAACGGTGACGACCTCCTGCCTCGCTTGGCGGAACTCCAGGGGGCCGGTAACGATCTGGCGCACTTAGTCACGGGCGAGCCGGCTGGCGACGTCGCGCGTTTTATTACGGCCAACGCCTACCTGGGATGCTTTGGCATCGCCGAAGCGCTCACGCTGGGCGCGGACATCGTCGTCACTGGACGCGTCACCGACGCCGCGCTCGTCTGTGGTCCGGCCGCTTGGCACCACCACTGGCGCCGCGAGGACTTCGATCAACTCGCGGGCGCGGTCGTCGCCGGTCACGTGATCGAGTGCGGCGCCCAGGCCACCGGGGGCAACTACTCGTTCTTTCGTGAAGTCCCGGGCATGGCCCACGTCGGCTTCCCGTGGGTCGAAGTCGCCGAGGATGGCTCGTCCGTGGTGGGCAAACATGAGGGCACTGGCGGAGAAGTCTCGGTGGGCACCGTCACCTCACAGCTGCTCTACGAGATCGCCGGTCCCTCTTACTTGGGGCCCGACGTATCCGCGCGCTTCGACACGATTCACCTCGAACAGATCGGCCCCGATCGGGTGCGGATCAGTGGCACGCGCGGCGAGGCACCACCCTCCACGCTGAAGGTCGCGATGAACGAGATCGGTGGGTACCGCAAGGATCTCAACGTGGCCCTTACGGGGCTTGACGTCGAAGCGAAGGCCCGTCTCGTCGAAGAGGCGTTCTGGCTGGCCTGCCCCTTTTCGCGCGACGACTTTGAGAGCGTCACCACGAAGCTCAATCGAACCGACAAGGTCGACCCCTCGACCAACGAAGAGGCCGTCGCGACGTGGCGGCTCACGCTGAAAGACGGCGACGAGCGAAAAGTCGGGCGCGCCGTCGCCGACGTCGTGGTCGAGATGGCGCTCGCGACGATCCCGGGATTTTTCACCCTCGGCTTCAGTCTCTCGAGCGGTTCGGTCTTTGGCGTCTACCGTCCCGCGCTCGTGGCGCGCGAGCTCGTGCCCCAGTACGTGACGGTGCTGGGCGGAACGCGTACCGTCGTCGACTCGCTCGCGCCGGCTCACGGCGCCGAGATCTTCGCCGACGACGAAGATCCAGTCAACGTCGTCAAGGGACCCACGTCGTGGGCACCGCTCGGTCAGCTCTTCGGTGCGCGTTCTGGCGACAAAGGCGGCGACGGTAACCTCGGAGTCTTTGCGCGCAGCGACCCCGCGTGGAGTTGGCTCGACGGCTACTTGAGCGAGGACGAGCTTCGTCGGCTCTTACCCGAGACCGCGCCACTGGTGATCGATCGTTACCGACTGCCCTCACTACGCGCCCTTAACTTCGTCATTCACGACCTCCTCGACGAGGGCGTCGCCGCCGCCACTCGCCAAGACGCCCAGGCGAAGAGCTTGGGCGAGTGGCTGCGCAGTCGCTACGTCGAGATTCCTACCGCGCTCCTCACCTCGTCATGAGTAGCGATCTCTCCACTTCGGGCTCATCGAGCGAGCTCGACGCACTGCGGGATGACCTCGTCGCTGAGCAAGACGCCCTCGACGACGTGGTCGCGATCCTCAGTGTCGAACAGTGGCGACGAGCGACACCGAGTCCGGGCTGGAACGTGGCCGACCAAATCGGTCACCTGTCATACTTTGACGCCAGCGCCGCCACGGCCATCCTCGACCCCGACGCGTTTCGCTTGGGCGTGAGCGCGCTCGTCGCCGGCGCGATTGAGGGGAGCGTCGACGAGTTCACGTTGGGAGCGTTTCGACGTCTCGCGCCCGATGAGCAGTTGGCGAGGTGGCGCCAGGGTCGTCTCGAGCTGGCCCGCGCGGCGGCCATCTTGCGCGACGAGACGCGCGTTGCCTGGTACGGCCCCTCAATGGGCGCCAAGTCGTTCCTCAGCGCTCGATTGATGGAGGTCTGGGCCCACGGGACTGACATCGTCGACGCCCTCGGGGCCACTCGGCCGGCCAGTGCGCGCCTTCGCCACGTGGCTCAACTCGGCTTCATCACTCGGGGGTGGTCCTACCGTGTTCGAGGCGAAGAGCCACCCGCGGGTGACGTGCGCCTCGAGCTCGAAAGCCCCGCCGGCGATTCCTGGACGTGGGGACCCCTCGACGCGGAGGACACCGTCCGTGGTTCGGCCGAGGATTTCTGTCTCGTCGTCACCCAACGGCGCCACGTCAAGGACACCGCGCTCCAGACCGGCGAACTGGGCTATCACTGGTTGGTGCGGGCGCAGGCATTCGCCGGCGCCGCCAGTACAGGCCCCGAACAAAGGAGCGTCTAATGGGAGTGGTCGAGACCGAGATCGTCGACAGTGTGATGACCATCACGCTCGGTGACGAAGTGCGCCGCAACGCGCTGAGCCATCAACTTTTAGTCGAACTCATGGACGCCATCGGCGTTGGAGAGAGCGACCGACGAGTGCGAGTGATCGTCGTCACCAATCGAGGCACGACTTTTTGTGCCGGCGCCAATTTATCCGAGCGCTCGTCAAAACACCCGAGCGGCACTGGCCTTCGAAGCGTCGAGCTCGCTGACCTGTTTCGACGCATACGGCTTTCGCCCAAGCCCTTCGTCGGCCGAGTCGCCGGCCACTGCGTGGCGGGCGGCGTTGGTCTGGCCGCGGTCATGGACATTTCCATCGCGATCGACTCGGCCAAGTTTGGTTTCAGCGAAGTCCGAATCGGCGTCGCGCCCGCCATCATCTCGGTCGTCTGTTTACCCAAGATGCGTCTCGCCGACGCACAGAGCGCCTTTCTTCGAGGGAACCGATTCTCGGCTGAAGAGGCCGCCCGAATCGGCTTGATCAATAGAGCCGTGCCGCCCGACGAGATCGACCGCGAGATTGACGCCGTAGTGAACGACCTCCTCGCGGGCGAACCTCACGCCTTGGCGGCGGCGAAGCATCTCTCGTTCTCGGTCCCCACGATGTCCGAAGAGGAGGCGTTCGCCTGGACGGCGCAACTCTCGGCCGAGCTGTTTCAGAGCGACGAGGCCCGCGAGGGCATGGCGGCGTTTTTGGAAAAACGCCCAGCGTCGTGGGTCGAGAAGCTCTCGCGCGACTAGCGCTCGGTCGACTCCGCTTCGTCACTCAAGCGCGAACGCTATTTCCTCACGGCTGATCGCCCCTTGACGAAGGACGCGCCACGTGGCCTCGCCAACTTCAACTACCGTCGATACCTCGCCCGTACCTTCGGCGCCGTCCAACACGCCGCTCAGTCCGTCGCGTCCGGCGAACGCGTCGAAGACTTCTGCGGCGCGCCGACACGGCGCTTCGCCGTGATCGTTGGCGCTCGACACGGCGAGTGGACCCACGTCGATCAACACCTGGCGCAAGAGTGCGTGATCGGGCATCCGAAAGCCGGCCGTGTCGCGCGTGCTGCCCACGAGTGCGGCGAGTTCGTGGGGTACGGCGACGACGATGGTCAGCGCGCCCGGCCAAAACGCCCCGCTCAGTCGCTCGGCCTCCGGCGGCCAGGTCACACCGAGCAGTTCGATCGAGCCCAACGATTCGATCAAGATCGGCAGCGCCGTCGTCGTCGGACGTCGCTTGATCTCAAAGAGTCTTTTGACCGCGACGGGGTGAGCCAGCGACGCGGCGACGCCATAGACGGTGTCGGTCGGCACGGCGACGATGCCCCCCGCCCTCAAGAGTCGAACGGCCTCGTCGCGTTCGATCAGCCCGGTCATCGACGCGCCACCAGGACTCGGGGGTGACCGGCCGAGTCGTCGTGGTCGTGAACGTCGAGGAAACCCGCCGACGCGGCTGTCTGGAGTACGGCCGGACGGTGAGTGTCAGCGTGTTCACAGACCAACACGCCCCCGGGCGCGAGCCAGTCAAACGCCTCAGTGATGATCACGCGTAGATCGCCAAATCCCGCGACGCCCCCGTCATCGGGCGCGACCAGGGCGTCGCGTGGCTCGTAGCGAAGGACGGCGTCGAGGCCCGCGAACTCAACGTCGCCCACGTAGGGCGGGTTCGCGACGATCAGATCGACGTGCGAGCGAAGTGAGGTGTCCAGCGCCTCGAACCACGTCGAGTGAACAAACGACACCGCGTGCAGTCGATGCTTCAGCGCATTGCGTCGAGCCACCTCGAGCGCGTCGAACGACTCGTCCACGGCCACCAAGCTCGCGCTGACGCCGCGTTCGCCAAGTTCCTTAAGAAGCGCCAGACCAATGGCCCCCGACCCACAGCCGAGGTCCACGATGATTGGCGCCACGACTTTTCCACGGGCCAGTTCACTCAGGGCGACGCCGACCAACTCTTCGCTCTCGGGTCGAGGTATGAGGACCCGTTCATCGAGATCGAGATCGAGCGTGCGAAAGGGCCAGTGGCCGATGATGTACTGCAGCGGCTCACCGTCGAGACGGCGCTTCGCCGCCACGCGAAGGGCCCCGGCGGCCCCGAGGTCGCCCCCCACCACGAACTCTTCAACCAGCCAGCGGGCCTCACGCCGATCGAGACCGGCGTCGACGAGTTCGCTCACCAGCGCGGCGTTAGCGTCCGTCACTCTCGCCCAATTGGCGAGCGCGCTGGTCCGCCAAGAGCGCGTCGACGTAAGGATCGAGCTCGCCCGCCAACACCGCGTCGAGCGAATAGTTCGTCAAGTTGATGCGGTGATCGGTCACGCGATTTTCTTTGAAATTGTAGGTTCGGATCTTTTCGCTACGCCCGCCGCCGCCCAACTGGGAGCGCTTGAGGTCACCGAGTTCGCTCGCTTGGGCGTCCTGGGCGGCCTTTAACAGACGCGAGCGCAACACGATGAGCGCCTTGGCGCGATTTTGAAGTTGACTCTTCTCGTCTTGCATCGAGACCACGAGGCCCGTGGGCAGGTGCGTGATGCGAACCGCCGAGTCCGTCGTGTTCACGCTCTGGCCCCCGGGGCCCGATGAACGATAGACGTCGATCTTGAGATCGCTGGGGTTGATGTCCACGTCGAGCTCTTCGGCCTCGGGCAGCACCGACACCGTCGCCGAGGACGTGTGCACGCGGCCCTTGGCCTCGGTGACGGGGACGCGCTGCACGCGGTGCACGCCGGCTTCGAACACCAGACGGGACCACGCGTCGTCGCCCTTGATGAGATAGATCGCCTCGTCGAGGCCGCCCTGTTCGGACTCGCGCTCTTCAATCACTTCGACTTTCCAGCCACGCAGCGCCGCGTAACGGCGATACATCTCGGCTAAGTCCGAGGCGAAGAGGTTCGCCTCTTCGCCACCTTCGGCCCCGCGGATCTCCAAAATCACGTTGCGACCCTCGTTGGGATCGTGGGGCAACAGGAGCGTCTCGAGTTCTAGCTCTAACTCGCCGACACGCTCCTCGGCGGTGTTCACTTCGTCGCGCCACGACTCGCGGTCGGCGCCCTCGGTCTCGTTGAACATCTCTTTCGCCGTCGCGAGGTCGCCGCGCGCGGATTTGAGATTATTCCACGCGACGTTGATCTCGCTCAGTTCCTTGTGGCGACGCGACAGGTCGCGCAGACGCGTTAAGTCACTCGCCACGTCCGGTTCGGAAAGTTGGGCTTCGACGGAGTGCAGCTCTTCTTGAAGAACCCTCAGCGTCTCGTCGAGGGAGCGCACGAAACTCGCGGAGCGCTCGAGGGCTTAAGCCTTCGGAGCGCGCCCCTTTGTCTTTTGCGCGTAACGGCGCTGGAAGCGCTCGACGCGGCCCCCGGTATCGACCAGCTTCTGCTTGCCGGTGAAGAAAGGGTGGCAGGCGGAGCAGATTTCAACGTGAATATCGCCTTTGTGCGTCGAACGGGTCTCGAACGCTGTGCCGCACGCGCACTGTACCCGGATTTCCTTATAATTTGGATGTATTCCCTGTTTGGGCATGTGAATAAAACCTTTCCTGCAAGCCTGCAACGCTAGGCTACTTAGATACTATTTTAAGTCATTCGTCGCTTTCTTTCCACACGCGCTGTCGCGTCCGCCCTGCCACTGCTCTGGCGGGGGGCGGCTCGCTTAGCGTATTTTGGGGCATAACCGATGACAGAGATGTGTCCTATTTGCGAAGACTCCGGTCTGCGTCTGATTGTTCAGGCCGATGGCGAGCGGTACGCCCAACCGTGCGAGTGCCGGCTGCAGGTGCAAGCCGCCCGCATGCTCAAGCGGGCGGCGATCCCAAAACGATACGAGCACTGCACGCTGGATAGCTATGAACCTGGCTACGGGCAGGCGGATCAGTCCTTGGCGGCCGCCTATTTGATGGCGCGCAATTTCGTCAGCGGGTATCCGGTGACGACCGAGGGGCGGGGGCTTCTGCTCACGGGAGACGTGGGCATCGGGAAGACGCACCTGGCGGTTGGTATCGTCCAGGCCCTGATTTTGGAGAAAGGGGTGCGCGGCCTCTTTTGCGATTACCGCGACCTGCTCAAGCGCATTCAGGAGTCCTATAACCCCCTGGTATCGACGACAGAGCTACAAATCCTCGCGCCTGTCTTTGAGGCCGAAGTGCTGGTTCTCGATGAATTGGGGGCGCAAAAGCCCACTGACTGGGTTTGGGATACGGTGGCGTTGATTTTGAACACTCGCTACAACGACAAACGGACCACCTTGATCACAACCAATTATCCCAATGCACCGGCAGCATTGGCTCAACAGCGTAGTGCCAGCGCAAGCAATTCGATGCGTGAAGAGACTCTTGGCGACCGGATCGGCGAGCGCATGCGCTCGCGTTTGGCCGAAATGTGCGTGGAAGTCGAGATGCGCGGCAGCGACCTACGCCAGACAGTAAAGAAGGCCCGCTTCGGCTGAGCCACCCATGGCCGTGGCACGGGAAATCTGCCTGGAGGCGTAGGCAGGTACAATCTCGTTGATGCCGGCTCAAGAACCTAAGCACGAACCCGACGCGAAAACCAAGCAGGAGTCAGGCTTTCTAGCCTCGCATCAAGCCGGCGAAGCTACCTTGTGGCTGCCGTGGATCATTGCTGCCGCGGTGGTAATCCTGGGCCTTGTCATCCTGATCGTGGTTGGTGATCGCGTCAACCCCGACTCCCGGCCTACCGGTACAGCCATGGCTCCCGCTGACCCCTACGCTGCCAGCCTGTCTATAACCAGCCTCCAGATGAGCGAGGCAACAAGCTTTTCGGGGGCTAAAGTGACGTATATCGATGGCCAGATCACCAATAGCGGCAATCGAACGCTCACCGCGATCACCGTTCAGGTTGGCTTCCATAGCGATGTCGGCCAATTTGCTCAGAGGGAGGCACTTCCGCTGAGCCTCATCCGCACCCGCCAGCCCTACGTGGATACCGAACCGGTCTCTGCTGCTCCGATCGAACCAGGCCAGCGCCGCGATTTTCGTTTAATCTTCGACGCCGTGCCACCAGATTGGAACCTCCAGTTCCCGGAAATCCGCGTGATTAGCGTCCGTAGTAAATGAGGCTAAAATGAGACGGTACCTGGGTAACCAGCCTTCGCCGGCCCGAGCATTTTTTTCGTAGCATCGAGAGAAAAGTGCACGTTTTATGTTGCTACCACCCGCAACACAAATATCCACAGTCGGTAGTAATGTTTCGCTTAAAACCTATCGATTCATGTAGATAGCAATATTTAAATGCTGAAAAAGCTGTTTGGCCAGCCACTTGCTATTATCCCAGGCAAGAGCAGATGCGAGGGGTGCGTAGTAGCTCCTTACATGCTTAGCTAGTGGGCCGACAAAAGGGGCTTAAGGTGAACAACAGGGTTGCAACTCCGGGTTCGATTTCTGCGATTCTGCTGGCTGCCAGTTTAGGCATGCCGGCGATGGCGCAGAATTCCCCGGCAACAACGAGCGGCGCTCCGCAGACCAGCGCCACCCCCGCGACCTCAAGCACTTCGGCGAATCCAAGCGATTCTACGACATATGCTACCGGGCAACCTCTCCCGACTAAGTC
>PLBM01000028.1:197-2934 GCA_003134515.1 Acidimicrobiaceae bacterium | reverse complement strand
AGCAAGATGCCCTTGGGCGCCGGAAGGCTGTAGTCGTTAAAGAGGGCGCGGTGCAGGTACGGTAACTCGACCGCGTCGGTAATCGCTTCGATCTGGGCGTCAAGGCCACCCACGTCGGCGTAGGTGATATCGGGCACCTCTTCGAGGACCAACTCCTCGGCCTCTTGACGAATCAACTTCTCCGTCAAAAGGTTGGAACGAAGATCCAAGAGCAGCGCGTCGCCGCTACGTAGTTTCACCGAACGCAGCGCTTCGGCGAGTTCCACCACGCGCTCTTCGTCGGCTCGCCCGTAGACCAGGACCCGCCGCTCGTCGAGCACCTCTTTCACGGTGACGACCTCACCTTGACCGTCCGAGTCGCGCACGCCAATGACCGTGAACGACTCGTTCAGCACGACCTCGTCGCCGCGGGCGATCTGTCCGGGGTCGAGGCCCGGGTGCAGGGCCACGCGCATCTTTCGACCCGACGCGAAGATGTCCACCGACCCGTCGTCGTTGAATCCTGTAAAGGTGCCATAGACCGCCGGGGGTTGCGTAAGTTTTTCGACCTCGTCGCGGAGCGCCGCGATCTGGTCCCGGGTCTGTTGGATCGTGATCGCGAGTTTTTCATTGTTCGAACGACTTTGGGAAAGCTGACCCCTTGCCTCGAGCAGCTTTTCTTCCAGAATCTCGATTCGTCGAGTGGCTTGGTCGAGGTCGCTCAAGGTGAAGTCGCGCGGTGAATCCGCGTTGAACACTCCGTCGCGTTCGCCGATCGGAGAATCGTTAAATCCTTGGGTACCGTCCATATCGCCACCCTAGGTGAGCATGGCGCGCTTGAGGAGGTCACGATTCGCACCGCTCGCCCACTAGAGTGACAGCACGTATTCGGCCATGGAGGACGGGCAAATGAAGGTGTGGATTGACCAAGACCTTTGCACCGGTGACGGGCTCTGCGAAGAGATTTGTCCTTCGGTCTTTACCCTCCTTGACGACGGGTTGGCCTACGTGAAACAAGGTGCCGACGTGAAGAGCAATCCGGGCGGCACTGAGGGCGTCGCGATCGTGCCTCCCGAATTCGAGGACGCCGTCCGGGAAGCAGCTGAAGAGTGTCCCGGTGAGTGCATCTTTATGGAGCGCGACTAGCCACTCTCCACCGGCCCCACCAGGCGCCGGGCCGAGGTCAAGAATCCAGTGTGGGCCACCATTCGGTGATCGGGTCGAACTGATCGGCCGTCGACGTGCCAGGTTCGCCGCAAGATTTCCACCGTTTCGGCTAAGCCAAACGAGTGCTGGTGCAGCGCTTCGCGCACTAGTTGAACCTGAGTGATAGTCGGCAGATACGTCAGGAAAATCCCGCCGGGCCGCAACGCACTCTCTGCGTGTTTTACAACATCCCACGGCTCGGGCATGTCCAAGATCACCCGGTCGAGGTCGACCTCGTCGATGCCCTCGGTCACGTCTCGAATCTTGACGTCGTAGTCCACCTCGTCACCGAGCATGTCGTGCACGTTCTTGATCGCGTGTTGCGCGAAGTCCTCACGAATCTCGTAGGCGGTGATTTTCGCGCCTGCTCGCAATAAGGTCATCGACAACGCGCCTGATCCGACGCCGGCTTCAAGGACCCGCATACCGGGCCCGACATCGGCCTGCATCAAGATGGCGCCCAAGTCCTTGGGATAGATGACCTGGGCGCCTCGCGGCATCTTGAGCACCACGTCAGAGAGCGTGGGGCGAAGCACCAAAAAGGACCGCTCGGTACTGGATTTGACCATTGAGCCTTCCGGTATCCCGATGACATTGTCGTGCTGGACGATGCCCGCATGTGTATGAAAGGCCGATCCCTCCTTCAGTGTGACCAAGTAACGGCGATCTTTCGCGTCGATGAGCATGACCCGCTCGCCAACGCCGAGTTCAGCTCTTGTCACGTGCTCTCGCGCTTGGGAGATTTGGCCGCCTTCGCGGCGCGCCGGTCGATGAAACGAAAGAGCAGGACCGCCAGGGCCACGGAGAGCCATTTCGAGGATCGCTGTGCCCAAGCCCGCCCAAAAGCCGCGGCCGCGACGACCCGAAAGAGCCGACGAAGCATCTAGTGCTTCTTACGGGAACGCCGTCCGCGGATCCATCCCCACACGTAGCCCGAGACCACGCCACCCAAACCCACAGCGGCGGCGGCCGGCTTGGCCGAGATCAACGACGCGCCAATTTGGGTTCGTTCGGGTAATAGTGATCGCAGCGACGCTTCGAGTTCGCGGCGCGTCTCGGCGTGTTGGCTCACTTGGCGACCTTGAGACGGCGCTTGGCGGTGCCGCTCACGACTCGCCGGATCGTCAGTCCAATCACGGCGAGCGCCAAGACGGCCACGATGAGGTAGGGCAGCCACGACAACGAACCGTCGAGTACCGGGAACTGCCACTGCAAATAACGAAGAGATCCGATGAGCAAGAAAACGTAGCCAAAGCCCACGAAGAGACTGCCGAGCGTCCCGAACGCGATGAATCGGCCGAGCTCCTTGATGGGCTGAACGGTCTCTTCTTTGACGTAGCGAATCGCAATATTGCGCAACTCGTCGAAGTCGCGCTTTAGTGACGCTCCTCGAAGGAACTTGCGCCACGACCAATTCTNNGTGGAACTCGCCGTCGCGACGAGACGCTCCTCGGCGTCAAAAATCTTCGCTTCCAGGAACGAGATGACTTTCCCCGGTTTGAGCACGGTCGCCACGCACGACAAAAGCTCGCCCGACTTCACTGGTCGCAAG
>PLBM01000028.1:0-182 GCA_003134515.1 Acidimicrobiaceae bacterium | reverse complement strand
CCCATGGCCGAGTCGAGCATGGCGGCCAAGAAGCCCCCTTGTACCACGCCCGCCGGATTCAAGAACCGATCGTCAACTCGGGCCCGCCAAACTGTTCGACCGGGTACCGATTTGTCCACGCACGTCATTCCCAGGGTTAAGTCACAGTTCGGAGGTATCTGCAGCGCCACGTGGTGAGGCTA
>PLBM01000132.1 GCA_003134515.1 Acidimicrobiaceae bacterium | reverse complement strand
GCCGTCTCCCAGGCCGAGCTCGAGGACCGCGAACGTCCGGGCACCTATCACCGCGTAGCCTTTCAGCGCGCCGACGGCCACGGCACCGTCGAGATCGAAACTACGCGCCCCGAGATGATCCCCGCCTGCGTCGCGCTCGTCGCGCACCCCGACGACGAGCGCTACCAGAAACTCTTCAACACCTTGGTCGTGACGCCACTCTTTCACGTGGAGGTGCCGGTGCTCGCGCACGAACTCGCCGACCCCGAGAAGGGCTCGGGCGTCGCCATGATCTGCACCTTTGGCGACACTACGGACGTGGTGTGGTGGCGCGACCTGAAACTTCCAACGCGCGCCCTAATCGGCCGCGACGGGCGGTTCTTGCCCGCCGAGTTCGGCTCCGACGCGTTCCCCTCGCGCGAGCCCGTGAGCGCCAACGCCGTCTACGCCGAGATTGAAGGGCGCACCGTCAACCAGGCTCGCGCCACCATGGTGGAGGCGCTGGGCACGGCGGGCGCGCTGGTGGGCGAGCCGCGCGCGATCACCCACCCGGTCAAGTTCTACGAGCGCGGTGAACGGCCCTTGGAGATCGTCACCTCACGGCAGTGGTTCGTGAAGACCCTTGAACACCGCGAGGAACTACTGCGTCGGGGCGAGGAGTTGCACTGGCACCCCGACTACATGCGACACCGCTACCGCTCTTGGGTCGAAGGGCTCAACCTGGACTGGAACATCTCGCGCCAACGCTTCTTCGGCGTGCCCTTTCCGGTGTGGTACCCCATTGGCGAGAACGGCGAGGTCGACTTCGACCAACCGATGGTGCCCTCCCTGGACCGGCTGCCCGTCGACCCCTCGAGCGACGTGCCCTCTGGTTATGTTGAAGCGCAACGCCATCAGCCCAGCGGCTTCGTCGGTGACGCCGACGTCATGGACACCTGGGCGACGAGTTCGCTCTCCCCCCAGATCGCGGGCCACTGGGGCACCGAACTCTTCGAACACGTCTTTCCCATGGACCTTCGCCTCCAGGCCCACGAAATCATTCGCACGTGGCTCTTTTCCACCATTGTGCGCAGCGACCTCCAACACAACAGCCTGCCCTTTCGCCACGCCCTGATCTCGGGCTGGGTGCTCGACCCCAATCGCAAGAAGATGAGTAAGTCCGTCGGCAACGTAGTGACGCCCTTGCCGCTGCTCGAGCAGCACGGCGCCGACGCGCTGCGCTACTGGGCCGCGTCGGGACGGCCCGGCGCCGACACCGCGATCGACGAGGCGCAGATGAAGATCGGACGGCGCCTTTCGATCAAGGTCCTCAACGCGTCCAAGTTCGTCTTGGGCCGACTCGACGCGGCCACTGAGCTCGAGCCGAGTGACGTCACCACACCCCTCGACCGGGATCTCATGGCGCTGCTCGCCCAACTCGTCGACGACGCCACCGGCGCCTTTGAACGCTACGACTACGCCCGGGCCCTCGAGCGCGTTGAGTCGTTCTTCTGGTCGTTCTGTGACGACTACCTCGAGCTAGTAAAGATCCGCGCCTACGGCGAGGGCGACGCCGCCGGCGTCGCGTCGGCGCGCGCGACCTTGCAGATCGCGCTCTCGGTGCTCCAGCGGCTCCTCGCGCCCTTTTTGCCCTACGTGACCGAAGAGGTGTGGCGCTGGTGGCACGCGGGGTCCGTGCACTTGGCGCCGTGGCCCACGATCGAGGAACTCGGAGCGCTCTCGGTCGATCCCGGATCGATCTACCAACCGGTCTGTGACACGCTCGAAGCGATCCGTCGTGAGAAGAGTACCGCCAAGGTCTCTCAGCGCGCGAGTGTCACTCGCCTCGTCGTGCACGCGCCCGAGGAGTTCGCTTCCGCGTTGCGCGCTTGCGCCAACGACATCGTCGCCGCGGGCAACGTGCAAGAGTTCGTTGTCCTTGACGAGAATGAACTACGCGTCGAAGTGACGCTCTAGGGGTTTAGACCAGTACGACGTCGGAGTCGGCGTCGCGCACGGTGACCGTATCGGGCGTGACCTCGTAGTACGCGAACTGATCCCACGCACGTGCGAGGGCGCGCGCTTCGTCGCGGGAGATCGCGCGCAAGGCGACCCCGACCTCGTCCGGCCAGCGTCCCCGGGGATCACGGGCGACGCTCTCGACAAAGTCCACGCCCCGACGTCGCAACGTGTCGCGTAGTTCGCCACGACGGGCTTCGTTCACGTCTTCACTTTGCACCTCCGAAAAGGGGTTGTCCGACGTGACGACAAAGAGAGGACCGAGCCGCGACGCCGCCTCGCATGCCTCGAGCCACCCTTCGTCCACGTGCACGAAGAGCTCGGTCGGCGGGACCTGGTAGCTCGCCACGAGCGCGGACGTCAGCGCCGGACGAGGGCGGGCGACCGACTCCGCGAAGGCGACGGCGGCGCGTGTCGTGGCCGACGTGCGCGGGCTCGCGGTGACGTCAAAGGCGTGCTGGGTGAAGGGCAGTTCCACGTAGTAGATCGGGGCGAAGGCGACCTCACGAAACTTCGCGACGAAACCCCGCGCCACGTTCACCTCCACCAAGGTGTCGTTCACGCCCTGGACCACGAAAAACGGTGGTGAGTCCGACGAGATCCGTTGGTACGGCGAGAGCGAGTGATAGAGCGCCTCGTGCCCCTCGTAGGGGAGCTGGACCACCCGACGCTCCAATAAAACCCGTATCCCGCGTCCCAGACCGCGCCAGTGCGCGTCGTCGCCCGTCATCTCGAGCACCCCGTAGAACGACATCGCGCCGCGCACGCTCCAGTCGGTGACGTCGTCCATCTCGTCAGGTCGCCACGTGGGATCCTTTCTGCTCAGGGCGAGTAGCGCCGCCAGGTGCCCGCCGGCCGATCCGCCGGCGATTACCACCCGATCGGGACTCGCACCGTAGGTCGCGATGTTCTTCTTGATCCAGCCGAGCGCCCTCGTCGCGTCCTCGATCTGCGCGGGCCAGGGGTGGCGCGGCGCGAGGCGGTAATTGCTCGCCACGACGACCCAGCCGCGCCGAACGAACTCGTGCAACATTGGCCGACCCTGCTCGCGCTTGTCGCCAAAGGTCCACGCCCCGCCGTGCAAGTAGTAGATGACGGGCGCGTCCTGGGGCGTCGTCGAGAGTCGCCATACGTCCAACTTGTGGCGTTCGAGCGGACCGTAGACCAGATTGCGGTGCAGTTGCATGTCGCGGGGGTGAAAGGGGATCTGGAGTGCCGTGCGCCACCAACTGCCAAAGTGGTCGTCGCGCGGACGGGGAATCGCCAAGGGTCGATCGGGCGAACGGGCCATGGCGCGACGAACGATCGAGCGCGAGTAGAAGAGAATTCCGATCAACACGAGATTCTCTACTACGACGAGGCTCGCCAGCGCCAGCACGACAACGCTCAGCCAGTGCGTCGCTGGCCAGCCCCACCACCAGAGCAGTCCTACTAACACCGCCTCGAGAAAGATTCCCTGACCGGCCAACTCACCGGCCGCCCACCCGACGGGGTACGCCAGGGTCGCAAAGAGCCCGCGTCGACCCGGACGAAGTGCCGTGGCCGCCGACACCCCCAAAAAGGCGCTGGCGAGCGCGACGAAGTAGGCCATCTCTTCATTCTGACGGTTCTGGTCGCGCGCGTGCCGCTCTAGCATCGAGGGCGTGAGCGCTTGGCCCGAGCCCCTGGAAAAGATCCGCGGGACCGTCGGGTTGTGGACGACGACCCTTGATTCGTTGGCGCCCGAGCAAAGTGGCGAGATGGCCAGAGAACTCGAAGCCCTCGGTTATGGCGCCCTGTGGTTTCCGGAAGCCTGGGGACGCGAGGCCTTCACCAACGCCTCGCTCTTACTCTCAAGAACGTCCTCGATGGTGCTCGCGACGGGCATCGCCAACATCTGGGGACGCGACGCCGTGACGGCCGCCAACGCGGCCAAGACCCTCACCGCCGCCTACGACGAGCGCTTCATATTGGGCCTCGGCGTCTCGCACGAGCCCCTGGTGCAGCGCCTGCGCGGTCACGAGTACCAGGCGCCACTAGGGAAGACGAAGGAGTTCCTCCTGGCTATGGATTCAGCTCCGATGTTCGCGCCCGAGGGCTCCACGCGCGTCGCACGCGTGCTGGCCGCGCTCGGGCCCAAAATGCTCGAAGTGTCGCGCGCGATGAGCGACGGCGCGCACACCTACCTGGTGACCCCCGAGCACACCGCGCGAGCTCGCGCGATACTGGCCGACAAGTTCCTCGGCGTCGAGCAGGCCGTCGTGCTCGGTCAGAGTCGAGAGGAGTTTCTGCGCCGGGCGCACGCCCACCTCGAGATCTACACCGGACTGGAGAACTATAAAAACAGCTGGCGCCGACTCGGCTTTGGCGACGACGACTTCGTGCGCGGCGGTTCCGAGCGACTCTGTCACGCCTTGGTCGTACACGGCGACGAGGCCGCCGTGCTCGAGGCCGTCAACGCCCATCGCGCGGCCGGCGCCGATCACGTCTGTCTCCAAGTGCTCGGCGACGATCTCGCCACGCCCCCCCTCGACGAGTGGCGGCGCCTCGCGCCGCTCGTCAGAAGTGAGTAGAGGTTCTCTTCAGCGCGCCCAGCTGACGGCGGCGCTCATTTGTATTCGAAGTATCAAATTTGTCCCAATTTTGACCATCCCGTCACAACGACACGGTCCAGCGAGTAATTTTTTTGCGTGAGCGATTCCTCCCACGAACACTCCACTCGAGAGATCTTGATCGAAGCGACCGCTCGCCAACTCTGGGGCGTGGACGAGAGCGAGCTACGAATCCTGGAAATCTGTCAAGAGACCAACCTCAGTACCAGCGTCATCTACGGTCACTTCGGCTCGCGCCAAGGCCTCATCGACGCGTCGCTGTTGCACATCTTTGCGATCGTCACCGATCAGATGGTTCACAACCTCACCACCATCATGTCGGGCGAGCATCCCACGGGCTCGTTCGTGGACACGCTCTATGAACTGCTCACCGATCCGACCCACGAAGCCGAGGTCACGAGTCAACGCCAGATGTTCCTTCGCGTCTCGGCGACGGCCCTCTCTCGTCCGAGCATCCGTCCGGGATTTCTCGAACTCTACGATCAGTTCACCAAGCAAATGGACGCCATGTACGGCGAATTGGTTCGCCGCCGGCTCTTGAACGACCAGTTGACGGGACACCAGTGGGCCATCTTCTTCGAGGGCCAGATGCTGAGCCGGGCGTTTCACGACCTCTCGTCGAACTGGGACAGCCAGGACGACTGGCTACGGGCCGCCGATCGAATGCTGAGCGCCGCCAAGCCCGAGGATAATTCCTAGCTCCGGCGACGCCACGGGTACCGTGAGATTATGTCGTATTGTGCCGGTCGGGTTCGATGATGGTAACCGCTTCGATCCTCGGGGTTCCACGAATCGCTCGCACCAACAGCGCCACCATGGCCAACCACGCCAACTCCACGAAACCGATGGCGATCCAACCAATCGTGATGGTGAACAGACCCACGAAGAAGCCCTTCAAAATGCCAAAGTGGATCATGCAGGCGATTTCCAAGGGGAACCAGGCGAAGAGCCAGCTCACGAAGGGCGCCGCGACGACCGCGCCGATGCGCCGACGCCAGCCAAGATAGAACCCGAGAAGGGCAGTGACGCCAAAGCCGGTGAGCGTGACCTTCGCCGAGGGCGCGACGACCTCGATGAACAAGATCACCGTCATCGCGAGGGCCCAGAGCACCATCGGCGCCGACACGTTGGCGCGGGTGCGATCACGAAACTGAATGACGACGTTGCTCACCCCACCAACCTAGCCAACTCCTCGAAATGAAAGGACCACGATACGCTGGCGCCATGGGCAGAGGCGTCCTCGCGGTACTCGGTTCGGGTGAGATGGCTCCGGGCATGACGAAGGTCCATCGAGAACTACTGGCCCGGCTCGAACCGGTGCACGCCGTGAACCTGGATTCGGCCTACGGCTTTCAAGAGAATGTTCCTCAGATGAGCGCGAAGCTCGAAGAGTACTTCGCCGTCTCATTGCACACCACACTCACGAGCCTGCATCTCGCCAACTACGAACGGGCCAGCGAGCTCGAGCGAACGATCTTTAAACGCCAAGTCCGCCAGGCCAACTACGTCTTCGCCGGTCCCGGGAGCCCGTCGTACGCGCTGGCCCAGTGGGCGCCACTGGATTTGCGCAGCGACCTCTTGAGTGTGCTCGACGCCAACGGTACGCTGTGCATCTCCTCGGCGGCGGCCGTGACCCTCGGCGCTTTCACCGCGCCGATCTACGAGATCTACAAGGTCGGCGTCGTGCCGTACTGGCTGCCCGGACTTAACTTACTTACGGAGTTCGGCCTCAACTGCGTCGTCATTCCCCACTTCAACAACAACGAGGGCGAGAACTACGACACCCGGTTCTGCTACCTGGGTGAACGTCGCCTGCGTCAGCTCGAACAACAACTGCCCGAGGGCGTCGCCACCCTCGGCGTGGACGAACACACCGCGGTGATCTTCGACTTCGCGAGTGACACGATCAATGTGCGTGGGCGGGCGAACGGCTACTGGCGAGAAGGTGAGACGACGACCGTCCTCGCGAACGGAACGACCACGTCGATCGACGAACTGCGCCACGGCGCGGCCCTCCCACGTCCAATCGTTGCAACGGCCGAACCTTCAGATCCCGTACAAGGTGCGGACCACCTTGGTCGCGTGGTGCTGGACGGCGGTGCCGAGGCGCTCGACGCGCTCGGCCAATTGGTACAGCTGGCGCGCACCGGCGCCGAAGGATTCATCGATCCCACCTCGCTCATCGAAGGAGTCCTCGCCGCGAGGCGCAGTGCTCGAGAACTGGCTCAATACCAGCTCGCGGATCAACTGCGTGACGTTCTCGTGGCCGCGGGCGTCAAAGTGAACGACGGACCCGACGGCACGGCCTGGTCCCTCGACTAAATCAACTTTCGCCGTCGTCGGCAACCCCAGTCGTCACAAAAGGAAATGGGTCCTCTCCCGAAGGAGAGGACCCATTTCAGAACAACCGAGACGCTTAGTGCTGGCTGTACTTCAGCTTGAGCACCTTGCCGCTCTTGAAGGTAATGGTGAAGGTGTGAACACCCCTTGGGGTACCGGCCCTTACGGTGACGCGAACCGTCAACACCTTGCCAGTGTCGCCAGACACGGTCGCCTTCGTGCCGACCGCGTTGCTGGTGATCCTGGGCTGACCAGTGAAGCCGGTTCCCTTGATCTTAAAGATCGAGGTCGTACCCGTCACAATGCGGCCACTGAATCCAGTGATCTTCAAGACCACCGGCGGCGGCGGGGTTACCGCGGGGCCACCGTTAAGTGTGAACGTCACCTTGCCACCGTCAGGGTTAGTGAAGGTGATCAGCGATGAGGTTCCAGAAGTGGCCTGCGAGTCCGTCGTCACGAGCAGCGACACCTGAGTCGCCGACACGTTGCCAACGATGACCGTGTAGTCCGCGTTCGCACTCGTCGCCGTCAATCCCGGCTCGAAGCCCGATCCGTTGATGGGCACCACCAGGTTCTTGGAGAACGTCGGCACGAAATACGTACCAGTCACGCCAGGACCCGGGTTGATAACCAGTCCGCCCGCAAGTGTCGCGGAACCAGCCCCGACGGGGTTGGTCACCGTTAGTGACGACGAGAGGGCAACCGTGCCCGAGAAGGACACCGGCGTCACTGGAACAGTGATTACGGTGGACGACACGACGGTCGCCGTCCCGAAGGTCGCCAGACCGGGCGTGCCAGCCGACACGACGGCGCCGGTAACAAACCCGGTTCCAGTGATCGTCATGGTCGCAGCCTTACCACCGAGCAAACTGGTGGCCGACGTAATGGTCGGCGCCGCAGAGAAGCTTAGGACGGCCGCTGAGGTGACCGTGCCACCGGTTGTATTCGTGACCTTCACCGTGCTCGCCGCACCAGCGGTAGCACCGACGGTGACGTTCAAGAAGATGTTGAACGGCGTGATCGAGGTCACGACACCCGTTACGGCGGGGTCAGTAAACGTGACAACCGCACCGGGCAGGAAGCCCGTTCCGGTAATGGTCACGGGAACCGAGGCCGAACCCTTCGTGATGGTCGCAGCGCCCGACGTCGGAGCGATCGCACTCACCGTCGGATTAGCCGACACGGTGAATTGGAACGTCGCCGTCTGACCGTTGTCGGTGAGCGTGATCGTTGGGGTTGCACCACCGGCGTTCGTATTCGCGGTAATCACGAAGGTTGCCGACGTCGGACTGACGAAGGTCGTCGTTCCTGCACCTCCAGCCACCGTTGCGCCCGACACCGTAGTCGTCAACGTGCCCGACGTGAAGCCGGTACCCGTCAACGTCACCGTGCCGGTGAATCCGGCGGAAGAGAGCGAACCACCCGACGTCGCCGCCGCACCCGTAATAACGGGAGCCACGACCGTCAGCGCATTCGCCAACGTGCCGACTCCGCCATTGGGATTGGTCACGACAATCGAGTCCGAGCCACCGACGGCCCCAGCACCTACCGGGCCGATGACCACGGTGAGGGAAGTTGCCGAATTGAAGGTGACCGCCGTCGGAATCGCGGCGTCAACCGTTCCGGCATTCGCGTACGCCACCGTCGCGCCATTGACAAAGCCCGTTCCGGTGACAGTCTCAGTAACTGTAGAACCATTCGTCACCGTGGTCGTTCCACCCACCGCGGTAACGGTAGGCGAGGCCACGATGGCCAAACCGGCGGGGTCAGTGCCAGAACCCACACCACCAGCGACGTAAGTCACGGTGACGGGAACTGTCGCCGTGACCGTTGCCCCGGCGGCCACGGTCACGGGGACCGTGATGGTCGTTGCGGTCGACGCGGTCGGCGCACCAAAGGTGACCGAGGTGTTCGACGAGGTCACGGCGAAGTCAGCCGGCGTGGTGTTCAGACCGGACCAGCCGGTGAAGGTAACGGAGAACGCGGTTGCGCCCTGGCCGACCGAAATCGGTGCCGAAACCGCTGGAGCCGTGACGGCGTTCGCCGCCGTCGTCAACGTCACGAGCGCGGAGTTAGCACCACAGGTAACCAACATGGTGACAACAAGTCCCGTGCCAGTCGCGGCGGTAATACCACTACCGGTAATGGCTGCAGCCGTGGTGTGCGCGAAGTGCAGGCCCGTGGTAATAGGCACCAAGAAACCGTTGCCCAGCGTTGATTCACCAGGTACGAAAGTAGCTGCCACCGTAACTTGTTCGGTGTCCGTGGTTGCAGGATCACTGGCGATCGTCAATACTTCGCCAGCCGTAATCCCGGTCTTTGAAGTGACGTGAATCCACGTATTGCCCGCCAACGTCGTGCCGTCCAAGATGTCCAACGTCGTGGCGCCCAGTTCCGTTGCAGGAACCGTGACGTTCAACGTCCCGACGCTGCCACTAGTCGCGGTCACCGTTCCGGTAAGACCAGGAACGGTGGAACTGATATTGGTGGCCGTGCAACCCGACGTGAATCCAAAGCCGGGGAACGTGAGGGTCGTCGCCGTCGTGAGGCCCACGGCCGGTGTTCCGGTCGCAGTTCCGCCGGTCCAATTGCTTGCAGCTGGCGTCACCAGAATTACCTGCGCGTCAGTTATTGCAGTCTCACCGGTCTTGCCGACCACCGAGAATTGGGTGATGGCAAGGACTTGGGGAATCTCCACAACCGTACCGATGGCGTGCGCCACGGTGGACGCGCCGATCGTTACAACACCGGTGGCGTTGTTGTACGCGCTCGCAACTACCTGCTCGGTAGAAGCACCATCGACGATGGTCAATGTCGGAGTCTGAGCTTCAACGTTGATCAGAGTGTTGAGGGCGGTGTCGCCCGCGCCGATCGCGATCGTCGTGTGTGACGTAGTCGTCGTCGCCGCCGTCAGCGCGGCGTTAGCCGCGAAGGCGGGCACGGTCAGCGTCATCTTGGCCGTGGTGGCCGTGAGGGGCGTCACCGTACCGGTGATGTTGGTACCCGTGAAGGTGACCGAACCGCCGGCACCAAACGTCTCACCGAAAGAGCCGGTAAGCGTTTCAGAGTTCACGGTCCCCCCGTTCAACACCGTGATCGTGGTGGTTGTCGAAGAAACTGTGGGCGCGGGTGGGAGCTGTCCGAATCCGAGAATGCCCGTCGCGGTCCCAGTGCTGCCGTCAGGGTTGGTGACAGTGATGTCTTCCAATCCGGCGACACCGTGACTGATGGTGGCTGAGACGGTCAAACTGGTTCCGCCAGCCGCCACGGTCGCGGCGCCAAAGACGATCGCTCCGATGCTGCCAGTCACGACGGCTCCGGCTACAAAGCCGGTGCCGGTAATGGTGAAGGCTTGGGTGTAGCTGTTCGGGGACGTGGGATCGCTAATGGTATTGGGCGAGATCGTCGCGGGGACGGGCGAGTTCACCGTAATCGCACTGGCGTCGGTAACCGTACCGTTGTCAGTGTTGGTAATCGTCAACGAGGCCACTCCTCCGACCGCGGCGGTTGAGCTGAGCGTGCCGTTAATCGTGGTCGCCGTCGGGGTTCCAACGAGGTTGAAGGTGATGTTCGTGGGACTACCGCCCGCGTCAGTGAAGACCACTTGGGAAGCCGAAGTCACTTCGAAGCCCGTTCCGGTAATGGTGACGGGAAGATTGGACACGACCTGAGGCATCGACGTGGGCGCAACGCTACTCACCGTGGGCGCTGGCGTCACTGCGAACGCGTTAGCCAGCGTGTAGGTGAGCCCGTTGTCCAGGATCGTCAAAGGGTAGAAGCCGACGGGAGTGGTCGCGGCGACGCTGATGGCGTCAGTGACCGAGGTTCCACTGACCCACGTCGCGCCAGCGAACGTCACGCCCGCAGCCGTCGTGGACAGGACCAACGTGCCCGTTCCTACAGCGGCGAGGAAGTTCGTACCTGTGATCGTGACAGGGACGGCCGAAGCGCCTTGACCGATACCGGTATTGAGATTTACCAAACCAGCGGTTTGAGCAATGCTGGTGATGGTCGGGCCGGCGGCCCCGGCTGTACTCGCTACTGCCAGCGGCAACGCTGCAGCAACTATGACCACACTGGCAGCAACTGCCTTAATCATGTGGTGAGAAATCCGTCGCAAGGTATTCAAAATGAATCCTTCCTTCGTAGCGGCGTTCGTGTTCACTTCACTCCATTCACAGGGGCCGACATCTATCGGCCAATATCCAGGTACTGCGGGCACAGCAAAAAAGAGACAAGGCAGGCGGCTCGCGTTACATCACGGCTGTTACCTCAGAAGTAAGTATAGAGAGGGTGTTGGCCACTGGCGAATATGCGGATTGGTCGTTGTTGAAAACTCTTTCATCATCGCGTTTACCAAATCTCTTCCAAAAATCCTGATAAACGGCTTGAAAAATCACCGAGTTTTCACCGGCTCACGCGTCCGTCATTGCTCCGTTTAAATCTTCATTGAGTTGTAACTGTCGATTACCTAGGAAATCAAACGAATTTGGCACGCTCACGACCCTTCTATGAGTCGCGGCTTAGAAAGAAATCCGCTCAAAAGTACGTACGTTTTCGCGCAAAAATTAAAGGTAACTTCGCGAGATGGTGGATGAAAGGGCCCCCGCGTAAGCGGTCCAATGTGGCGTCGCCAGCAGGTCGCTGTCGGTCAGCGGCCCAACAACTGACCTCCCTTATTAGCGTCACTTGCGAGACGAAATCGGCCCCTCGGTTCAAGAAGTGATCTCAGGTCATCTCATCATTTTCGGCGGGTACCCGGCACCAATTTTTGGCGGCGTTACGAGTCGACATGCGAAGGGAACCGTTGATTATCGATCGAGCTCCGCACTCAAAGCCTTATTGCGGTCTTTCACGGGGCCGGCCTGCCTTCTTTACGGGCGAACTCTGAAAGTTAATGCGTGACGCCATCACACGGTCGTGAAACGAGTTCGACGTGGTGGGCACGGACAAGAACGTGATGCTAGAGACACGTCACTGCCTCCCGATGCGCACCTCTCTTAGGCAATGGCGCAACGATTAGGCCCGAGTTCGATCTCGGCGACGTCCGCCGTTATGGACTCGCGACCCTCGTTGATGAGGACAATCTTCTTGTAATTCGGCGGCCGATCCTTCACGTTCGCTAGCGCCCAGGCGACAAACTCCGCTTCTTCGAGCGCAAGAACGGGCAGTGTTGCGCGCAACTCACCCAGGGGCTTCGCGACGAAGGTTCCCACGTGGACCTCGACGCCCGGGCCGTAGTGCGCGGGAAAGACCATCACCGAATCGCTCATCGGCAGCACACGCTCGTGAAGGCTCTTATAGAGATGGTGCGCGAAGGCCTCGGCCTGATCGGCCAGGTCGGGCCGGCCGACGCTTTCGAGAAAGAGGGTGTCGCCGGTAAAGATGGCTCGGTCGGCGAGCTGGTACAAAGTGGATCCTTCGGTGTGGCCCGGCACACTCACCGCCGCCACCGTGAGACCGACCCCGGGGGCCAGCTCAATGGTGAGCCCGTCGACCAGGGGGACGAAGTCGTACGTGAAAGGGTCCGAGGGACTGAGGCGTAGCGTCGCGCCAGTCTCTTCGACCAACGCTCGTGCGCCACTCAGGTGATCGGCGTGTAGGTGCGTGTCGAGCACGTCCGTGATCTGCCACGCGTGCGTGCGAGCGACGTCCAGGTAGTGAGCGACGTCGAGCGAAGGGTCGATGACTAGGGCTCGTTCGCCCGCTCCGATGACGTAAGAGAGACAGCCCTTGCCGCGACGACGCAACTGCACCACCGTCGCGTCACTGAAGAGTCCTTCGACCACGTCGTAGGTGGAGGCCCACGCGTTCATTCCGCCCTGGAGTACTCGACTCGAGCGGCCGTGCGCTTTTAGAATCTCTGATCCCTGAGCCGCACGCAGTCCCTTCGCACACACCGTAACGATGTGCGCGGTGCTTGGCACTTCGCCCACTCGTTGTGAAAGTTCGTCGAGTGGAATATTGATCGCCCTGGGGATCTGCCAATCGACGTACTCGTCGGAATCGCGAACGTCCAGTACGAATACGTCGGTGTCGCTGTCGAGAAGTTGGACGAGTTCGTCGCTCGAAAGTAGTTCCGTCGTCGCGTCGTTGCCCATGGAACAAAGTCTAGGAGTAGATTCAAAAATGTCAGGGCCGCGGGGCCGAGGTCAACGAGAAACTGAGCGACCCGAAACATGTCAGTGAGCGAAGTCAGCGCCAACGAGGCGATCGAACTACTCGAGGGCGACGCAGTACTTATTGATGTTCGCGAAGAGAGTGAGTGGGAGGCCGGTCACGCGCCAATGGCTTCGCTGGTTCCCTTAGCGCAACTGCCTGATCACCTCGACGAGTTACCCCGCGATCACCTCATCATCTGCGCGTGTCGATCCGGCGGGAGGTCCCTTCGCGCTGCGACCTATCTACAGGAAAATGGCTTTGACGTAGTGAATCTTTCGGGGGGCATGCTGGCCTGGTTCGCTGAGGACCTGCCCTTTGAAAGCGACGGCGACGAGGCGACGATCGAGTAGTTCGTGCCGCGTGCTCGAGCCTCCATGAGGATCCGCTAACGCAAGACGCTTCAACTTCCGCCGCTCGCGAACGAGGCAATCAACCCTTTCGGTGGTACCCCGAAGGACAGTGGGGATGGACGCCTCGAACGTGCTTCGTGACGTGACCTTTTACGCAGATGATCGTGATCTTCAACGCCGGCCTGCTGATGATGGTCGTTGAAGTCGTCGTCGTCACACTGGGCGGAGAGACCTGAGCGAAGCTCAGGGCGGGACTCGACGAGGCGCCCCCTCCGTTGGCGACGACGCTCACGCCGTAGGCCACGGCGGGATCGAGTCCACTGAACGAGCACGAGGTCGAGGCGGTCGACACCGTGAAGCCCGACGGATCGTTAAAGCCGTAGAGCAAGGTGCAGGTGTAGCCGGTCGCCGCGCTGCTCTCGGTCCACGAGGCGCTCAGCGTGCCAGCGGACTCATTCGCACTCAGATTGGTCGGCGTGGGGGCCGGAGTTGCATTTTGCGAAAGGAATCCGGACAGTTCAAAGACGCCGTAATCGTCCCAACTTTCGACATAGAGATTGCCGGTCGAACTGAGGCCGAGAGCGTTGAACTGGTCGTCGGGAAAACTTCCCGCCGGNNCGCCGGTAGGGCCGTGGACACGACGCCGGCGGGCGTGATTTCGTCGATCTCGCCGGTGTCGTAATTAACGGTGTAAAGATTGCCCGCGGAACTGATGGTGAGTCCGTAGGGAGTCGTGAGGTTGGTCGACAGAGTGATTACCACTCCGGCGGGCGTGATTTCGTAGAGCGTGCTAGTGCCGTCAGTGGAAAAGAGGGCGCCCGATGTGTCAATGACTAGGCCGCAGCCTCCCGCGTTGGTCGCGAAGGTGGTCTCAACACCAGCGGGTGTGACCTCATTAATCGTGCCACCACAGTCCGAAAAATAGACGTTGCCCGAGGCGTCGACGGCGAGTCCGTAGATGCTCTCAAACGCCCCGCCAGAGTCAATGGACGTCATCACGCCGCTAGGCGTGATCTTGTAAATTATTCCGTCGCTGTAGTCGGCCGCGTAGAGATTGCCCGAGGCGTCGCTCGTCAGGCCCCAGACGTGAGGGACGGCCGCAAAATTACTGACGGAGCCGCTCGGTGAGATCTCGTAGATCTCGCCGGCGCTGTAGTTCGCCACAAAGACGTCCCCCGCATTGTCGGACACGATGTTGTTGGCGTACCCAAAATAACCGAGAGTGACGACCAGCGGATTTGGATTCTGCTGAATCGCGCCGGCCGTGCCGCCAAGGAGCGGAAACGATAAGGCCAGCATCGACACGCAGAGCGCCACCATCGAAGCGGGGCGTCTACCCGAACCAGACAACCGATTCCAAATATTCATGAGTGCAGTGTATATTAAAAACCCCACTGGTCCCGATTTCGGCCGCAAAAGCCCAAAGGTGGTTCGTTTACGGGGTTTTCAAAGCAATATCTGGCAGTCCCAACGGGATTTGAACCCGTGTCTCCACCTTGAGAGGGTGATGTCCTAGGCCACTAGACGATG
>PLBM01000125.1 GCA_003134515.1 Acidimicrobiaceae bacterium | reverse complement strand
GAACATGGCCCGGGCGAAGTGCGGACGGCCAATGGAGTGCACGTTGCCCGACATCTGGGTGAGGTACTCCAAGGTGAGACGATCGAACCCTTTCTCCTGGAGCAGCGCCACCAGTTGGAGGTTGCGCACGTCGCGGTCGTGACGCAGTGACGCGAGCTGTTGTTGGAGGGGGTGACTCGCCTCCAGCGGCAAGAAGTAGGCCAGGACGTGCACGTTGCGGGGCACGCTCTGGCCCCCTCGAAGCATTGGGAACTCGTTGTCGCGAAGGGAGACCTCCACGCCGGGCACGAGCTCGATCCCGTAGCGCTGAGTGGCGCGGGACATCTCGTCGTGGCTCGCCGTCGAGTCGTGGTCGGTCAGGGAAATCGCCGAGAGTCCGCGTTGGTGCGCCTTCGTCGCCAACTCGTCGGGCGTGTCCGAGCCGTCGGAGAAGGTGGAGTGCGTATGCAGATCAATCATCGCCGTAGCGTAGTAAACGTGCCGGGCACGAGCGAAGGACTGTGCGAGACTGGGGCCGTGCCCGTTGCCCTTTTGACCTCTCTCGTTGACGGCGCGTGAAGGAAGCCTGCGGCGTGGTGGGCATCGTGGCCCCGGGGCGCAACGTGGCGCACAGCTGTTACGACGCCCTCTACGCCTTGCAGCACCGCGGCCAAGAGTCGGCCGGCATGGCCACCTTTCAGAACCAACAAATCACCGTCGTCAAGGACAACGGACTCGTGAGTCACGTTTTCGCCGAGTCGACCTTGCGCGCGCTCGCGGGCTCGCTCGTGATCGGTCACACGCGCTACTCGACCTCGGGTTCGGCGAACTGGACCGCGGCCCAGCCGGTCTATCGATCGGCCGGTACCTCGGGCTTTGCCCTGGCGCACAACGGAAACCTGACCAATACGACGGCCCTCGCCGAGTCGGTGGGGGTGCTCTTCACCTCGATGCTGTCGGACTCCGATCTCGTCGCGGAGTTGCTCGCGCGCGAGGTCGACACCGGCGCCACCCTGAGCGAAGCCCTCGCGTTGGTTCTCGCGCGCGTGGAGGGCGCATTCTCCATGGTGATCCTCGAGGCCGACCAGGTGCACGCCGTTCGCGACCCTTACGGTTTTCGACCGCTCTGCTTGGGACGGCTCGGCACCCTCGACGCGCCCGAAGGTTGGATGGTCGCCTCGGAGTCGCCCGCGCTCGACGTGGTGGGCGCCACGTTCGTGCGTGAGATTGCGCCCGGCGAGATGGTCTCCATCACGAAAGAGGGTATGACGTCGCGCCAGCTCCTCGAACCGGCCGGCGAGAAGCAGCGCCTGTGCATCTTCGAGTTCGTTTACTTCGCCCGTCCCGACGCCTATCTCATGGGCCACCAGGTCCACACCACGAGACGGCGCATGGGTGAACTGCTCGCTCTGCAGTCCTCGGTCGAGGCCGACCTGGTGATGGGTGTGCCCGATTCGGGGGTGCCGGCGGCCGAGGGGTACGCCAAAGCGTCGGGAATCCCCTTTGGCTACGGACTGGTGAAGAATCGCTACATCGGGCGCACCTTTATCTCGCCCGATCAGAGCGAGCGCACCGCGAGCGTGCGACGAAAGCTCAACCCCCTTCGAGAGAACATCGAGGGCCAGCGGCTCATCGTCGTGGACGACTCGATCGTTCGCGGCACCACGACCAAGGCGTTGGTGGGCATGCTGCGCGACGCCGGCGCGAGAGAGGTGCACCTGCGCATTTCGTCGCCGCCCTTCATGTGGCCCTGCTACTACGGCATCGACACGCCCAATCGTGACGAACTCTTGGCGGCGAATCATTCGATTTCTGAGATGAATGAGTTCATCGGCTCGGACTCGTTGGAGTTCATCACGCTCGCGAACCTGCGCGACGCGATTCAACTGAGTGGTGAGTGTTGTGACGCCTGTCTCACCGGCACCTACCCCGCGCCGATTCCGGTCGTCATTAGCGCGGCCGGAAGTCGCTGGTGAGCCGACTTCTGGACGTCGTCGGCGCGAGAACCTACGCCGACGCGGGAGTGTCGATCGACGCCGGCGACGACGTCGTGGCTCGAATTCACTCCGCCGTCGAGAGCACGCGCCGGCCTGAAGTGTTCGGCGGCATCGGGGGTTTCGCGGGGCTCTTCGCGCTCGATACGTCGAAGTACGTAGAGCCCGTGCTGGTGGCCTCTACCGACGGGGTCGGCACGAAACTCGAAGTCGCACGACTCGTCGGGCATTACGACACCATCGGCGTTGACCTAGTGGCGATGCTGGTCGACGATTTGGTCTGCGTCGGCGCCGAGCCGTTATTCATGCTCGACTACGTCGCGGTGGGATCGATCGATCCCCCTCAACTCGAGGGGCTGGTCGCGGGAATCGCGCAGGGATGTCGAGCGGCGAACGTCGCGCTGCTGGGCGGCGAGACGGCCGAGCACGGCGGCGTCATGAAGCCCGACGAACTCGACGTGGCCGGCTTCGCACTTGGCGTCGTGGAGCGGGGCGAGGTCTTAGGGCCTGAGCGCGTACGAGTCGGTGACGTGCTCGTGGGTCTTCACTCGCCGGGGCTGCGTTCGAACGGCTACTCGCTCGCTCGACAGGTCTTGGTGACTAGCGCGGCGTCACTTTTGGAACCGGCCTTTGCCGGCGCGGCGCGCACGCTCGGCGAAGAGTTATTGGTGCCGTCGGTCATTTTCACCCCGTGCGTACTGGCGATGCGTCGCGAACTCGGGGTCAGTGTGCACGCCGTCGCCCACGTCACCGGTGGGGGCATTGTCGGCAATATCGAGCGACTACTAAGTGGTCCCCTGGACGCCGTGATTGATATGGAGAGTTTCGCCACACCGGAGATCTTCTACGAGATCCAACGTCGCGGCCCGGTCGGAGCCGACGAGATGGTCCGGGTCTTTAACTGTGGGCTGGGCATGGTCATCGCCCTCGACGCAAGTGCGGCCGAGGCGGCGGTCGCGCTGGCGCGCGCGAACGGTGTCGAAGCCTCGGTGGTCGGCGGAGTGCGGTCCGGCGTCGGAAAGGTCGTTTTGACGTGAGTGACGCTCGAGAACGAGTCCGGGCACACCTTCTCGCGCATTCACTGAAGAGAGGCGAGTTCACTCTCAAGTCCGGCGCCACCTCGACGTGGTTCATTGACTCCAAGAAAACGATTTGCGACCCCGAAGTGATGGAGGATCTGGCGACGTTGGTCTTGGACGTCATCCCCGGGAACGCGACGGCGATTGGTGGCCTGACGATGGGCGCCGACGGCGTTAGTTTCATCACCGCCGGCGTGGCGTCTACGAGGGGCCGGGCGCTGCGCGCCTTCAGCGTGCGAAAAGAAGTGAAGGATCACGGCGCCGGGGGGCGCATTGCTGGCGTGCTCGAACCGGGCGACCGCGTCGTCATCACCGAAGACACGGTCACGCGCGGCGCGAGTCAACTCGAAGCCGCGCGCGTCGTGCAGAGTCTGGGTGCGCAGGTGGTAATGATCCTCGCGGTCGTCGATCGCGGGGGCACTGCGGGCGCCATCGCGGCGAAGGAGGGGCTGCGTTTCGAGGCGCTTTTTAGCGCCCCGGACCTGGGCTTTCCCTACGAGGGCGCGTAGTCCTTACTCAGGACGTCGAGGACTCGGGCTCGCCACGCGTAGAGCGCGGGGTAGTTCTCCGCAGGGGTGTGACCAAAGCGTAAAACGAGCGCGTCGAGCGCGGGCACGACGCTGATCATCTGACCCTCGTAGCCACTCGCCCAGTACGTGCCGTACTGGTCGCCGGTCACCCACCACTGCCACGAGTAGTAGTCACCGCTCTCCTCGTCAATGCTGAAGGGCACTTGGGCGGTCGAGGCCCACCCTCTCGAGACGAGTTGCTCGTCGTTCCACCGGCCGCCTCGAAGATAGAGCAGACCAAACTTCGCGAAGTCGAGCGCGGTGGCGTGCACGAAGCTCGACGCGACGAAGACGCCGCTCGTGTCGAAGGTGGCGACGGCGCTCGTCATCGCGATCGGTTCGAACAGGCGACGTTCGAGGTAGGAGCGATAGTCGTCGCCGTAGCCCACGAGGTCGGCGACGACTCGACTCAGGATGTTCGTGGTGCCGCTCGAGTAGTTGTAGAACGTACCGGGCTCGTGCGCGAGGGGCAACGCGGCGGTGAAGGCCGCCATATCGTCCTTGCCTTCGCCGTAGAGCATCTCGAGCACGTGGCTGGTTTGACCGATCTGGTACTCCTCGATGTAGTCGAGGCCGTCACGCATGGCGAGCAGATCGCGCACTCGGATCTGGTGACGAGGGTCGGCTTCGTCGCTCCACTCGGGAACCGGCGCGAGTTGATCGGGGTTCAAGCGTCCTTCGTCGACCAGGGTGCCGACGATCATGTGCAGGATCGACTTCGCCATCGACCACGAGAGGAGTTGACTTTCGCGCGTGATCGGTTCGGCGGCCCGGTCGAAGTAGAACTGCTCACCGCCGTAGCGCTCGCTGAGGACTCGGCCACCCTGGACGACGACGACGGCGTTGGTAACCGCCAGGTTCTCGTCGGTGAACATCTCGTCGACGACGGCGTCGAGCTCGTCTTGGTTCGCGGACTCACCCCGCGGCCACTCGAGCGTCGGCCACGCGACGTCCGACTTCCACGGCGCGAAGCGCGGCTGTACTGATGGCAGGTCGTCCATTCCCCTCCGATTCCCAGGAGCATCCTCGCACGTGTCACCGTGTGACAGCCGCTCGGTAGGTTCGGCGCATGTCGATGTCCAATGACCCCGAAGTCGAACAGTTTTTCTATCGGTCTTTGACCGCCTCAAATCGTCACCGCAAACGCGTCAGTGCCTACCTCGTGCAGCGAGTAATGGGATCGAAGGTCGTCGCGCGCATCGAACCGCTCGGACTCGTTCCGGCGTCGATTGGCGATGAGCAGTTGGCGATCCAGCGTCTCAAACG
>PLBM01000096.1 GCA_003134515.1 Acidimicrobiaceae bacterium | reverse complement strand
ATCGACCGGGCCGACGACGAGTTTGAGGCCTATCTCTTGGAGATCCTGTCGGACTTTACGGTGACCGTTCCCGAGCTCGGGACTTTTCGCGCCCAGCGCCCGCCCGTGGTGATCCTGACGTCGAATCGAACGCGCGACGTGCACGACGCGCTGAAGCGCCGGTGCCTCTATCACTGGGTCGAGCACCCGAGCTTCGAGCGTGAGGTCGCCATAGTTCGACTTCGAGTGCCCGAAGCCACCGAACTGATTGCGCGCGAGGTATCGGCCGTCGTGGCGGAACTTCGTCGACGTGGTCTCTATAAGCCTCCGGGCGTCGCCGAGACCATCGACTGGGCGCAAGCGATCAGCGTGCTCGGTTCGAGTCACCTCGACGAGCGAACGGTCGAGCGCACGCTCGGCGCCGTCATCAAGTACCGCGAAGACGCCGAGCGCGTTCGCGCGGCGGGATTGACGGATTTGGTGAGCGAGGCTCTAAAGTACGGCACATGAGCGCCACCGCGACCACGGACCTGGCCGCGTTGGCGACCGGTTTCTCCCGTTCACTTCGCGGCGCCGGACTCGACGCGCCGCCGAGCGCGACCATTGACTTCGCCGAAGCGCTGGCGCTGGTCGGTACCAGCGAACCCTCGCACGTTTTTTGGGCGGGTCAGACCTGCTTCTGTCGGCGAGAGGAAGATTCCGAGCCCTACGCCGCGACCTTCCGCGCCTACTTTGGTCACGTCGCGCCGATCTATCCACGCGGACGTCTCACGACGGTACCGCCCGTGCCGGTCGCCCGGCCACCGGCGGCATTCGACATCGACGACGCCCCCGATGACGGTGGCGAGGATACCCAGCAAGACCAACGTGTACGCCCGCGACTGCCCGTCGCCTACAGCGCGAGCGAAATATTGCGCACCAAGGACTTCGCCTTGTTAACGGAAGCTGAGCTCGCCGAAGCGGAACGGCTCATGGTGACACTTCGCAGCCGGGCGCCCATGCGGCGCGGTCGACGTCTCCACGCGAGTCACGACTCGATCGGTGGTGTGCTCGACGTGCGACGAACGCTTAAGCGTTCCTTAGCCAACGGCGGCGATCCGGTGCGACTGTCTCGTCGAGTGCGGGGCACTCGCCCCAGAAGAGTGGTCTTCTTGCTCGACGTGTCGGGCTCTATGAGTGCCTACGCGCGCGCCACGCTGCGCTTCGCTCACTCGACGATTCTGTCCCAGCGCAGTGTCGAAGCCTTCACCCTCGGCACACGCTGTACGAGAGTTACACGACAACTCTCGTGGCGAGATCCCGACGCGGCCCTGGCGCGAGTGGCCGCATCGGCGCCTGATCTCGAAGGAGGGACCAGGCTCGGTGAGTGCTTGCGCGAGTTCAATGAGTCCTGGGGCCTCGGGGGGATTGCGCGTGGCGCAATCGTGGTGCTCATCTCCGATGGTTGGGATCGGGGCGACCCTTTGCTGCTCGCGACACAGATGGCCCGACTGGCCAACGTGGCGCACCGTGTGATATGGGTCAATCCGCTCAAGGCCTCAGCGGGCTATGAGCCCCTCGTGCGAGGCATGGCGGCAGCTCTGCCCTTCACTGATGAGTTCCTGTCGGGACATTCACTCGACGCGTTCGATCAACTCGCTCAGGTGATGTCTCGATGAAGGAGATCTTGTCGACCGTGGACACTTGGCTCGCCCAGGGCAAGCGCATAGCGATCGCTCGAGTCATTGGCGTTGAGCAATCTGGTCCTCGTGATCCTGGAGCCACCATGGCCGTCAATGAGGACGGCGAGGTGGCGGGGTCCGTTTCTGGCGGTTGCGTCGAAGGGGCGGTCGTAACTGAAGCGCTCGAGGTGCTGGCGACTGGAGTCGCGCGACGCTGCAGCTTTGGCTACTCCGACGACCAGGCCTTTGCGGTCGGGCTGACGTGCGGGGGAACAGTGCACCTTTTGGTGGAGCCGCTCGACTGGTGAGTGGAGAGATCTACCAAGAGCTTCGCCACTGCTTGCTCTCGGGTGAGCCGGTGGGCCTGGTCCTCGTGACTCGGGTGGCCGACGAAGTTGCAGCGCAGACACCACTCGCGTCGAAAATGTTGGTTCGCCCCGGAGCCACAGTGATGAGCAGTCTGGGAGAGCCTGAATTGGACCGGGTTGTCTCGCGTGACGCACTCGCGATGCTCGAGCGCGGGGTCTCGGGGACACGCCACTACGGTGCCCGCGGCGAGGCTCGCCGCGAGGAGATTGAAGTGTTCGTTGAATCCTTCGTGTCACCGCCCAAGTTGATCATCTTCGGGGCGGTCGATTTCTCGCGCGCACTGGTCGAAGTGGCCAAGGTCCTCGGCTTTGTCGTCACCGTTTGTGATGCCCGCCCAGTATTCGCTACGCGCGCCCGTTTTCCAATGGCCGACGAAGTTGTCGTGGACTGGCCGGACCACTATCTCGACCAGGTCGGACCGTCGCTCGGCGCGCGCGACGCGGTGTGCGTGCTCACCCACGATACGAAGTTCGACGTGCCGGCGATAATTGGCGCGCTCTCGACCGAGGTGGGCTACCTCGGCGCGATGGGATCACGTCGCACACACGAGAAGCGCTGGGAGCGACTCCTCGAGGCCGGCGCATCGGAAGATGATCTTCGAGCTCGTCTTATGAGCCCTATTGGTCTGGACGTCGGAGCGCGCACGCCCGAAGAGACGGCGGTGTCGATCTGCGCCGAGATCATTGCGGTTCGAAGCGGTCGCGCGCAGGGCGCGATGACCCCGCTTCGCGACGCTTTGGGTCCGATTCATTAGCGCAGTGCGTTGTCGCGGCTTTTGACGTTCGGCCGTCGGGCGTTGGACGGGAGATTTGCTCCGGAGAAATCAATCGCGACGTTAGGCTGATTCGATGTCTGTCGCCGCTGTGATTTTGGCCGCCGGAAGCGGAAGTCGCTTCAATGGCGATGACCCCGACGCGACGCCCGGCGCCAAACTGCTGGTGCTGGTAAAGGGTCATCCCGTTCTGACTTGGGCCATCGTGCCGGCGCTCGCGGCGGGTCTTGATGAAGTAGCCGTCGTGGGCGGAGCCGCGGACTTACGCGCCGTCGTGCCCGAATCGGTCACGCTTCTCCAGAATGATGACTGGCCGCTCGGACTGGCGACGTCGCTAAAAGTGGGCCTCGATTGGTGTTCCGCGCAAGGTCACGACCGCGCAGTGATAGGACTTGGTGATATGCCGGGACTCGCTCCTGAGGCCTGGCGAGCGGTTGCCACTGAGTCGGAGGGCCCCATCGTCTTTGCAACGTACCAAGGAAAGCGCGGTCACCCGGTTCGCCTGGACGCTGCAATCTGGTCCATGCTTCCTTCGAGGGGCGACGAGGGCGCTAGAACACTTGCGCGAGCGCACCCCGAACTCGTACGAGAAGTGGCCTGCGTCGGGGCCACGCACGACATTGACACGCCCGAGGACCTACAACGATGGAGTTGACAACATGGAGTTGAACAATGAGTTTGAAGTGGCCGTTCCCGTCGAACGAGCGTGGGCGGTCTTAACGGACCTCGAGCGACTGGCGCCGTGCCTGCCCGGAGCGCAACTTCGAGAAGTCGAGGGCGACGAGTACCGCGGGGCCGTAAAGATCAAGGTCGGTCCGATAACGACTTCGTACGACGGAGCGATTCGCTTTATTGAGCGTGACGAGCCCGCGCACCGCATGGTGCTGAAGGCCGAAGGACGCGAAACCCGCGGACAGGGCAACGTTTCCGCGGTCATCACCGCGACGATGTCGCCTTTAGGGGAGGGAACATCCGTCGTGGTCGCGACCGATCTCACCATCAGTGGCAAAGTCGCGCAGTTTGGACGCGGGGTGCTTGCTGACGTGTCGGCCAAGTTGCTCGACCAGTTCGTGGCCAACCTCGAGTCAACGGTGCTGGCCAAAGAGGACGGGAACTCTTCCGAAGACGCTGACAGCGCAGCGTTCGACGGACCAGGAGCCCAAGCATCATCGCGTGAATCGGATCTAGGAAGCGAAGAGGCGCACAGTGTCGGTTCGCCCAGCACAATCCGCCAGATTCACTCGGCGCCCGTTGAACCGGTTGATCTCTTCGAAGTGGCCGGGGGGTCGGTGGCCCGACGCGCCATGAAGCCTTTGCTCATCGCGGGCGCCGCGGTGGTCGTGGCCCTACGTTTCGTCCGCCGTCGTCGAAAGTGATTGTTTAGCCCGGACCTCATGACAAGCAGCCGGAGTGACTCGCTTGAAGGTGGCCGCACACTCTTCGGCGATAAGTCCCGTCTGCGCCTCGGCCACTAGGTCTCCCCTAGATTGAAGTTGATCCCGCGCCTTCCGCAAGATCGTCGTGGGCACAATGTCGTACTTCGATTCTTAGAAAGGCAATGAAGATGACTTCAACCGCTCCGCAGTCTGGCAAAGAGCTTCGATCGCTGGTGTCCGCTGAGGGCACCCTTCAACTTTCACTGCTCGACGTGTCACTAGGCGAACTAAGTGCGAACCAAGTGCTGATCCGTGTGGAAGCTTCGCCAATAAATCCGAGTGACCTCGGCCTCCTCTTCGCGGGAGCGGACATGACCAGCGCGACGGTCTCGGGCACGGCGGACGATCCGGTCGTCACCGCGCCGATTGCCGAAGGTGTTATGCGCGCGCTTGGCGTTCGAGTCGGGATCTCAATGCCGGCGGGCAACGAAGGGGCCGGGACCGTGGTCGCCGCGGGCTCTTCCCCTGAAGCGCAAAGGTTGATCGGCAAGACAGTCGCCGCAGCGGGCGGGGGAATGTACGCGCAGTACCGAGCTGTTGACCTGTCTTTGTGTGTGGAGTTGCCCGCGGGCACGTCCGCACGCCTCGGCGCGTCGTCGTTCGTTAATCCGCTCACCGCATTGGGCATGGTCGGAACCATGCGCCAAGAGGGACACACGGCACTGGTGCACACCGCTGCCGCGTCCAACCTCGGACAGATGCTGAACAAGCTCTGCCTTGAAGAGGGCATCGCGCTCGTCAACATCGTGCGCCGGCCCGCCCAGGAGCAGATTCTGAGGGTCATCGGCGCAGAATACGTGTGCGACTCATCGTCGCCGACCTTTATGAGTGATCTCATCGCGGCGCTCAGAGCAACGTCGGCGACGCTGGCCTTTGACGCCATTGGCGGCGGAAAACTTGCGGGACAGATTCTCACCGCGATGGAAGCGGCCGCGCTTGATCCGTCGCGTCCCTACAGTCGCTACGGCTCTACGACGCACAAGCAGGTCTACATCTATGGTGGCCTGGATCAGAGTCCAACGATTCTCAATCGGAGCTTCGGCTTCGCGTGGGGAGTGGGTGGCTGGCTGCTCACTCCGTTTCTCCAGGCCGCGGGTCCGGAGAAGCTCTCGGCGTTGCGTCAGCGAGTGGTTGAAGGACTAGGTACCACATTCCAAAGCACGTACACCAAGGATGTCTCTTTGGCTGAGATGTTGCAGGCACAATCGTTCCTGGTCTATGCAAAACAGGCCACTGGCGAGAAGTTCCTCGTCACGCCTTCACTCGATTCTTGAGTAACCGCTATTCCACCAACTTTTGTACGTCGGTCGTGAGCACTGAGGTGAGTTGACGGAGCACTTCATTGAGTTGGCATTTCCTCACTAGGGGACGCCTCAGGGTATTCCCTAATAGCGAGAGTTTTCGTCCCGCTTTATCGTGAATTCGATGGCACGGATCGTGTGATTGAAACACGGCGAGAGGATCTTGAACGTTGGCAATTCAATCTAATGGTGGCCCGCGCGGCGATTCGATTGCCCGGAATCGGTGGTTGGTCCATCTCACGTTGATTCTCGGCTTTCTTGCCGCAACGCTTTCGGCGGTCTTCCTCTCGCGCAAGTATTTGGGTCACTCGGGGACCACCGATCACTCCATCATCGGACTGGCGGTCCTCGGGCTCGTGATCGTGCATCTGACCCAGCGCCGCCAAACCGTGCGACGGCTCCTCTCACGATTGTTTAGTCGAGCGAGTTCGCAGGTTCGTCCGTCACGCTTGGTTGTATCGGACACGATTTTGTGGATTCTCACACTGAACGCCATGGTCTCGGGCGTGGCGGACTTCCTTGTCGGTCACACGATCTTTCTTTCAATTCCCGGTCCGACCATCCTCCAAAAGTGGCACGCGATGTCAGTTCTGGTACTCCTCGTCTACGTCATCGTTCACGTGGTCCGGCGCAGAAAGCGTCTTCGGACTTCGCATATTCGCTGACGCAGTTGGACTCACCTCGATCGGCCTTCCCGCGGTCATCATCCGGTTCGCCGCCGCCCGCCTGACCTTCGACAGTTCCCGGACCCGGGCAATACCTCGATTCACGGCCGATTGCGCATATACCCCAGGGGGTATACTATGGATAGCGAGACCGAGGAGATGGGAGTCGCGATGCCGACGAAACCAACGACGCACGTCCTGATGGATCAGGAGCAACTGGTGGCCATTGCCAAGCGAATGAAGCGAGCGAACGGGCAGATGGGCGCGGTGATCCGGATGCTGGAAGAGGGCCGATCATGCGAGGACATCGTGACCCAGATGGCGGCCGTGGGCAAGGCCATCAATACCGCGGCCTTCAAGTTGATATCGGCCAGCCTCAAGGAGTGCATCGAAGAAGCCACCATCGACCGCGACGACGTTACCGAGAAGCTCCAGAAGCTCTTTTTGAGCCTGGCGTAAGGAGAAGAATGAAGATCGTCATTATCGGGGGCGTGGCGGGCGGAATGTCCGCGGCCACTCGCCTGCGCCGACTGGACGAGCGCGCTGAGATCATCGTGCTCGAGAGAAGCGCACACGTGTCCTACGCCAACTGCGGCCTGCCCTATTTCCTCGGCGGCGTCATTGAAGAGGAAGACTCGCTTCTTTTGGAGACGCCAGCATCGTTGCACGACCGGTTCCGACTCGATGTCCGCGTGCGCCACGAAGTTCTGGGCATCGATGCTGAGACAAAGAGCGTGAGCGTAAAGGACTGGACGAGTGGTTTTGAGTACGAACTCACCTACGACAAGCTCATTCTGAGCCCCGGCGCCTTCGCCGTGGTACCGCGACTTCCGGGGATCGAACGCGCCTTCACCTTGCGCACCGTCGAAGATGTCGAACGCATTGTCCGTCAAGTGGACCGGCGGCCAAAGAGTGCCGTCGTCATCGGCGGGGGATTCATTGGCGTGGAAGTTGCTGAAAACCTGGTGCGAAGGGGCATACGAACGGCCATCGTCGAGGCCACGGCGCAACTGCTGGCGCCACTCGATCCCGAAATTGCCTCGGTCGTCGCGGCGGAGATGCAAGCGCACGGCGTCGATCTTCACTTGGGTGAGACCGTGAGTGTGCTGACGGGTGACACGGTCAGCTTGGCCAGTGGTGAACAACTTGCCGCGGAGTTGGTCGTGCTCGCGATCGGCGTTCGGCCCGACACGTCACTGGCCAAGGGAGCGGGCCTCGCCATTGGCGAGAGCGGCGGCATTCTGGTTGACAGCGTCCATCGCACGAGCGACCCGTCGATCTACGCCATTGGCGACGCCGCGGAGAAGCACGACGCGCTCGACGCCAGCTCGACGCTGGTGCCCCTCGCCAATATCGCAAATCGCCAAGGGCGCGTCGTGGCCGACCACATCAGCGGTCGACCCGTTCGAGCGGTGCCGGCTCTGGGGACTGCCATAGTCAAGGTCTTCGATCTCGTTGTCGCGACGACTGGCTGGAATGAGAAGCGTCTCACTGGCCAGGGACGGGATTTCTTCGCCATTCATACCCATCCGAACTCTCACGCCGGCTTCTACCCCAACGCCCAGCCCATGGCGCTAAAGATCCTCGTCGATCCACTGTTGGGAACAATTCTCGGCGCTCAGGGCGTGGGCACCGAGGGGGTTGATAAGCGCATCGACGTGCTCGCCACCGCCATTCGCGCGGGACTGACTGCCCCGGAGCTCGCGGACTTAGAGCTCGCGTACGCACCCCAGTTCGGCTCGGCGAAGGATCCCGTGAACATGCTTGGCTACATTGCTGAAAATGTGCTCTCGGGGCTGACTAAGACGGTGCAGTGGAACGAGATCGACGAATACCGCGTCCGCGGCGCCCAATTCGTCGACGTGCGTACACCCGAGGAGTTCGCACGCGGATCACTGCCCGGCGCGCTCAACATCCCCATCGATCAACTTCGCGAGCGAGTTGGAGAACTCGACGACGTCGAGACCATCGTTAACTGCGAGGTCGGCCAAAGGGGCCACGTCGCGACGTTGCTTCTGGGCAATCTGGGCTTTCGAGCGATGAACCTCGATGGCGGTTACCTGACGTGGCACGCGTCGCCCGCGGCCGTGACCCCCCAGCTCGTTAGTTGACACCATGTTTCATTGAGAACCATAAGAAAGGCGTTACTTGATGTGCCATCGTGCAACCTGTAAGAAGTGTTCAAAGCCGACGTGGCGAGGATGTGGGCAGCATATTGACCAAGCGATGGCGGGCGTCGCGAAGGAGGATCGATGCACGTGTCGTGAGGGTTCGACCATGAGAGAGTCGAGTTCGGCCAAAGGACTCCTGGCTCGCCTGACCGGGCGCTGAATAGGTGACTTCCGCGGCCGATCGCTGGCGCCAGTCACTTGACGCGTGGGCCCTGCCCGAGGACATACTCGCCGTCGCCGAGGAGAGTCCCTGGATCCTTCCAACTGCGATCTTCCAAGTTCCGGAATTCATTGCCACGTCGCCGTCGCACGAACGGGCACGAGCGGCACTTCCCACAGGGGGCACCGTGCTGGACGTCGGCTGTGGAGGCGGCGTCGCTGCCTTTGCGTTGACGCCGCCGGCGTCCCACGTGATCGGTGTGGACCTCCGGGCCGACATGTTGTCGATGTTCAAGGACAATGCCGCGAAGTACAGGGTCGACTGTCAGATCATCGAGGGTCTGTGGCCAGCAGTGGCCGACTCGACACCGAGCGCCGACGTGGTGACGGCGCACCACGTCGTCTATAACGTTGGTGACATCGGACCGTTTCTTCGAGCGTTGGACGATCATGCGCGCTTTCGCGTGGTCCTTGAGTTGCCCGATTGTCACCCTCTTTCGACAATGTCCGAGGCATGGCGATACTTCTGGCAACTTGAGCGTCCCGAGGGCCCCACTGCGTCAGACCTCGTCGACGTGCTCGAAGAGCTCGGCGTCGAGGCCCACCGAGATCAGTGGTGCGGTGCCATGCGACGGGAACAAGGTCTCGATCAGGCTGCGCATTTCACTCGCACTCGACTCTGCCTTCCGTCGTCGCGTGAAGACGATGTCCGCGATTTCCTCGCTCGCCAGCCAGATTCCTCGGAGCGCGACATGAGCACCATTTGGTGGGATACGTTAACGTCCGATGAGGCGCGATTGAAGTCCGCGGCGCTGTAACGAGTCGTCAACTTCTTGAGATGTAGGTGGAGTGGTCAATGAGTTTGTCCGATGAACTAGTACTAAGCGAGCGTCTCGATCGAGTGTTGCTCGTGACCCTAAACCGCCCGTCTCGACTCAACGCCTGGACGGACGAGCTCGAGGAACAATACTTTGACGTATTGACCGAAGCCGATGCGAATCCGGCCGTGCGAGCAGTAGTCGTCACGGGGGCGGGTCGTGGATTTTGTGCTGGCGCCGACATGGAGAACCTCAAGGCCGCGACTAGCGGGAGTCTGAAAGCGGCGCCTCGAAATCGTGCTCGAGACCTTCCGCTGACGATACAAAAACCAATGATCGGCGCCATCAACGGCGTGGCCGCCGGTTTGGGTGTTGTTGAAGCTCTTTACTTCGACGTTCGATTTGGAAGTCCGAACACTCGGTTCACCACCGCTTTTGTCCGGCGGGGCCTCATCGCAGAGTACGGAATCGCTTGGCTGCTGCCTCGCGTCGTAGGCACGAGTCGGGCGACCGATCTTCTCCTATCGGGAAGAATTGTTGGCGCTGAGGAAGCTCTCCGGATTGGCCTCCTTGACTACTTGGTTAAGGACTCGGACGTCGTGAGCGCCGCCCTCGACTACGCCAACGAGTTGTCTGAGTTCTGCTCTCCACACTCGATGGCAACGATCAAAGATCAGATTCATCGCGCCGCGCTTTCGAGTTACGAAGGCTCGGTGGCGGACGCGAACAAACTCATGCTGCAGTCGTTTCGGCTATCCGATGCTGGCGAAGGTGTTGCTAGTTACCTTGAGAAGCGATCGCCCGAGTTCCTTGACTTTCCATGAGTCAACGCATTTGTTGCAGTCGCATAGTTTGACCTAGGCGGGTAATGTGTGGCGAGTCTTCGCGAGTTGATTGCATTCAAGGACGAGTATGAGAAGGCTCGCTACATACTTGATTAATGAGTGGGCCGCCCGGGTTTCGATCCCGGCACCTTGGGAATTGGGCCAGACCATGCATCCGCGTTCGTTGTTGTCCCGATTACCTGGTCAGTGGACGCGGCACTTCGACCGACGTCCACAGAAATTCTCTCGGATCTGATTCCCTGGCTACACAATTGGCTACATCGCCGCGGAAGTGACGTTTATGGAGATGTCAAAATTTGCGCATCTGACGGACGTGAGATAGAAGTGCGCCTCAAAGGACCTCACTCCTGACGCTGGTCAAGATGTCAACTTGACTGACCGCAGTCCCCGCCGTGATGCGCCACTTTCGATGTTTCAAAGCAACTTCACCCGTTGATGGTTTCGGCACCGGGGTGTTTGGCGGGGAGGCGTCCTCGACGTTATGACTCAACTTCACGTTGGTGTTCGTAATAAGACGACCTATGGCAGTCTTTGTTGGTTCGGGCCGCTCAGAATTTGGGGGCATTCCAACAATCGACGGCTGCGAGGGCTACGAGGACCACTGCCGTGACGCAGCGCAGGGTAGCGATGTTGATGAACTTGCGCGACCAACCCATTTGGCAACACTGTTATCGGTAACGCACACCAGTTTTGCACTTGCGTCCGTCGGATTTCGTGAAGTGCGCCCGTCGACTCTTTGGATATCGGGTTGGCCGGAGGGTAAACCCGTCGATCTTCTAGCGATACACCTTATGACGGGCTAGCGGCGTTGAATACTTTCGCGTTCATAGAGTCTGACCTATGCTCTCTGCTACTTCAAAGAGTGCGAATGCTAAGGCATTGATGCTTCGCTTCAAGGGAGTTAGGCTAAGTGAAATTTTGTCCGGGGGGCTAAATGAGTAATGTCGTACTGGAGTTAGATCGCAATGCTATTGGGCTGCGCGAAGTGGCGTTCCAATCAATCTGTTCGATGGCGCCGGGTGCGGCCATCGCAGCCTCGATTCCGTTCGGGTCACCACTGGCCGGCGGAGCACTGCCGCTGGCGGTGATCTTCGCCTTCGTTGGGATTTTGTTCACGGCATCGAGCATCGGCCAGTTGGCCAAACACATCCCGTCGTCGGGCTCGGTGGGCACCTACAGCGCGATCGGACTTCGCCCTTGGGTCGGATTCCTAGTCGGATGGGGTTACGCCGCCGTGGAGGTACTCATCGTGCCGCTGGTCATGCTCCAGCTCGGCTACACGGTGGCCGGTGAATGGAACTCAAAGGTCCACTCGTTTCCAATCGGCAGTTGGTGGGTGTTCACCACGATCGGTACGCTTCTCGTCTGCTACCTTGTCTACCTCGGTATCCGAACGTCGGCCAAGACCTCCACGATCCTCGGTCTCATCGAGATCGTCGTCTTCACCGTTCTTTCCATCGTCTTGATCTTCAAGGCCGGCGGTCACAACACGCTGGCGACGTTCACGCCTAAGTACGCCACCGCTCCGGGCTTCAAGGGCTGGAGCGGTGTCATCGCCGGTTCGGTCTTCACTCTGCTGGCCTTTTCTGGCTTCGAAGCGGCGGCGCCGATGGCCGAAGAGACCAAGGATCCCAAGCGCAATATCCCTCGGGCCATCATGATTGCGACGATATCCATCGGTATCCTCTACGCCCTCTCCACCTACGCGGCCGACGTCGCCTATGGGCCGAGTAAGTTCACCGGATTCGCCGCGTCGGCCAACGGCGTGCCGTGGAACGGTCTCGCCAATTCGGTCTCGATCGTCTTTTGGGCTCTGGTGCTTTTCGCCATCATCAACTCAACGTTGGCCAACGCCATTGCCGGCACCAACGTCTTCACTCGCACGGCCTACGCCTTCGGCCGCGCCGGAGCGTTCCCGAAGTCGTTGGCGAAGTTGAACGCTCGTCACCGCTCACCGCAGAACGCCTTGATTGTCCAACTGGTCCTGGGACTCGTCATTGGCTTGTCGCTCGGATGGAAGTACGGGCCAACCGAGGCCTTCGGCATCGTGGCGACGGGCCTCGTGGTCCTGGTGGTCCTCGTGTACGCGGTGACGAATCTCGCGTGCATTGGCTACTTCACCAAGCATCGTCGCGACGAACGGCTCATTGGATTGCACATCGTCATCCCGATCCTCGGCTTCCTCTTCCTAGTCCCGGGTTTCTTGAACGCTGCCGGCGTTTCGGGAATACCGGGGCTCAAATTCATCGTCGCCCTACCGGCTCCGCTTTCGTACGGCGCGTGGGCCATGGGCGTGTGGATGTTGGTCGGCCTGGTGTGGCTCTTAGTGCTGCGCACCACGTCACCCGAGGCGGTTGAAGCAGTCGCAGTCGTTCACGAGTAGCGCACGGTCGATTCGCGTCGCGACTTTAGTCGAACCATCGGCGATGGATAGTCTGAGTACGTCGATGGAGGATCAATGAGTTCGAGCGGCAACGCCTCAGTCTTCAAGTACGAGATGGACCACGAGGGCGACGTCAGCCGCCTCGTTTACACCTTCGGTGGTGTCGAGGCGAGGGCCACGCTGTCGCCCGGATCGGTCCTTGACACCAGTAGCCTCGACTGCTTCGCTGGCAAGATCCACTCCGTGCACGACCGCGTGAGCCAGGTCTGTGACCCGCGCTACCTGAACCCCCAGACTGGTCCGTTCTACGTAGAAGGAGCGATGCCGGGCGACGTGCTGGCGGTGCACTTTGCGAGCATCGAGCCGCGCTACGCGTTGGGCTTTTCCACCACGGTCCCGCTCTTCGGGGCCCTGACGGCCAACGGCTTCACCCAGATGCTCCACGCACCACTGCCCGAGATGACCTGGGTCTACGGCATCGATAAGGAGGCGCGCACCGTGCGCTACGAGGCGCGTGAGTCCGACGCCGTCTATACCCTCCCTCTCGATCCAATGCACGGTACCGTAGGCGTGGCGCCGGCGCTCAGCGAAGCCCGTTCAGCGTTGACCCCGGGCGACTGGGGCGGCAACATGGACACCCCGGAAATGCGAAGTGGCGTCACCTGCTACCTCGGGGTGAACGTTGAGGGCGCACTCTTCAGTTTCGGCGATGGACATGCACGCCAGGGCGAAGGGGAGACCTGTGGCGTGGCGGTCGAGACCGCGATGGACACGGTCATGGTGATCGACGTCATCAAGAACGTGCCCCCCGTGCTCTGGCCGCGCATCGAGAGTGACGATGAAATCATGACGACGGGCTCCACTAAGCCCCTCGAGGACGCCTTTCGCATCAGTCACGCTCAGATGGTCCACTGGGTCGTTGAGTTGACGGGACTCTCAGTCATGGACGCCTACCAATTCGTCTCCCAGACCGCTGAAACGCCGATTGCCAACGTCGTGGACACCAATTACACAGTCGTCGCCAAACTTAAGAAGGAGTACCTCCCCGGGATCGATCCCCTTGGTGGCGCGCACCAGCGCCTAAAAGCGATCGGCAAGTCCCACCTCACGACGCGCCGCTGACCAGCGCGGTCCCGATCACTTTGAGTTGGGCTTCTTTGCCTCGAAGCATGGCCAAGACTTCCGTCGCTGCCAATTCTTGTGTCGCAACCGTTGGGATTCACGAGCGTGAACGTTCAGATCTTCAAAGTGGGCCGCCCGGGTCTCGATCCCGGCACCTTGGGATTCGAGTCAGGACGTGCGAAGGCGTCCGTGGTTGTCCGTGTGTCCTGGTCAGTGGACTATGGATGTCCGCCGACGTCCGTGGAAATCCTCTCGAATTTGCTTCCTTGGCTACATGATTGGCTACACGGAACGGGCGGGGAAGCAATCGGCATTGTTCGAGCGAACGGCTCCGACGGGATCATTTCGGAAGTTCGAGTGAGGAGCCGAGGAGGCTGACGTTAGATGCGTCGAAAAAGAGACATCGGATGGATAGTTAATTCAGGAAGGAAGAATGGTCGGCTGGTTGTGAACATCAGGATTACTAGAAATTCACCATCGGGCGTTGAGAAGTGGACGAACGAGGGAAGTCGACTTTCCATTTCGTAGTCCAGAAAGAATTTCAATTTCTGAACATCTCTTACATGCACATGTTGTAGGGCCCTTGATATCCAAGTGGTCGAATGTCTTGACTTGAACGAATGCCAAGTGCACTCGCCTGAAGGCATTCTCAAGTTGAATACTCAGATCCTCTCTAAGAACGTCTTCCACTGTTTGTGATTTACCGCCTCTCTTCGGAACGCCTTCTTGTTTGAAGAGAAGAGCAAGACTCAAGTGAAGACTCTGACCGCCGGGTTGCCTCGTAAACGTATGCTTGGTGCTGAAGTATTGGGTGATACGAGGCATTCTCGCCCTCGAAAGACCTGCATACAAGAAGATCCAGTCTCCAAGTCGTTCGTTTTCTTGGTCACGAGTGTTCTTAATACGGCAACCGTCAAGGCCATACGGCATCGTGCCGTTACCGACTTGGACTTGGTTGCGGTAAATGATATGGCGAACGTCTTCCGAAAGGCACCGTCTCAAGGGAGTTTCTCGAGCGTATAGTCCGTACACATTTGGATCTGTAGTTTCCGAAATTTTGCGGTTCCAGTTCGGACCGTACCGTTCTGTGGGCTGGACGTCATTCATTCCGTTCGTGAGTGTCGCTAGAACTGATGACGGGCGTCGGTTCTTTGTTCTTCCAATTACGCACATCGAATTCTCCTACCTAGTTCGGCGTCGGTTTCTTTCTAGTACGGCTGCATTCGCGAGGTGCCCATCCTCATTTCTTGAGATGAAACTGCGATGGAATATGGCGTCAACTTTGGCGGAGATTAATTGGCCCTCTGATTGCCGGTTCCCGACACTAGTTACGTCGTAACTGCAGACCTGCCCCCCGGTCGATCAACCGCTTTTCCCTTTCCCAGTGGAAGTCACTGGCCACGTATAAGCTGTTCTCATGGTAAGTCCGAGGTTCACCTTTATCGATCTGTTTGCGGGTATTGGAGGCTTCCACGCAGCGCTTACAGCGATGGGGGGGAAATGCGTATACGCCGTCGAGATTGATCCGGCTGCCGCGCTGGTGTACGAGCGAAATTGGGGATTGAACCCGTTAGGTGACATCACCATTGACGCATCAGACGATCATATGAACGTGCCAGAGCACGATGTTTTGTGCGCAGGATTCCCCTGCCAGCCTTTTTCGAAGAGTGGGGCGCAGCGAGGCATGGATGAGACCCGTGGGACCCTGTACTGGAATATTCTGCGCATCATTGATGAGCGGAAGCCGGCGGTTGTGCTCTTGGAGAACGTAAGGAATCTCGCGGGCCCGCGCCATCTCCACGAGTGGCAGCTCATCGTGGAGACGTTGCGGGAGAGGGGGTATCGGGTTTCAGAGACCCCGGCTATCTTCTCGCCACACCTGTTGCCGAGTGAGATGGGTGGACGGCCTCAGGTCCGTGAGCGAGTGTTCATTACGGCAAGTCGTCTTCCAGAAGGCGGCGGCCTGCCAATTCGGGCGCTGCCGGTCGCGAATAATCGACCTATCGCAGGTTGGGATCCTCGAACGTGGGATCTGGAGAGTGACTTGCCATTGGAAGACGACGCTTCGGAGCAGGGATGCGAACTGTCTAAGTCAGAGCGGCTTTGGATTGACGCGTGGGACGACTTTGTGCAAACCATGTGGGAAGTCCGCGACGGAAGGCGTCTGCCGGGATTCCCGCTGTGGGCTGATGAGTGGCGCATTCGGGCCGACTTGGATCCAAAGCGACTGAAGAACGAGCCGAAGTGGAAGGCTGATTACCTCATTAAGAACGCGGAGTTCTACACCGCCAACAAGAAGGTTCTCGACAAATGGACTCTTCGTTGGGGCGTGTACACGGATGCTTTCCCAGCGTCGAGGCGAAAGTTTGAGTGGCAGGCGCAAGACACTCCGAGGCTGTGGGATGCCGTTATGCATCTGCGTCCTTCAGGAATCCGAGCAAAGGCACCGAGTTATCTGCCCGCGCTGGTCGCCATCACGCAAACGAGCATTATTGGCAGCCGCGACCGCCGGTTATCTCCTCGGGAGGCTGCTCGGCTTCAGGGACTTCCGGACTGGTTTGATTTCGGCCCTCAGCGCACCGCGTTGACCTATCGGCAACTTGGCAACGGAGTCTCGGTGGGGGCGGTGTGGCATATTCTTCGAGCTCATGTGCGGCGTGATGAAGACGTGCTGAAGTGGACTCAACCCCGGCTGCTGAAAGCCGCGCTCGGCGCGCCAGATAGCCCCGACAAAATTCTTGCGACGATGCACGCAAAGGGTGGAAAGTCTCGGAAGCGGAATCCTCAGTCTTGATTCACCAGTCGGTGTTGGAAATCCGGTGACCTTCCTTTCGGACTTCCCATCCGAAGACAACACCCCGACCGCCGCAGGGGTGGCGCCACGCCTCAAAGTTGGCACGGCAGTACGGTCCTTCGACTAATTCGCGAACTCGAAAGATGCCGTCTGCGAATTCAACGAGCGGTCGCACGGAGAGGTCCCCATCGTTCTGGAGACAGACATTCGAGATCTGCTCGATGCGATCTGCTTGATCCGGGTGAATGCTCAATGCATTCGCACACGTTGATTGGTCATACGTGAAACTGAATCCGATGACGGCGAGTCTCCTGGCAATCGGGTTTTGACGCAGTTTCATTACGTCGTGGTAAAGGCTGCGATCCTTCAAGTAAGGAGATATTGCTTTCGCTACGGCGTAGTCATTCCGTTTGCCGTTGTCACCGACTAGTTGGAGATACTTTGCCTCTATGGCCCATTCAGGATCATCCTCTTGTCCGACCGTCGTGATCACTTGATCACAAGTGCTGCGTCGTTCACCAGGAAATGGGACTTGAACGTGGTGTGCCGTGTCGGTCACGAAGTCATTAGGGTACGCGCGCGCCCACCAACTATCGAGGTCGTCGATAGCCATTTTCTCAGACAGGGTTTTTAGTCCCGGAAGGTATATCTCTCCGGTGCGTTGGTTGGGACGCAAGAAAGTGGTCTCAGTGTCTATCGTTGCGAGCCCCTCAGCGTATCTGTCAACAATCCCTTGAAGTTCCATTGGCCCCCTCGTCATTGGAGGCTACCCGGCAAGACACGAGTCGTCGTTACGGACCCACCGTGCGCTCCAGGTTGCGGGGATGGATTTGCGATTGGTATAGGGCAACCCGTTTGCTTAGCCTGGCTCTCAGACGGGCGTCGGTTCTGCTCAGTCGGGATCCGCGGAGGTCGTGTTCCCAGACATGCCAGACGCTGATTCCGCCAGAGCGCAGCCGACGGGAGACCCTTCTATCCCTCGCAACAGTTGCCGCGAGCTTTGGAACCCAGTAGTCCTTTCGCGAATTGGGAATATTCCCGTGGCGAGGGCAGCTGTGCCAAAAGCAGCCATTGGCAAAGATTGCGAGATGCAGCGAGGGTATGTAGATGTCGGGCGATCCCGGAAGAGTTCGGGCATGCAATTCGATTCGTCGTCGCGGTAGCGAGCGTTTCACAATTGCTTCGAGATTCAGTTCCGGTTTGGTTCCGGAAGCGCGAATCAGAGACATCACCTCGCTGCGCTTTTCGGGAGTCCAAATATCCATCATTTCGTCATTGAATCACACGTCGGGATTGCTGTGTCGGAGGTACAACATGTCTAGTAGCAGACAGTTGCGACTCGTTTGACCGGTGGGGGTTTCGTCCTATGAGCGGACAGTGACATATGCCTATGGCGGGGACTGCCCCAAACGCAACTCAAGGGGCCCACTTGAGCCCCTTGAGTTTCAAAAACTAATTCGATCAAAAACCGAAGATCGAGTCTTCGAACGCGCGTCTTACTAATACAAATATAACGTGACCTGGAAGACGCAGACTTATTTATTTAGTGTGGTCCGGACGGGACCTCAACCCGCACCTCCGCATTAGTAAGACGCGCGCTCTATCATTAAGCTACCGAACCGATACCATTGTAGCACTTCCTTGGGCCAGATGCGCCGGACGCGTAGGGAAGAGTGGCTGTCTGGGTGGGGGAATCTAACCGGGAGCAAGCGGATTGTCTGATCAGGACGTCTATAGACAATTCGTCTAGAGAGTTGACAGATAGGCATTGAATCGTCTATAGTAGGTCTATGGCTACACAACAGACAAATCAGGTTCAGCGAACTCAAGTGCCGTACATTTCGTTCACGACGCTGAAGGGTCAAATCGAACGGATGAGCAAAGAAGGAGGGGCCCCGGCGAGAATCGACCGAAGTTATCTCACGGGAATGTCCGGCGGATATAAAGGACAATTGATCTCGGCACTGAGATTACTGGGGTTGACCGATGATGATGGAGTTCCGACAGATCAATTGATCGGGCTGGTCGCCAATCCTGAGGAGGCCATGGTTCCATTCTTTCAAAATAAAGTTTCGACGATGTATTCGGACATGATTGATCTCGGAAAGCGAAACGGGACTGCAGCGCAATTTCAACAATTGTTTCGGGACAAATATCGAATTAATGGAAGTACTCTCGCAGGGGCCACCCGATTCTTTTTGGACGCAGCAAAATTTGCAGGTATCCAAACTGGTAAGCATTTCAAGCCACCAGAACGCACTAAAAGTGGTGTTCCTCGAAAAGTAGTAACTCGTCAGGCAAGGAGTAAGAAGATCGCCACTACTTCCCCTGATATTGAGACTTCTACGAGTGGAATTAAGGCCAATACTATTCAAATTCCACTAGCGTCTGGCGGTCAGATAATCCTTACGACGGTAGTTGATCTAATGGATCTATCCGTAGAGGACAGAACATTCGTGTTCAATCTAATTGACACTCTTAGAGGCTATGTTCCAGAACAGTTCTCCGAGGAGTTTGTAGGAAACTCGGACGATGATTCCGGCATAGAATAAGAGGATCGTCGCTGAGTCGCATTTCGTGTTTGCGTTCGGCAACGGAAGCCAAGAGGGGAGTGGAAGTTATTGCACATCGTAAGTGCGCTAATTCCACTCCCCACTTGTGGGAATGCGGTTCACCAGTCGTGCTTTAGAGCGGCGTAGGACCCCGAACCTCTCCTAGATTTTACCACGGAACTTCGCGTGATCGACAGATGAGCTTGGCGGTCGGCTGTGTTCCCTGTAACGACAGCACCCTCCAACTGCTTTGTATGAGTTGGATTATTGGTGAGCCAGGCTCTGTGAAGTTTGCAATCGGCGTCTGTATGGTTCGTGGGCGCGATGGGGGCGTCTGCCGCAAGCGCGGTAGCGCGGGCAGACGCCCCCGCGGGCCGCGGGCGGCCGGGCGAGATTAACAGGCCGTGACATTGACTGGAGGACTCTGAGATGGCTTCGGTGTTCAATTGGCCATCAATTGAACTCATGAAACAAATGAATTGGAATCCAGTCTCAATGAGCGATACTTCTTGTTAGGATTGCGGTGCTTATGCCGCGTAGACCTTCCAGACCAAAGGAACGACAGGCTGTCAAAGGCAGGCAGCCCGGTACGTGGGCTGATGTGGGCGTGCAAAATTCCGACCTTCGAACGACGGTTTTGGCTCTTGCTTTCGCCTACGACTGGGGCATGGCGACTGCGGTTCTTGAAGCGGAACCACAGTCGGTCGAGGAATATGTTGAAGTTACGCAAACTCCTCGGGCGACCGCGTTTCGCCAACAAAGGGCTTTTCGCAAGGCCTTTCCCCGCGAGTCGACGCCAACCCGGATGAACGAGGTTTCCGGCATGCAATCCAAATATGACGATCTAGCTAAGAGGTACAACTACAACATCCGTAAGGCAGAAATTGCCGGTGGACAGGCGTTGGTATTCGAACTTGGCTCGTGCAACGCGATGTGACGTTGGTTCGTATGCAGCTGCGGCGGAATCGATCTCTGACGGGACGTCGCTTGGCTTCTTACCAAGAATTTAGTATCACTGAGTGATACCAGTGTTAAAGTATCGCTTAGTGATACTTGCAAATTCAACAGAGGAACCAGAAGGTCCCCGAACTTTGGCTGAGTCGAGGTTGGCGGCTGGGCGCCTCGACGGCAATTTCGGTGAGGGATGGCAAGTCGAAGACTCGAAAAGCGTTGAGGGGCTAGGAGACGAATCTCCTTCTAACAGAAGAGATTCATCTCTAGTTAGTAGAGAACGAAGTTCGAAAGACATTGGCATAGACCGTCTTTCGGTGTCATTCGAGGTCTACGACTTCGATACGGACGCTGGGAATTGGGACAGTTATACGCAGCAGCATTCACAACAGCGCGACGAAGACGGCTCGTTGATGGAAACGTACTCGCGGCGAGTTGAAATAGCGGCCGGAGTAAATGCATTCGTGGGAGTGAGGGTCATAACAGCGAAATCTCAATTGGCTGCTGTGTATGGCAAGGTCGAGTTCAATCCTGCCCGGGTTGTGGAGCCTGAGGGTTACGGACTGGCTTCTGTCGATGACACTCTTGAAGCTCTTTCGGCGGCGGTGGTTGCTGCAGGATGCGTTCTGGTTCCGCTTCGGCATGACGAGTTGACGTCTTACAAGATCAAGCGAATTGATGTTGCGAGAGATTTTCGATGGGTACTCTCACCGTCGGCTTTGATCCGAGGGCTCGCTCCTATTCCCCGTAATTGGGCCAGGCGAAATCTCGTCCACGCTGACCCTTCAAAGCATGGTGCGCAGACTTTGATGGTTGGGTCTGGTGCGGGTGTTGTGCGTCTCTATGACAAATTCGCCGAAGCGGGCGGTGGAGTTGAGCCCGGCACGGTCCGTTGGGAAGCTGAGGTTCGTGCAGCTTGGGCTAGGAAATATGGAGACCTTGTCACCGTTTCCAATCTCATGGCTTTAGGTATTGATGGCCTTGCTCGCAATCGTTGGGAATGGTCCGCTATGGGGGTCGAAGTCACCTCAATTCTTGGTGCGGTGGACGCGGTCCTCCGTAGCGGAATGACGGAGCGAGAAGCAACGATGTTTTTGGGTTGGCTCGTTCGAGAGGGAACTCCATGGGCTTGGTCACCGTCGTTTACCACTTCGGCGAAGTTTCGCCGCTATCAGCGTGAACTGGGAATATCCGTGGGTCCTGAGACTCTGAAATCGGTGGCTTGCTCTTCTCGTCTCGATTGGGAGACGGGAAGAGAAATACTTCGTTTGGACCGAGTCGCAAATGGGTCTGAGGAGTTGCCGGCATGAAGGGGCGTCGGCAAGACCTGACCGGGAATGGTGTGGACAGTCGACGGGTTGACATCGCTGAACGCGCGGCCGAAGGGTCCCTATTGGTGACAACTAGGGAGGCTGCACAGATCTTGCAAATCAGTCGCACGAAGGTCTACGAACTGATCTACGCGAATGAATTGATATCAGTGAAGATTGGTTCGTGTCGAAGGATTCGACGTCAGGATCTAGAAGATTTCGTTGAACGCCTGACGGGCGGGTCGTAAGCAAATGGGTTATGGCTTAGCGATTCAAGGTTTAGGAATTGGGAGGAATTGAAAATGGGAAAGCGGCGAGGCAGGGGAGAGGGATCGATTTACCAGCGCGACGACGGGCGGTGGATCGGAGCAGTCGATCTCGGGTGGAGCAGTGGCAAGCGTGCGCGAAAGGTAGTGAATGGTCGAACTCGTGCTGAGGTTGTGAAGCGGTTGCAAGAAGTGCAGCCGGCAGTGGCTCAGGGTCTCACGCTCGCGCCAGATCGTCTGACCGTCGAGACCTACCTAGCGGATTGGATCTCGCAGCGTATTCCGGGGACGGTGAGCCTGAGGACTGAAGCTCTGTACCTTCGGGCGGTGAGCGTTTACATCAACCCCTCGATTGGAAAGGTAAGGCTGACCAAACTCACGCCCTCTGACGTGAGCGGAATGCTTGCGGATCTGGAGACGCAGGGTTACTCGCCATCGACTCGCCGGATGGCTCGCGCGACTCTTCGTCGTGCGCTTCGATTCGCCGAGCAGGATGGATTGGTGTCCAGGAATGTGGCAGCAATAGCGGAGGGACCGAAACTTGATCGTCGAGAAGGTCGTTCGCTGACTCCCGAGCAGGCCCAGGCTTTCCTGGGGGCAGTCGTCGGGAATCGTTTGGAGGCGGCCTACGTGATCACTCTGGCGCTGGGACTTCGTCGGGGTGAGGTCCTGGGCCTCTCGTGGGAGGATGTCGTTATTGCGGAAAACGCGGTGGTCTTGACAGTTTGCCGTCAGTTGGTCCGTGACAAGGGTGGCGTGCATCTGAGCGACTTGAAGACGGCGGGGAGCAGGCGAACGCTGCATCTGTCTGGGCCCCTGGTCGAAGTTCTGGAGCGTCATCACAGGCGTCAGGAGGCGGAGGAATTGGTCCGGGGCAAGCGGTGGAACAATGAGTCGGGTCTGATCTTCACTTCAACCATTGGCACCCCCCTCGATCCTGAACAGTTCGGTAAGACGGTGCCAAAGATCTGTGAAAGCGCTGGTCTTGGGCACTGGTCGATCCACGAGCTTCGTCACTCGTGCGCGTCGCTCTTGATTGCGATGGAGGTTCCCTTGGAGATCGTGTCGGAGCAGATGGGCCATGCTTCTATTCGTGTTACGAAAGACGTTTACGGCCACCTAATGCCGAAGGCACGGGCAAGGGCCGCAGAAGCCATGCGCACGGTTCTCTTTGATGTAATTGTCCCTGAGCGTCCACCCCTGTTCACTGGTTTGGCTACACAGTTGGCTACATCTGAAGCAACCGATAGTTATTCGGAGGTCGTGAACAGGACATTCGTGGGCCGCCCGGGTCTCGATCCCGGCACCTTGGGAGTGTTTCCAGAATGTCCAGGGACGTCGCTCAGCGTCCAGATTTGCTGGCCAGAAGGAGTTGCGTGTCCACCAACGTCCACCGAAGTCCTCTCACGTTTAAATTCGTGGCTCGACAGTTGGCTAGACCTGAGAAGCTAAGGCTTGACATCTAGAATTGTTGGTTCATCAGTGATACGATTGTGAGGCACCGCCCGGTGAAGTGGGGAGGGAGCCTTATGAGGAGACGCGTAGCAGCAGTAGTGGTTGCGGCACTGATTCTGGGTGTGTCAGCAATGGTTTGGAATGTCACCTTTCGGTCGACGTCTTCGGGTGCAAACCCATCAACTTCGTGTAGTCAGGGAACGCCGGCTCAGCAGGCAGCGTGTAACGGCCACCCAACAGCACCCACGATTCCGCCGCTTCCCTCGATTGTCGAATCCCCGTGGGTTAACTACGGAAGCCAATTCACACTTCCAAATTCATCGATTGTCTTTGCGTCAACTTCGAACGGTTGGCTTGTGTCGGGACTTGGCGGGGGACCAGGCATCGATGACAACTTGAGTACGGGACCCGGAGAAACTACCTGGCCTGGAACGTCTGTTGAGATGACGACGGATGGCGGAAGCACTTGGCGAACCGTTCTTACGTCCGCCACTGGAGTATGGGGTATCGATGCTCTGAACACGACCGACGTGTGGGCGGTAGGTGTGGGATATCTTTATGCATCTTCAGACGGCGGAAATACGTGGACAACGTTGTACAACAGTGTTCCCGCTGACAGTGCGCTTATAGCGGTTTCGTTCACATCTCCGACTTCAGGCATTGGATTGACGGCCTCTGGAAACCTTGAAGAGACATCGGATGGCGGAGCGACCTGGTCTCCCATCCACGGTCTGTCGACTATTAGTGGTAACGCTTCGAGCATCTGCTCAATTGGAAACACTTTCTTGGTGTCTACGAGATCGGGAGCCGTATGGGTAGCAAGTACGGGTACGAGTCCTTTGTCTTGGTCGAATACACTTTCGCCACAAAGCGCTGACGTAGGCATTGTGACATTCTCAAGTTTGGCATGCGATGCTTCAACTGGCAGCGCGCAATTAACTGTTGAACCGGTTGACATTCAATCGAGCGGGGGCCAGGTTTTTGTGAGCACATTGAGTTCACGTGAGTTGAATCCAAACATCGCAAACCGGCGTTTGGCGTGGAGGAGTTTTGAATTCGGCGGCTCTTCCAAGGGAGCGACAATATCCAAGTTAACTGTTGTTCCAGTTTCGGGGCTTCTAGCAACGCCATTTATGTTTGGAAGCGGCGATTCATCGCAAGCGGGTGTGTTTACTTTGTCATCTCAAGGAGAATTAGTTCAAAGTGATGCATCCGGGGCGCTTCTTGGCTCGTCCGCGAATTCATTTGTAGTACTTCACGGAGCGGCGTTTGCAGGACCATCAGAAGGATGGGTGTACGCAAACGTAACTCCGCTCAATGACACTTCATCGAATGGGGTATCAAACAATATCTCAACCATCATCCGCACGACCGATGGCGGAAAAACGTGGACCGTGCTGTCTCGAACGCAAAGCGCGCAGTCGTGAGTCGATGGCTCATGCAGTGAGTGACTTTTTTCCTTGTTTTGAAATTATGTGTACATAGTTTGTCGGTTGCCCACAGAAGTGTGCAGTGTCGGAAGAATGAACTGGCAGAAAGGAAGTTAAATGTTGCGCTTGAATAGTGTGAAACTTCTGAAAATGAGCGTAGTCACAGTCGTGATTGCGCTCAACGCGGGCCTACTCCTCAACACTCCTCCTGCTTCAGCTTCGAGCGGCGATTGTGGTACGTATTGTTCGGGAACGGACACGAATACTGCAACGAACCAACAAGGCAACGGACCCCAGGTGTACTTTGGCGAAGTTGGCACTGGCAATACGTCCGTCGGTGGATCGCATCCGTGTCCTAGCGATTTAGATGGCATGTGCTTTAGTACGGCTGGCGCTAATAGCGCCCAAACGAGGTATAACAACAATACTGGTCTCGGCGATGCTTTCTACTTTCAGACCTATGGTCCCAATTCCTCAATAAAGCCGACCAACCTCGACGCATACTGTTGGGGTCAGTATCAGGCCATAAATGCCGTAAATAACGTTGAGAACTATTTTTCACAGTGGTCTCTTACACCTGACTATTCATACATAGCCCTTGACATTGAATCTGCTGGGAGTTACGGGTGGAACGCCGGATCGTCTTATTACAGTGCGAATCGTTCAACTTTTGACGGGTTCACGAACTATGTGTCAGGGCGTGCATCGGGTGATTCATCATGCAATAACACGAATCCGACATGGCTCTTTCAGTACATGCTTTACGCAAGTAATGAAACCTGGTACTCACTGACTGGCACTGGCAGCAATTCTTCTATTCCAAATACTCCTATCTGGACATCGGCACCAGCTTGTTATTCGTCGTCGTACCCAAACACAATGGGCCCGGCGGCGACTGGCGCTTCAGGTTATCCAGTCTGGAAGACCTACAGCAACTACTTGCAGAACTGGCAGTTCTATCAGGTGATTACCGGCTGCTCGTCGACCCACGACTGGGACATCGGATATAGCACATGGTATGAGCCCGTATTCGGTACAAATTTTCCGTGAGCGAATGCGGATTGCATATCGTACGGAGACAACCGAAATTGGCTTGAATACGTAAAGAAAGTTCTCACACGCCTCGCCGTTGTACCGCCTAGGCGGCACC
>PLBM01000053.1 GCA_003134515.1 Acidimicrobiaceae bacterium | reverse complement strand
GTTGAAGTCCCCGCCGGTGCCCGAGGGGTGTGGCCCGAGCACTTGGTTCGCGGGCTGCTCGAAACTCACGGTATTCCAGTCGCTCCGGCCCGGTTGGCCACGTCGGCATTCGAAGCCAAGGCCTTCGCCGAGGAGTTCGGAGGCGCCGTCGCGATGAAAGTTGCCTCATCGGCACTTCCTCACAAATCAGACATCGGCGGGGTCGCCCTGGGTGTCGACGCCGATCGCGTCGTCGACACCTTTGAGGAACTGAAGAACCGGCTCGCAGCGGCGCTCCCTGAGGCGACCCTCGACGGCGTGCTCGTGGGACCCATGCGCACCGGGGGCATTGAACTACTGGTCGGCGTGGTCACCGACCCCACCTGGGGCAAAGTCCTCTCGCTCGGGCTCGGCGGTGTGTGGGTTGAGGTTCTCGGCGACGTGGCGCTGCGCGTACTGCCCGTTGGACCTGAGGAGATCACCGTCATGCTGAGCGAGCTGAAAGGCGCCGCGTTGCTCAAAGGAGCTCGTGGAACTCGCCCGGTGGACATAGACCGGCTCGTCACGGTGGTATACCAAATCGCGCAACTGGCCGAAGGTCTCGGTGAGGCCCTTGATGCCTTGGAAGTGAATCCACTGCGGGTTGACGGAGAGTGTGTCGAGGTACTCGACGCCCTTGCGGTATGGCGAGGAAAAGGAGGCTCGAAATGAGTGAACACACGTTGAGCGGCAAGGTGGCGTTGGTCACCGGCGCGAGCCGGGGTATCGGCGCGGCCATCGCCGAACGCTTCGCGCGGAGCGGGGCGACAGTGGTGGTGACCGCGAGGACCGTCGACCCCGCGACCAGCAAGTTAGCGGGCACGATCCACGAGACCGTAGAGAGGATCACGCAATCGGGGGGCAACGCGGTAGCGATAGCCGCCGATCTCTCGAANNCTCGTCAACAACGCGGCCGTCACGTACTTCATTCCAGTCATTGGATTTGGCGCCAAGCAGTTTGATTTGATGTTCGAAGTGGAGGTCACCGCTCCCTTTCATCTGGCCCAGTTGGTCCTACCCGGGATGATCGCGAAGGGTGAGGGGTGGATCCTCAATATCTCTTCCGGCGCGGCGCGCCACCCGACGTTTCCGCCCGACCCCGCTCGACTCGGGGGCGGCGCGGTCTATGGGATGTGCAAAGCCGCGCTCGAACGGTTCTCGACGGGCCTGGCCTCAGAGGTGTACGTCGACAACGTGGCCGTCAACGCCCTCTCGCCCAATCGGGTCGTCCCGACGCCGGGCACGGTGTTCCATCATCTGGTGCGCCCCGAGGACCACAATCAAGTTGTCGAACCGCCCGAAGTCATGGCCGAAGCCGCTTTGGCACTGTGCAGCGTCGCGCCCCAATCACGTACTGGACGGATTACGTACAGCCAAGATCTGTTGAACGAGTTAGGGATCATCGTCAGCGCTAGCGGATCGTCGGAGCCGCCCAAATGAGCCCGACCAGTGAAGACCACTCGCACAAGCCCGTACCCAAGCCCACCCCGGAGACCGAGCACTACTGGGAAGGGACCAAATTGGGTGAGCTTCGCATTCAGCGATGCAACGCGTGCGGTCAGGCCTACTTCTATCCGCGACCGAGCTGTCCGCACTGCTCGTCAACCGACGTGTCGTGGGTGAGGGCGTCGGGCAAAGCCCGACTGCACACGTACTTGATTAGCCACCGCCCCGCACCCGGCTTCGCCGACGAAGTGCCCTACGCCATTGCGGTCGTTGAGCTAGAAGAAGGGCCGCGGATGATGACCAACATCGTGGGCGTCGAGAACACACCCGACGCCCTCGTGCTCGACATGGCCCTTGAAGTGGATTTTGAACCTCGCGGCGAGCAGAGCGTGCCAGTCTTTCGCCCGCAGAGCGCATCATGAGCGTGCGCGCCAAGACCGCGATCGTCGGCGCATCAGAAACGACACGCATCGGCGTCGTGCCCGACATGTCCGCCTTGGAGATGCACGCCGAGTCCGCCCGTCTGGCGCTGGCCGACGCCGGACTGAAGATGTCAGACGTCGACGGCGTGGCCACGGCGGGACTCTCGCCCGTTGCCATCGCGCACTACTTGGGCATCGACCCAACCTACGTCGACGCGACCACTGTGGGCGGCTGTTCGTTCCTGCTCCACGTGCGCCACGCCGCCGCCGCGATCACCGCCGGACTGTGCGAGGTGGTGCTCATCACCCACGGCGAGTCCGGTCGTTCGCGCGTCGGTATGCCGCCCCGGGTGGGCGATCCGTCGTCACCCCCGGGCCAGTTCGAAGCGCCCTACGGGACCCTCGGTCCACCCACGATGTTCCCGATGGGCGTACTGCGCTACATGAAGGATTTCGGTCTCACGCACGAGCAACTGGCTTCGGTCGCCGTCGCGCAACGAAAGTGGGCGGCCGACGTTCCCCGGGCGATGTTCCGCGATCCGTTGAGCGTCGCGGACGTGCTGGCCTCACGAGTGATCGCCTATCCGATGCACCTACTCGAATGCTGTCTCGTCACCGACGGCGGCGGGGCGCTGGTCGTGACTTCAGCCGAACGGGCCAAGGCCATGCCTGGTCCGAAGCCCGCCGTCTACGTACTCGGCACCGGTGAGGCGTCCGAGACCCCGATGGTCTCGATGATGGAGGATTTCACGAGCTCGAAAGCCTTTCGACTGTCGTCAACGAGCGCCTTCGGCGAAGCTGGCGTCGGGCCCAAGGACGTCGACCACTTGATGGTCTACGACGCGTTCGCGCACCTGCCGATCTACGGTTTAGAGGACCTCGGATTCGTCGGGCGCGGCGAGGCGGGAGCCTTCATCGCCGAGGGCCACACCTCACCGGGCGGTAGCTTGCCGATGAACACCAACGGCGGGGGCCTGTCCTATACCCACACTGGGATGTACGGCATGTTCCTCGTGCAAGAATCGGTGCGACAGCTGCGCCACGAGGCGTCGGCCCAGGTCCCCAACGTCGAGATCAGCGTGGCCCAGGGGGTGGGCGGTATGTTCGCGGCGGCCGGCACGCTGGTGCTCGGCACCGCCGTGGCAGCGGGTGTTTGAGAGTCAAGATTGACGTCGTGACGAGAGATCGGATTGAATTGAGCGCAGATACACCGAAGGGCGCGAAGAGCGACCCAAACGCCGACCGCTTCGCATGGAAGGCGACCGACGTCGAAATCATCGAAGCTGACGACCCGCGTCATCACAACAACAATGATGACTACATAGAAGTTGATCTAGGCGACGAGTACGTGGCATTTCGCGCCGAGATGCGCGAGTGGATCAAAGACAATATTCCTTCTGGCCTGAAGGAGTTGGCCGACTGGAGTTGGCAGCCGGTAGCCGGAGGCAAACGGGGCGCGGCGCTCGCCAAGGCTACGGCCGATCCCATCTACAAAGAGTGGATGCGGCGTCTGTTGGACGCAAAGCTCATCTGCGCGCAGTGGCCAGTTGAGTTCGGCGGGCGAGGCTGGGACTCGATTCGTTTCGCCGTATTTAACGAAGAGCTCCGTCGCCAAGGTGTGCCCGCAGTGCGACGAGGCATGGGCGAGTCACTGGTCGGCCCGCCGATCATGGCCCACGGAACTCCCGAGCAGCAGGCCTACTTTTTGCCGCGGATCGTGTCGGGCGAGGACGTCTACTGCCAGGGCTACTCCGAACCCAACCACGGATCTGACCTCGGGGCGGTTGAGACCAAGGGCGTCGTCGACGGCGACGAACTGGTGATCACTGGCCAGAAGACCTGGACCTCGGGAGCGCAGAGCGCCAACATGATCTTTGTGCTGTGCCGGACCAATCCCGACGTTCCAAAACATCGCGGCCTCTCCTACGTCCTGGTGCCCTTCTCTAAAGAGAACGGCGTGACCGTGCTGCCGTTGCGTCAGATGTCGGGCGCGTCGGGGTTCTGCGAGGACTTCCTCGATGGCGCGCGCGCACCGCTCTTCAACGTGATCGGCGGCCTTAACAACGGATGGGCGCCCGCCATGACCACGCTCGGCTTCGAGCGTGGCGGCAACGCCACCACCGCCCATCTCGGCTTCGAGCAGGAGTTGTGGGACCTCATCGGACTGGCGCGCAAGAACGGAAAGGTGCAGGATCCCTTGATCCGTCAACGCCTGGCTTGGTGCTACACCCAGGTGCAACTGATGCGCTATGCGGGCCTGCGACTACTCGCGTCACTCGCCGAAGGTCGCCAACCCGGTCCCGAGGCGTCGATCTCGAAGTTGTTCTGGAGCGAGTATCACAAGACCTTCGGTGAGATCGCGATCGACGTCGTCGGTGCCGACGCCATGATCCGCCCCGACGGCGAGGGGTACGCCACCGACGAGTGGCAGGACGTCTTCTTCGCCAGTCGAGCCGGGACCATTTACTCCGGCACCAGTCAGATCCAAAAGAACATCATCGGTGAGCGCGCCCTCGGTCTCCCCCGCGAGTCCAAGCGCGCAGAAGGGAAGGCGTAACGTGATCCAAATCTGTGAAGGACGGATTGCCATTGTGACCGGTGCCGGGCGCGGCATCGGCCGGGG
>PLBM01000020.1 GCA_003134515.1 Acidimicrobiaceae bacterium | reverse complement strand
ACGAGATTGGCCGCGCCGGCGATCTCGTCGGCGATGGCGACCTCCGTCGCCTCCAAGAGCCGGCCGTTGGCGTCGTATGTGCCGCGCAGGTCCAGTAGCGGCTTGAGTCCCGCCGAACCGAGCGCCACGTCGGTGACGCCTTGGCGCCACACCCGGCCAAAGGTGTCGGTGATCAGCACGGCCACCTCGACGTTGGTGCGACGGGCGATCTCGGCGCGTAGGCGTCGGGCCGATCGGTCGGGGTCCTTGGGCAAGAGCACCGCCGTGCCCTCGTCGGTATTCGAGAGATCGACCCCGGCGTTCGCGTTGATAAAGCCATGGCGGGTTTCGGTGATGCGCAGGGCGCCCCGTCGTCGAAGCGTGCGCACGGACTCTTGCTCGACGAGGGCCACCTTGTGCTGCTCGGTGCCGTCAAAGGCCACGACTTGACCTTCCGACTTAGAGACCACCTTGCTCGTCACGATGAGGAGATCGTGATGGCTCAGTACTTCGCCGGCGCCGTGGAGCGCGTCGAGGAGCAACGTCACCAGATCGTCGTCTCGAGCGACCTGCGCCGTTGAGGCCAGGGCCACCACGCGCAACTCACTCACGAGAGGACCACCTTGGCCAGACGCTGGGCGTTATCGGCCTCAGCCATGATCGTGGTCGTCACTTCGACGCGCACGCCGCGACGGCGAACCTCATCAGCCAGATGGGTGTCGGCCTCGTCGATAATCCACGTGCCGACCAGTCCCTCATAGAAGTCAACGACTCCCAACGTCGAGACTTCGTAACCCAGTTCGCCCAAGAGCCGAGCGGCCGGACCCTTGAGGGCCTGGCCGCCAATGAGTGGTGAGACGGCCACGACGTCGTCACGGCGCTCGCGCACGATCTCGCGTACGCCGGGTATCCGAAGGATCGGGTCGATCGAGATCAGGGGATTGGACGGCGCGATGATGAGCCGACTGGCGTCGCGAAGTGCGCTGAGCACTTCGGGCGTCGCGCACGCCTCGGGGGCGCCCACGATCTCGATTGCCTGAACGACGACGTCGTGGTGATGGCGAACGAAGTACTCCTGAAAGGAGAGCCGGCCATGTTCGGTGACGAACTCGGTCGCCACGGAGTCGTTGGTCACCGGGAGCACCCGCGCCGCGACACCTAGGCGCGAAGCTAGTTCCATCGTCACTTCGGTCTTGGTCGCGCCCTCGCTCAGCCGCTGGCTGCGATAGAGGTGCGTCGCGAGGTCGCGGTCGCCGAGTTGAAACCAGGCCTCGCCGCCGAGCGCCTCGAGTTCGCGCATCACGCGCCACGTCTCACCGCTGAGCCCCCAGCCAAGTTCGTCGTTGTTGAGTCCGGCGAGCGTGTAAATAATCGTGTCCAGGTCGGGACAGATTGTCAGGCCGTGCATCACCACGTCGTCGCCGACGTTCACGACGGCGGTGATCTGCGAAGGATCCATCACATCGCTGAGCGCGCGCAAGAGCCGCGCCGCGCCGACGCCTCCGCTGAGAACGGTAATCACCTTCGAAACCTTAGGGGCGCGTGGGTATCATCGAGTGGTGAGCAACGCCCTTGACGCCACGTGGCCCGGTTCGCTGGCCTACGTGGTGCTGCGTCTTCACGGGGGCGTGGTCGAGCGAGTCGCCGCGAGTGGCGATCTCGATGACGTGCGAGCGTGGGCCTCGGTCTCCAAGATGGCCGTCGCGTTGGCCGTGGGCGTCGAGGTCGACTGGGACACGCACGAGTTCATCGAGAGCGTCGGGCCCATGGGCGCGAGCCTCGCGAATCTCATGTCGCACTCGAGCGGTCTGGGACTCGAAGAGGGTGATCCCGTGGTGCCGGTGGGGACCAAGCGCGTCTATTCGAACTACGGCGTTGACCACGCGGTCGCCGCCATCGTGGGAGACAATACTCCGGAGAATTGGTTGGGACATCGCGTGTTTCGCCCCCTCGGCATGTCGTCGACCGTGCTCGTCGATCGTCCCAGCTCGGGGATCGAAGGTTCGACGAACGATCTGGCGAGTTTGGCCGTCGCCTGGTTGCGACCCGACGGGCTGGCGAGAGAGACGCGCGACAAAATCATTAAGCCCTACCTGCCCCAACTCGACGGCATCGTGCCGGGCTTTGGCCGCTTCACCCCCTGTCCCTGGGGGATCGGTCCCGAGGTGCGAGGCGACAAGGAACATTGGATGGGCGACTGGCCGCCGACGAGCTTTGGCCACTTTGGTCAAAGTGGCGCGCTGATGCTCTTGAACGCGAGCGAGGGTGTGGGTGTCGTGGCCACGAGTACCGAGCCCTTTGGACCATGGGCCGTGAAACTCTGGCCCGAATGGACGAGTGCCGCGCGAACTCTGGCCCTGAATTCGTGAGTTCAGTTCCTCGCGTCGGCCTCGACCTCGACGGCTCACTCGAGTCCCTGGGCAACTCGATGACCGATCTGGCCAACGCGCTGGACGCGACGGGCGAATGCGAACTGGTGCGCTTTCACACGCGCGCGCCGGCCACGTCGGCTAACGAAGTGCGTTTGGCCTTTCACTCGCTGTGGACGCCGCTCTGGCGACGTAGTCTCGGACCTTCCCTCGATCGACTCTTGGCCCCAGTAGACGTCGTGCACGTCGCGGGCCGAGCGACGCCCCCGACGAAGTCGATTCCACTCATCATCTCGGTCGACGATCTTCGACCGCTGCGCGGTGAGTCGCGCGAACATCAGCGAATAGCGCAACTGCGTCGCGCGGTGTCGCGCGGCGCGACGATCGTGGCGTCGACCCGCAGCGCGAGTCGCGAAGTGCAAAGCGTCCTCGGGATCGAGCGCGCTCGCGTCGTGGTCGTGCCCCCGGCAGTTCCGCTCGTGCGGCCCACGCTTAACGGCACGGCGCTCGTGGTGAATCTGACCGGTGTCGTCAAGCCTTTTCTCAGACTGGCCCCAGAACTGGTGGCCTTCGCGAAGAGCCACAATACGCACGTCGTCGCGGTCACCAGTGCCAAAGTCGCCCAGCACGTTCGCTCGAGAGATTCCGCGGTGCGCCTACTAACGCGAAATGACGCTCGAGCGGCACTGGCCGACGCGCGCGTCGTGCTGCACATCTCGGACGGCGCGCGCTTTCCGTCGTTCGCCATCGCGGCCCTGGCGGCCGGGGTGCCCACCATCGCGCGCGCCACGACGATCAATCGAGAGCTGCTGAGTGGCGCGGCCGCGTTGACGGAAAATGACGACGAGGTGATGCCCACGTTGCAAGAGCTATGGGAGAGTCCGACCCGTCGAGCCATCACCATGGCCGCCGGACGTGCTCGGGCCGAAGATTTTGCTCCCGCCACTGCCGCGCGGGCCTACGCGGCGCTCTATCGCGAGGTCGTGCGAGGCTGGAACTCGTGACTCGTACTGTTAGCATTTCGCTCGATCAGTTCTATCGACCCCAGCCTGGCGGTATCGCGACGTACGTGCGAGGACTCGTGGGCGGACTGGTCGCCCTGCACGACGACGCCTTTCGACTGGTCGGCGTGGCGCCCCGGGGCCAGCCCACCCAAGACGTGTCGGACCTGGCACTTGAGCGCGTCATCGCGCCCGCGTCAATCAAGGTACTGACCCGCGCCTGGGCCCGCTGGCCCCTGGGCGTGCCGTCGTTCAGTGACGTCGTGCACGCCACGTCACTGGCCGGTCCGTTCGCTGGTGGAGGATCCGGTGCCGTGCACTGCGTGGCGCTGCACGATCTTCTTTGGCGCGACGAGCCCAGCACGAGTACTCCTCGCGGGGTGCGATTTCACGAGCGTCGACTCCAGATGCTCCAACGACGAGACGACGTAAGACTCTTCACGACCGCGCCGGGCCTGGCGCAGCGCTTGATCGGTGAGGGATTCGCGCCGAGTCGACTACACGAAGTGCGCCTGGGCGTCGACGACGCCACATCCGCCGACAGCGAGGGCCAGGTACGGGCGTTCCTCGCCGAACACGGCGTGCACGGCCCCTACACGCTGTACGCCGGCACTCGTGAACCGAGAAAGAACCTCGATCGCCTCCTCGACGCCCACGCCCAGGCCGTGGCGACCAACCGGGAACTCGGTCCACTGGTGCTCGTCGGCCCCCAAGGGTGGGGCGAGGTCGACAGCGGCGACGCGGTGGTGCTCGGTCTGGTGGCGCGCTCGCTGCTGCGGGGCCTCTATCGAGACGCGACGGTGGTGGCGTACGTGCCTCGAGCCGAGGGTTGGGGCCTGCCCCCGGTAGAGGCGCTGCACGAGGGTACCCGGGTCGTCGCGAGTGCGACGACGCCGAGCGCCATGAACAACGACGAGGTCGTGATCGTCGATCCCCTTGACGTGTCAGATATCGCCGCGGGCCTTCTTCGAGCGTTGTCCCAGAGCAACGACGAGTTGGCGCGCGGGCGACGACGAGCGTCGGTCGCGACGTTGACGTGGCGAAACGTAGCGCTCGACCATCTGGCGGGGTGGCAGTGAGAGTCGCGCTGGACGTCTCGGCGGTGCCGCCCCAGGTTGCGGGAGTGGGTCGCTACGTCGTCGAACTCGCGAGCCGTCTTCCCGATCGTGACGTCACGACAACCTTGGTGACTCGCCGCGATGACACGTCGCGCTGGCGCGATCTCTCCCCGAAGGCCACGGTGACGGGCCTCGTGCCGAACGCGCGTGGCGCACGACTCATTTACGAGGAGTGGATCTTGGGGGGGAGTGACCCGGCGCGCCGCGCCGATCTGTGGCACGGACCGCACTACACGATGCCCCACCGCGGTTCGACGCCCACCGTCGTGACGATTCACGATTTGACGTTCTTCACCAACCCCGAGTGGCACGAACGGGCCAAGGTCACTTTCTTTCGCCGCGCCATCGCGTACTCCGCGCAGCACGCGCGCGTGTTGATGACCATCAGCGACTTCAGCGCTCGACTGCTGGACGAGATTGTGCCCGGACACGCGCCGGTCGTGGTCACGCCGCTCGGCGTCGACCTAGCGAGGTTCCAACCCGAGGGTGATGATGACGCGTCGCTCTTCGCGGCCCATCAGTTGAGTCTGGAGTTTCCCTATATCTTTTTCGTCGGCACGTTCGAGCCGAGAAAGGGTCTGGACGTACTGCTGGCGGCCTTTGGGGAGATCGCGCGCGATGACGGCGAGGTCGAGTTGTGGCTCGCGGGCCAGCCGGGATGGGGCGTCAGCCCCATTGAAGCTCAGCTCGCGGCGCATCCGTTTCGCGAGCGCATTCGCCGTCTCGGCTTCGTCGACGAAGCACTTTTACCGGCCCTGTTTCGCCACGCCCGCGCGGTGAGTTATCCGTCGCGGGGAGAAGGTTTTGGTCTTCCGGTGGTGGAGGCCATGGCCTGTGGGGCGTCGGTCGTGACGACCGAGGGCACCGTCATGGCCGAAGTCGCGGGTGACGGCGCGCGACTCGTCTCGGTCGGTGACGCGGCGGCGCTCGCGGCGGCGCTCG
>PLBM01000038.1:184-7730 GCA_003134515.1 Acidimicrobiaceae bacterium | reverse complement strand
TCGCGTCGACGGCGATGGCGTCGTGAGACACGCTGCCTCGTTGACTGGCTTGGGCGAAGCCGTCACCAATCTCAACGGCCTTCACCGCTTGAATGCTCATCAGCGCGCCGGCGAGCAGGCCGTCCAACTTTCGGTCCCACTGGACGTAACTGCCCAGCCCCACTGGAACTGCGTAAGCGATGACCTCCACGATCCCGCCCAGCGAATCGCCCTCCTTCGCCGCCGCCTTAATCTCGGCGATCATCGCCGCTTCGCTGGAGGCGTCGAAACAACGAACTTCGCTCTCGTCGACTTTGAAAAGGTCGTTCGGCAACGGTCGTGCGCCCTCGGGCGTCGCGGCCGTGCCGATGCGTATGACGTGGCTCACGACGTCGACACCAATCGTGGCGAGTAGCGCTTTGGCGAAGTGGCCGGCCGCCACGCGGGCAACGGTTTCGCGGGCGCTCGCTCGCTCCAAGACGTCGCGCGCGTCGTCAAACGCGTACTTCTGCATACCGACCAGATCGGCGTGACCGGGACGGGGTTTCGTCAGTTTCTTGCTCGGTGTACCCGGGGCGGGCGACATCTCGATTTCCCACTTCGGCCACTCGGTGTTGAGGATTTCAATGGCGACGGGCGAACCGAGCGTGCGGCCGTGTCGGATGCCCCCGATGAGTCGCAACTCGTCTCTTTCAAAACGCATGCGCGGGCCACGACCAAAACCCAAACGTCGACGCGCGAGTTCACTCGCCAACTCGTCCTCTCGCACCGAAAGCCCCGACGGCAGCCCCTCGACGATGACGCTCAGCGACGGGCCGTGACTTTCACCGGCAGTGAGGAAGCGCAACATTGTTCAATTCTAGGGTGAGCGGTGCCCTTGGTTCCTATTTGGACGTGTAGAACGGGTTGTCGCCCGACGCGTGATCGGTGACATCGAGGACACCGACGAGTTCGGGAATCGCTTCGCGCAACGTTGTCTCGATGCCCTGGGATAACGTGAGTCGACTCATCGCGCATCCCTGACAGCCGCCGGAGAGCTTGATGTAGGCCGTCTTGGTTTCCTCGTCCAGCGCCACCAGATCGGCTCGCCCGCCGTGCGCAGCAATGGAGGGGTTGATCTGCTCTTCGAGCACGGTGACCGCCACCGTAGCCAATGGCCCGTCGAGGCCGAACGCCAAAATGTTGGCCGGTACGCCCGGGTTCAACTCTTCGGGCGCGGGACTGTTGGGGTTCACTAGCACCAGTCCACCCCCGCCCTCGCTCGCAAACTCCAGGCGACTACCGCGAAGGCGTTCCACGCTGGCCATAGGTACGACGATCGTGACGTCACCGTCGCGACCAACGGCGGCGTCTTCGGGCGCCAAATTCAATTCAGAGAAGTAGAGATCGTAGGAGTAGCCCGGGCCGCGCGTGCCCGTTACTTCAATCCACAGCGCCAGCGTCTCACTCGGTGTCTCGTTGCTCAAGGCGTCAAGGACGACCTTGCGCGCCTCGTCAGTGAGCGTGAGCACATCAAACGTATCGATTGAAGTCATGGTCAAAGTCTAGAGGTGCGTCGAGGAGTGCGCCACGCCCACTAACGTTTTCTCCGTGACCTCAATGCCGAGCGACGCCCACGAGTGGGTGAGCTTCGAAGACTTGCAACGCGAAAGAACCTGGATGTTTGACGTCACCTTCCTCGAGAGCAACTGGACGTGCATCTTTGGAAACGGCTGTCAAGGCGTTCTCACCGGTCCGACGCCCGAGTTGGTTCAAGGATGCTGCAGTTATGGCGCGCACTTCGTGGACGAGAAGGACCGTCGCCGAGTCGAAAAGGCCGCCAAACTCCTCAGCGCCGACCAGTGGCAGTTCAAGTCCAAGGGCAAGTCCGGCACCACCCGCGTGAAGAAAAACGGGGAAATGGTCACCAAGCTCGTACAAGATGCGTGCATCTTCTTGAATCGCCCGGACTTTCCTCGAGGCGCGGGCTGCGCATTGCACGTCATGGCCATCGACAACAACGAGAGTTATATTCCGCTCAAACCCGAAGTCTGCTGGCAACTCCCCTTACGGCGCGACGATGAAGTGCAAGACGACGGTCACGTCATCACGCGCATCGGTCAGTGGAATCGTCGCGACTGGGGCGCGGGCGGCGCGGAGTTTCACTGGTGGTGCACCGAGTCCGCGTCGGCCTTCGTGGGCAAGACGCGCGTCGTGGATTCAATGCGAGAAGAACTCACGGCGATGGTGGGCGAGAAGACCTACGACCGACTTCGCGCCTATCTCGATAACCGCGCGACGCAACCTAAAGCCACCCGACTGGCCCATCCGGTACTTCGTAAGCGGCCCTAGTCACTCGCGGCGAGCGGGTCTTCTTCGTTAAAGGTCGTGCGCGGCAATGAGCCGAGGATTTCGTCGTAGCGATCCTCTTCGGCGAGACACCACTCGGCGTGAATGTCGTCGGGTGCGGCGCCGCACTCGACACAGGTCGTGGCACGAGGAACCGTCGACCGCTTGAGCTCTCGAGCTTCGACGAAACGGCGGTGGCGACCCTTTTTCACCTCAGCTCCTCACTGGTCGCGGGCCGAAACCTGGCGGCGACCTCATCTCAACCACTCTGAGTTGAGAGTCCATACTACCAACTCGAACCCGTTGCGCAGCCTCTAGCATTTGCCTGTGAGCCCCGCCTTTGATCCCCACGAGATGATTCAACGCTTTCGCGAACGCGCCGACGCCGTCAAGCGCCGCGGAATTCCACCGGTCGAAGGACCTGAACGACTGCGCTTTCTCGAAGCGGCCAACATCGACTTCCAAGACTTCGCAATGCTCGGCGATGCGTCGGTGGCTCTCGAAGACGGGATCTTGCGCCTTGAAATCGACTTACGCCCGCCAAGCGACTAGGGCGCGGACGCACTCGCGATTCGCGCGGAGCCTTCCGAGAGGTGGGCGAGGCCGCTCGCCAGCGATCGGAGCGCTCTTGAGCGCGCACTGACGCTGCTCGAAGCGACGTAGCACTCATTGGCCCCGGCACCCAAGTCGGTGTACGCCTTCGATAAGAGGGTCGTGGCTCGACTGTCGGGTGTGGGCAGTGACGCGTTGGCTGATTCGGTGTCTACCAGCAACACGCCGCACACGGTGTGAAGATCCGCGTTCGAGGTCGTGGGACTCTTCAGGACGTTCGCCGAGTGGCGCGCGTCGGTCACGAGAGTGCTCGCCGACGACGGATAGCTGCTCTGCACGACCCACGACGTGAGGGCGGTGGCGGCACTGATCGAGCCACACGCACCTAGCAAGATGCTCCCCACGAGCAGCGCGCCCAGCGCACGGATCACGTCACGACCACGAGGTGCAGCTGGTGTCGCCCTCGGCGCACTACCAAATAGCGCCCGTGCAGGGCGCTCGTGAGATCGACGGGCGACACGGGATCGAGGCGCACGTTGTTGACGTACGCGCCCCCTTGATCGAGGTATCGACGGGCTTCGGCCTTGGACTTGGCGAGAGCGCACTTGACCAGCAGTTCCACCGGATCGAGCCCACGCGTCACGTCGTCGCGCGACCACGTGGACGACGGCGCGTCCGACACAATCTCTAACAACGTCGCTTCGTCCAGTTCGCCAATCGACTCTGAAAAAAGGGCGTCACTGGCCCGTTCGGCCTTCGCAGCGGAGCCCTCACCGTGCACCATCGCCACCACGGCGTTGGCTAGTGCGCGCTGGGCGCGGCGCTCTTGGGGCGCCGAGCGGGTCAGTTCATCGAGTTCACTGATCGCGCCGTGATCGAGGAAGGTGAAGAATCGAAGCAACGCCAGAGTCATCACGTCCTCACTCTTGATCAAGAACTGGTACATCGCGAACGGGGAGGTGCGGGTTGCGTCGAGCCAGACCTGCTCGCCACCTTCGGACTTACCGAACTTCGACCCGTCAGCTCGAAGCAACAGCGGCGAGGTCAGCCCGGACGCGGCGTGGCCCGTGGCCTTTCGTACCAGTTCAGTCCCGATCGTGATGTTGCCCCACTGGTCCGATCCACCCAACTGCAGTGTGCACCCGTGATCGAGATTGAGTCGCAAGAAGTCGTACGCCTGTAAGAGCATGTAGGCGAACTCGGTAAATGAGAGCCCCACGTCGTCGCGGTCCAGACGGCTCTTCACCGACTCCTTGGCNNTGAAGTGCTTACCCACGTCGCGCAAAAAATCGGTGAGCCCGACGGTGGTCAACCAGTCCGCGTTGTTGAGCAACGTGGCTTGGGCCGCGCCGGCGCTCTTCGAAAAGTCCAAAAACCGCGACATCTGCTCGCGAATGCCGGCCACGTTGGCGTCCAACTCTTCCCTCGTCAGTAACGGGCGCTCCACGTCGCGAAAGCTGGGATCGCCGATCAAGCCCGTCCCCCCGCCGGCCAGGGCGATGGGGGCGTTTCCGGCGAGTTGCAATCGACGCAGATTGCACAGTGGAAACAGGTGGCCTAAGTGCAGTGACGACANNTGGATCAGGCCGCGAAAGCGCCAGTCATCTTTAACATTCATGCGCGTCAGTCTACGAGACTCGTTCTTTAGAACAGAGCGTTAGAGGCGGGATAGTGGACTTGCAGCCAGAGCACGAAGGCGTGCCACCAACCCGTCACCTCGCACACGCCAATAGCGATGAGCAGGACTCCCCCGACGACGCCGATGACCCGAGCGTGGCGACGCAGCCACTTCGAGGCCGTCGCCATCCACTCCGTCGCCAGCGCCGCGACGATGAAGGGAACACCGAGCCCCAAGCAGTAAAAGAACGCGAGGATCGATCCCCGTAGAGCCGTCGCGCCCGACGACGACGCCGCCAGTCCGAGAATGGCCGCGAGTGTCGGGCCAATGCAGGGCGTCCAGCCAAGCGCGAAGATAAAGCCCAGCGCCCCGGCCCCGAGAATCGAGACGCGAGGCACATGTTGAACACGGCGTTCGCGCTGCAGCCACTTCGAGGGCCACCAGCCGGCGAAGAAGAGTCCCAGCGCGATCGTCACGACGCCAAAGATTTCTTGCAAGAGGCGTTCGTGGGTTTTCAGCTGACCGCCCAGTCCCCCAAAGAGTGCGCCAAAACTGACGAACACCAGTGCGAAGCCCAGTACGAAGGCCAGCGAACCCACGAAGGCTCGACCTCGGCCCGATCGACCTTCGATGCGTCCCGTCGCGCCGCTGAGAAACGCGAGATAGCCCGGCAACAGCGGCAGCACGCAAGGCGAAAGAAACGAAAGAAGTCCGGCCGCAATAGCTACGGGTATCGCGACGAAGAGCGATGCCGGCAACAGCGCGGTCACGCGCCACTCCGGGTGACGAGGCCGGCGACGTCATCGTTCCAGGTTTGGTGCAGACGGACATTCTCGGGACGCGACGGCACGCTCGCTACGATCACGCTGACCCCATCTCGCGCAAGGCCCTGGTCGATGGCTAGACGCAGTCCGTCCAGCGTCGTCACGGTGATTGCCGAGTGGCCAAAGGCCCGTGCCACTACTTCTAAGTTGTGGGGCCGAGGGGTCCCGAAGAGCTGTTCAAAACGCCCGTTGTCGATGGACAAGGCCTGGGGCAAGAAAGAGAAGATGCCGCCCCCACGGTTATCGGGCACTACCAACACGCACGATCCACCGGCGTCACCGAGACCGTCGACCAGACCGGACACGTCGTGGAGCATGGTGAGATCACCAATGAGAGCCAACGCTTTTGCGCCGACGCCCACACCGAGCGCCGTCGACACCACGCCGTCGATGCCGTTCACTCCGCGATTGGCGTAGGTGGTACTGCACCGAGTGGGCGCCCACCACTCGACGTCACGTACCGGCATCGACGATCCGACAACCAGGGGCACGCCCGAGGCATTACTCGCCGCCACGACCGCTCGCGCCACAAGCGGTTCGTTCAAGGCACTGTCACCGGTCTCACTCGACTCAAGCCACCGCACCACTTCAGCTGAGGCGTCACGCCACGTCGAGGCGTAGTCGCGGTTCGCCACAAGCGTCGCGATCTCGCGGTGGGGCAGACCGGCGTACGCCTCCTGGACGAGACGGTCCGGGTCGGCGACGAGGCCCGCGCCGCTCAAACTGACGGTTCGAGCCTGCCAGAGACGAAGCTGTTCGGCGAGCACCCTCGAAGCCGGAATACCACCGAGTCGCACCACCAACTCCGGTCGCACGCGCGCCACAAAGTCCGAACTGCGAAGGAGGGCGTCAAAGTGAGCGAGGGAGCCCTGGGCGGTAGCGTCGCCGAGCACAACCCAGTCGAGGGCCACGCACTGTTCGATGACGTTGGCGCTCACGCCCGCTCCGACCACGCAGAGTACCGATTGGCCCGCGACATTGAACGACGCGACGTCGGGCAAGACTCTCTCAACTTCACGTGGCGCGATGATGTCGGCGTCGCGTTCGGGCAAGTCGAGCGCCGAGGCGACCAACGGCTCGACGAAGGCGGCGTTGAGGTGCACCGGGCCCGCGGGCGCCGCTTCACCGCGCGCGAAGGTCCACAGTCGGCTCGCTATCGGACGCCACGAACTGGCCGCTTCCATTCTCGCGACGCCCGGCTCTTCGAAGTGGCGCACCATCGCGCCATAGAGGTGTCGCTGTTCGATGGTTTGGGGGGCGCCGACGCCGTGCAGCTCGGGGGGTCGATCGGCCGTCATGATGAGCAGCGGTACGTAGGCGAGGTCGGCCTCGGCGACGCAGGCGTGCAGTTCGGCCGCGGCCGTGCCGCTCGTCACGACGACCGCCACCGGCGTCTCGGTCGCCAGGGCCCGTCCCAGCGCGAAAAAGCCGGCGCTGCGTTCATCGATCCGCACATGAAGGCTCAACTCGAGGCGGGTCGCCGCGGCCAGGGCGAGCGGCGTGGAGCGCGACCCGGGCGAAAGGACCACGTCGCGCAATCCCCGCTCTATCCACTCGTCAAAGAGCGTCGCCGCGAACGTGGCCTGCGCCTCGCTGAGGCTCGGTACGCTACGAGACAATGTCGCTCCTCGGTCTTCAACGCGTTGGCTCAGGTCCGGCTCTGGTGTGGTTGCACGGCTTCACCCAGACCAAAGAGTCGGCTCATCAGTTTCGTTCCATTCTGGCAGGAACCTACGAACTCTTCACCATCGACCTGCCGGGCCACGGAGAAAACGCCTCGATTTCGGCGTCCCTCGATGAGACGGCGGACCTCCTCGCCGACGTTTTGCCCACTGAACCGTTCATCTTGAGCGGGTACTCCATGGGTGCACGAGTGGCGTTGCACTTTGCGCTTCGCCACCGCGAGCGACTGACCCAGCTCGTGGTACTCAGTGCAACGAGGGGTATTCGCAACGAGGTCGAGCGGGCTCAGCGACGTGATCAAGATAACGAACTAGCTGATCGGATTGAGCACATTGGCGCCGAGGCGTTCTTAGACGATTGGCTCGCGCAGCCGATGTTCGCGTCACTCCCCGACGATCCCATAGAGCGCACGGCGCGAAGCCGCGACGCGATGGGCCTTTCGAACTCATTACGGTTCGCCGGCACCGGCACCCAGGCGTACCTCGGCGACGCGCTTGCGTCACTCGACGTGCCGACGTTGGTCGTGGCCGGCGCGAACGACGCCAAGTTCGTGGGTGAAGCT
>PLBM01000038.1:0-142 GCA_003134515.1 Acidimicrobiaceae bacterium | reverse complement strand
AGTTGGAGTTGCGCGCGCGCCGAGTACTTCAACAACACGAGGAGCTCGCGGCCACTCAACGTAGAAAACGCAGCGCGAAGGCCCGGTAGATAGACCACCACCGCGACAGCGCCCACGACCAACTGGCCGGCGCCGATCGCGC
>PLBM01000035.1:10745-10935 GCA_003134515.1 Acidimicrobiaceae bacterium | reverse complement strand
GGCGGTTCCGATCGTCACGCCCTGATGGTCGATCCCCGAAAGTCGAGCACCTCGAGGGCGTGCACACTTTTCGAGACGTACGACACCCACTACCGGTCCCAGGGGCGCTCGATCGCGGGCTCGGGCGCGATTTGGAATCTCAACTCCAACGCCCTTCGACCGGTCACCTTCACCTCGGCCGACGCCGCCG
>PLBM01000035.1:0-10633 GCA_003134515.1 Acidimicrobiaceae bacterium | reverse complement strand
TGAAGACCTACGGGATGATCGTCGCCGATAACGGTAGTAATTGGTACTTCCAGGGTACGGCGGACACTAGGTGGACGTTTAACGAAGTGGACCAGCTGAAGCTCATCCCCGCGAGTCAGTTCGTGGCCGTGAACGAGTCGTGCCTCATGGTGAGCGCCAACTCAGGTCAAGCCCTTCAGCCAGGTACCGCAGCGTACCAGCAAAGTTGTGGCTAGAAAAGCGCGACTCGACTCTTAATGCACCGAAGAGGTAATGGTCACGTTTTCGAACGGGTCGAGCAGTTCGACCAAGGTCTGGCCCGGGGTCAAGGCGATGACACGTCCCGACGAGTTCTTGTAGATGATGGCCCTACTCAATCCCTTACGGGACCACGTAGCTCGCTGTACTCTTCCGGCGGTAAAGACGTCGGCTGGTCCCGAGCCGATAAGTAGGGCGTAGGAACCGAGCACACCTACGCCCCCTTCGTACTTGACGTTCATGACAATCACGTTCTTGGGCGAGACACGAACGCCAGTCGCCGTAACTTCGGGCGCGCCAAAAATAGAACGGTCCCACGATCGAGTCGTCCCGTTCCACAAGTACGACGAGGCGTAACCCGAGGCGAAGCCCACGACGAACGAGTTCACCCGAGGGCCCCACGCCGGCGTGGACGCCGATCGATAGGAGAAAAGCGCGGGCGGCGGCTTCGGTTTCCCACCCTTGGCCATGAGAAGTACGGCGTTGGCGAAGAGATTGTGAGGAGGGTACCGCGTAGAGACGCGAAACATCGCCGCACCCGCGTTCGATTCGGTAATGAGCTTTACGGGGGCCGTCGCGATGCTCTGCAAGGCGTACTGCGCACCTCCAGAAAAGGCGAAGATTCCTCCGATGCGATAGACGAGCTCTCGATCCGTTCGACGTACGGACCGGAGGGGACCCACTACCGTGGGTAGTTGCGAATTGAAGATTGCCGCAAGACGGGTAATGCCACCTTCAACAATCTCTTCGTAGACGACGTCGGCCTTATCGATTCCATATTGCGGCATCGCCTCGGGCGTGTTATCAATCTTGATGGTGAGAGCGGATCGTCGCTGCGTTAACCTCGTAGGGTCCGGCAACCCGGTCAAAGGAGCCACCCTCAATCGTTTCCCCGGCGGAGTGGTAATTGGCCGTGTCGTAGACGTCGACGATGAACCGAGGGACGTGGTGGTGGTCGAGTCGGCGTAAACGCCTGAGGCGCCAAGCGCAACGACGCTCACACTCACCATCATCACGATCCCGATGACACGACGCACATAGGCAACCTACTCGGTGGCCGTCGACCAGTCGATAGTCGCGAGCACGCAGAGCATCGCAACGGGCGTCACTAAGCGAGAGGAGCGGCGGCCCTCGCCGGTTACGTCTTTCATCTCGGCCCAACTTCAATTACCAGTGGTTCTAGTGAGCGACTAATTGGGACCGCAGAACACTGAAAGTTTTGGCGCGCGGCTCAAGGAGGGACCGGGTTCACCATTGAACATCTCAGCTACGGGAGGATTCTGATTTCCATAAGCGACGAGGCCACGCTCGAGCGTCGCTCCCTGGAGAGTGATGCGGAAGAAACGCGTCGACGTAGAAGCCACCACTCGATAGGCCGGCGCGTCGACGCCATCGAAGGGAGGGAGGTGATGAGCGAAATGCAGTTCGAGAAACCATTTGTTGGACTGAACAATATCGTTGTAGAGCTTCACGCCATTGCGGATCGGATTGCATTGATCGGCGGCACTCTGGATGTTCAAAAACGCTGGTTGGCTGGCCGGTACCGCATAGCTCTGGGTTCCGTCCTCTTCTCCCGACATGACCACGATGGCCCGATAGTTAAGTCCCGCTCGCAAGCTGGCGTAGCTCACGCCCTGGAGATTGTCACCCCGTGCATAAGCGAGCAGCGCCACCGCCGTCGCCCCGTCAGAATGTCCGGCGAGACCAAGTTCCGAGGCATTCACCAGTCCGTTCGCGACGGGGCATCCGGACGACTGACCGGCAGAGGCTTGGAGAATGGCGCGCGTCACAAAGGTCATGTCTGCTGGTTCGTTTCTAATGTCATCCTCGGTGTTAGCACCGTGTTGCGCCGCGACGGCGAATCTGTTCTCATCCGGGAAGAAGGGCGCGGCAACCACAAAGCCAGCCCGCACCCACGCGTCCAGCAGGGGCGCGAACGTTTCTGGGGTGACGTCGTAGCCATGCGCGAAGACGATCATCGGATAACCACCGATTTTCGCTACCGGCACCGCACCGTTAATTGGGTTTGGTTCTCCCGCCACAGACCGCGTTGGATACCTTATTTCGGTAACGAGTTTACGTTCATTGGACAGCACGGAAGTGGGCGTCGTCGAATAGTTCAGCAGATTTCGTGTGTGATCGACGAAGGTACAGCGCGCCACGCCAATGCCAAAGGGCGCCGAGGGAGTCCGTTGAACAGCGAGACCGTGGCTGGCATTAGCAGGAGAAGTCACTAAGAACGAGGCGGTCACGATGACGCCCGCTGCAAGAACACTGGGGCCGGTCCTAGAGGGACTGCGACCACTCTTGTCGATTGGTCCATGCGACACCCACCTGCACAAGCTTTGATAAACGGAGTACGGGGGTCGCCCGAAGCACGAGGCGACGGACTTCAACGTGCGAACAAAGTAATTATTGACGTCTCGGGATTCACAAGGCGATCTCTTGGCGATTGACACATCCTAATCTTCGCTCGCCTGAACTAGCTGACCACGCGGCGTCGTCGTTCTGGCTCGATCGTTACGGTCGATGGAACGACGTTCATCCAGCGGCGAAGTAGTTGGTCGGTTAGCATTCTCGTGCCTAGGTTTCCAGCGACACCACCGAGCGGAGGTTCCATGCCGTACGCAACAGGACGTGTGATACACGATGCTGACGCCCACATCATGGAGCCGCCGACCTGGCTCCGCGATCACGCCGAAGAGCGCTTCCGCGACGAGCTACCCATATTGCGTTTCGAAAGCGGCAACGAGTTACGTCAGACAGGCAGCCCCGAGGAGCAACAGCGCGACCTGGTCGCGTCATTTGATCGTCTTCGAGAAAAGCACGCCTCCGAGGAGTACCGCGCCGACGAAGACGCCGAAATTATGTCGCGCAAAAACTTCGCCGCGACCGGCGGATTCATTGCTGAGGACCGGCCCCGAGCCCTTGACCTGCTTGGTTTTAGTAGTCAACTCATCTTCAACACGTTTCACAACAGCCGATTGCACCGTCTCGAGCACGCCGACGACGTTGAACTGGTCTATGCAGCAGCCCGGGCCCACAACCGCGGAATGATCGAATTCTGTTCCGTCGATCCCCGACTCCTGCCGACTTGTTACGTCCCGCTCGTGGATCCCGAACGAGCGGCGCTGGCAACCAAAGAGGCCATTGCGCAAGGAGCCGCCGCGCTCCTCATCGCCTCGGGATGCCCACCATCATTCTCGCCTAGCCACTTGGATCTCTTCCCGGTATGGGCCCAAGCTGAAGAAGCCGGCATACCCGTCGTCTTTCACGTGGGCGGCACCGGAGAGTTGATCGATCCGAACTACTTCATCAACGGCCTGCCCATCCCCCCCGATTTTCACGGCGGCGACGAGAACTTTCGATCCGTCGATTACATGGGCATTCCGGTTCCGCCAGCCCAGACCCTGGCCACGCTGATCTTCGACGGTGTACTCGAGAAGTTTCCCGATCTTCGTCTCGGCGTCATGGAACAAGGCGCCGTCTGGGTGCCGTCTTGGCTTCGCCAAATGGAGTCGGCCTTTGAGGCGTTCGCTCGTCACGAAACGCGGTTGCAGGCGCTCTCGATGCGACCCTCGGACTACGTACACCGCCAGGTCCGATTTGCCCCGTACCCGACAGAGGACGTGGGCTGGATCATCGAACAAGGCGGTCCGGAACTCGTAATGTTCTCATCGGACTATCCCCACGTCGAAGGTGGCCGTCGACCCGTCGAGCGATTCGAAGCTTCACTGGGCGACGCCAGTGTCGAAGTTCGCCAGAAGTTCTACTCGGACAACTTCCTCTTTCTTATGGGCTCAGTCGGCGCGCGCCTCATGGCGTCCACGGCTTCTTCCTGAGACAGCGCTCTTAGATCTCAACCACTTGCGGGCGAACCGTTCGTTACTACGCGACGAGGGCGCGCAATGGTTCGACGTACTGGGGGTCGGTACGAAGATACGCGCCTCGGATTACCGTCCACGCTCGTATCCGGAACTCATCGAGTCCCGCGGCAACAAACGCGTCGATTCGCCGTTCGGTCTGCGCGGGGTTATCAAAGTGATTGTCAAGTGGATTCCAGAGGAATGATGGCACGTCATACTCGCGATCGGCGAGGTACGGCTTGGGATCGATCGCGAGGAATCGCTCGCCCGCGCGCAAGATGTTGTGGTGGTGAAAGTCACCGTGCACGAGCCAGTCGGCACCGCCGCCAACCTCTCCAAATAAGCTGCGAGCGAGCGGGATCAGCTTGCTGCCCTCGCCTTCGGCCTGGTCGAGCCAGCGCGACACCTCGGGCCCTACCGGTCTGAACGGCTTCGTAGCCGGCATCCACAGCATCAACGCGAGATCGATCGCGATTGCCGTCGCCGCGTCATCGGGAAGAGAAGAAAGATCGTCACCGGGGACGGCCCGCTCCTCCAGAAGTGCGGTTCCGGACTGGCGCAGCAAGCGCACGGCGCCGCGGCCAGCCCAGCGCCTTAACGCGTCGCCCTCGTGCAGCGACTCATCGTCGCCCCCCCACGGCACCTTGATGACTCGATCCTCGCCCACCGGTGCGACGAACGAAGCATTGGAGAGCGCGAATGGCGGCCCCAACTCCAGGCCCCACTCGGCGGCGCACGATTCGGCCACCCGCCGAGCAGCGGAAAGATCCACCATCGGCTCGAACGAGTCATTCACCGCGACTGGCGACGGGTCCGTCACTCTCCAACTCATCGAGACTGGAAACAACAATGTCGGCACCGTGAGCGAGAAGTTCATCGGAGTACTCACGTTGGTCTGGCCCGTCGTGGTGATCAACACCGACCACCAAGCCGAAGTTCCCGGCCCGACCAGCCTCCACCCCAGACAGGGCGTCTTCCACGACTACGGCCCTACTGGGGTTGACGTGGAACATCTTGGCCGCTTCGAGATAACTGTCGGGTGCAGGCTTACCGGCCAGATGGAGGCTTTTGACAACGATGCCGTCGACACGAGCGTCGAACAACTCAGCAATCCCCGCGGCCTTCAGTGCTGTTTCGGTGTTTTCACTAGCGGAGACGACCGCCACCTTGATTCCTCGTTGGCGAAGCTGAGTCACGAGCGCCACCACGCCGTCGTAGACGGCCACGCCCTGGGTCTTCATCACTTGAAGGACTAGTTCGTTCTTACGGTTCCCAACTCCTTGGACGGTACGGGCGTCGGTGGGATCACTATCGGTGCCCTCGGGAAGTTTGATGCCCCGCGCGGCGAGGAAGTTGCGAACTCCGTCCGCTCGCGGTTCACCGTCCACGTATTTCTCGTAGTCAGCTTCCGGGTCAAACGGAGCGTACGTCTTGCCCGTACGGGCGGCTTCTTGGTCGAGGAACTCATCGAAGGTCTGGCGCCACGCCTCCGCGTGCACGGCCGCGGTCTTGGTCAAGACGCCATCCATGTCGAACAGCCACGCGTCGTACGCACTGAAGTTCACGGGCGCACTCGCAGGATTGGAGGACGTCGGCGTATTCATCGCACCCCTAGGTTTCTTGGACGATAGCGGCGTTACGCCGGCGCGGCGCACGCCCGTACGGTTGGCTCGGGGTCGTCAGGGTGGCCCCTAAGGCGGGGTCCTTTGCCGTGTCAAAGATTGCCGGTTGCTTGTCAGACAACGCGAATGGCTTTCCGAAATGAAACATTTCAAGTACATCGCCTTCCTTAAGCATGTAGCTGGTCGTCTGCGGCGTTGCCTCAACGCGTAAACGACGTCCTTGAAAGATCAGGTTGATCGAAAGTCGAGTGATGCCGGGAGGCAAACGAGGGGCGAAATTCAACGAATCCTTGCACTCGCGCATGCCGCCCAATCCAGCCACCAGGGCGATCCACGTGCCCGCCAACGAGGCGATATGCAGACCGTCGCGCGTGTTGTGCTCGAGATCATCCAAGTCCATTAAGGCAGCTTCGGCCAAATAGTCGTGGGCCAACTCGAGATATCCGACTTCGGCCGCCAAGACCGCTTGGCAGCTGGCCGACAACGACGAGTCCCGGACGGTCAGCCGCTCGTAGTAGTCAAAGTTGGCTCTCTTCTGTTCGGGCGTGAAGACGTCGCCTCGAAGGTACATGGCTAACACCAAATCAGCCTGTTTGATAACTTGCTTGCGATACAGATCGAAGTACGCAAAGTGCAGCATGAGCGGATACTGTTCCGGCGTCGTTTCCTCAAAGTCCCAGAGTTGGTGGTCGGTGAACCGTTCCGATTGGGGGTGTACACCCAGCACCGAGTCAAAGGGTATGACCATCGCCTCCGCGGCGTTTCGCCAGGTTTCCAACTCCTCGTCGTCGATGGCGAGTTCGCTTGCGCGCTCGGAGAGTCGTTCGCTCATCTCGACCGCGCCGCGAAGATTGCGCTGAGCCATCAGGTTGGTATAGATGTTGTTGTCCGCTATGGCGCTGTATTCGTCAGGACCGGTCACTCCGTCTACGCAAAATCCCCCGTCGACGTTGAAGTGACCCAGTGAGCACCACAATCGGGCAGTCTCGGCCAGCAGCTCGAGTCCGTAGTTGACCTGAAATTCTTCATCACTGGTTGCGTGCACATAGCGGATAACGGCGTCAGCAATGTCGGCACCCACATGAAACGCGGCCGTCCCCGCGGGCCAGTAGCTCGAGCACTCCGCCCCGGTAATGGTGCGCCAAGGAAACGCGGCACCCCTGAAACCAAACTGGGCGGCCCGGTCCTGGGCCATTGAAAGAGTGCTGTGGCGCCAAATGAGTGCGTGGGCGACGGCTTCGGGCTCGGTGTAATTCAGTACCGACAACACGAAGGTCTCGCTGTCCCAGAACGCGTGTCCGTCGTAACCAGTACCGGTCAGGCCCTTGGCCGAGATGGCTCGCCGTTCACTCCGAACTCCAGTTTGCAGCACGTGAAAGAGAGCGAAGCGTGCTGCCTGTTGAATCTCGTCGTCGCCGTCGATCTCCACGTCAGCGCGCTCCCAGAAGTCGTCGAGAAAGGCTTGCTGCTCAGCGACGAGGCCATCCCAACCTGATTGGCGCGCGACGACCATGGCGGCGTCAACCTGGTCGCGCACCGCCTCTCTCGACCGCTCCGCCGACCAGCCGTACGTCACGTACTTGATCAGCCAGAGTCGTTCTCCCGGTTCCAGGGTGACCGTTACGGTGACCCGGGCGAGATCGGGGGAACTCTCGGCCTCAACGTGAGTGGAGGGCGGTCCTTCGACGACGTGGTCCATGGCCGCTGCCATGATCAACGCGCTGTGTTCCGTGCGATGAACAAGTTCCGCCCAGGTCCCGTCACTGCCGTGCGCCAGTGACTGCCACGGCGCGTCCAGCACGGCGGCGGCGCGCGGATCGCCGCTCACCGGAGGCGGCGGCTCGTTGGTGACCAACTCTGATTGGATGACCAGACGCACGGGGAAATTGATCGCTTCAACCTCGTATCTGACGGCCGCCACGGAGCGTTGGACCAACGATACGAGGCGATTCGACGTCACCCGTATCCTTCGATCAGACGGCGAAGACCACTCGACTCGGCGCTCCAGCACTCCAGCTCGAAAGTCGAGGACGCGTTCGTGACTGTGCAGCTCACCGTATCGGACATCGAACGGTTGGTCGTCGACCAAGAGGCGAATCAATTTCCCGTCAGTGACGTTGAGAATGACCTGGTCGCGTTCGGGGTATCCGTAGCCAACTTCAGCGTAAGGCAGCGGTCGCAGTTCATGGACACCGTTCAAATACGACCCGGACAGGCCGTTGGGATCCCCTTCATCGAGATTGCCGCGCCAGCCGATGTGTCCGTTGGACAACGCAAAAACTGATTCGCTCTGGGCCAGGACGTCAAGGTCCAATTCGGTCTCGCGCAGGCACCAGGGTTCAACGCGAAACGCCGGATGCTGAATCACGTGAACACCTCAACGAGCGAAACTTTAATCACGATCATCGGCCGTTGGAACATGCGGTCCACGCCCGGGCGCGATTTTGGTTGATCGACGTTCTTTCTTCCTTTTCGTGCTTCAAGTTCTAATGAAAGTGTACCGCGAACGACTACCAAGAGCGATTCAAGTCGAATCATGTTCGATCGAAACGTCACCACGTCAATGGTGACGCCGAGGTCAAGTGGAACTCCAGATTCGAAGTCAAAGTTCCAAAGAGTCAATCAAAGTGAATTAAGTAGGCTCAGGGTATGAAGCCACCGCGACTCCTCGTGAGTGTTCCCGATTCACGCGTGCGCGCCATGTTCAATGAAGTGCCCGAAGGTGTCGAGTTCATTGAATGGGATATGACGGGTCCAGCGCCAGTGGACGCCATCGACGTCGTCATCCCGGCGTATATGAAGGGCACCGCCAGCCTCGCGCAACTAGCAAGCGTCAAGACTCGTCTGGTCCAAAGCCTCTCGCTCGGCTTTGACGGTGTCGAGAAAGTGCTGCCACCGGGCCACGTCTTTGCCAACGCCGCCTCCGTCCACGAGACCTCAACCGCCGAACTCACGCTGGCCCTTATCCTGGCCTCGCAGCGCGGCATTCCGGATTTCGTGCGGGCCGCCGCTAAAGGTCGTTGGGCGCCCCAACTTCTTCCCAGTTTGGCCGACCACACCGTCCTTCTCATTGGCTACGGCGGAGTGGGCCGGGCGATCGAAGCACGACTCCTTTCCTTCGAAGTCACTATTGTGCGAGTCGCCCGTACCGCGCGCAACGACGATCGCGGCGTCATATACGGCATTGAATCGTTGCCGGAACTCCTTCCAACGGCCGACGTCGTGGTGGTCGCCGTACCACTGACTGACGACACGACTCAACTTGTCGACGATGAGTTTCTAGCTCTCATGCGCGACCACAGTCTTCTGGTCAATATTGCACGCGGAAAGGTTGCTGATACCGAGGCATTGCTGGCTCATGCCAGCTCCGGGCGACTGCGCTTGGCTCTCGACGTGACCGACCCCGAACCATTGCCGGATGGACATCCTCTCTTTGGTCTGGCGAACGTACTCATATCGCCCCACGTCGGCGGGGCCACCACGGCGATGTTGCCTCGAGTCGTCCACCTCTTAACTGAGCAGTTTTCACGGATGCAACGAGGTGACTCACCAATTAACGTGGTGCTTCGCAGTTGATCTTTCGCCATCACCCGTGCCTCCAACCGCTGTCTTGGGCGTAGTTCTGTCCAACAATCGATTGTTCGGATGGACCTCACGCCGACCAATTGACGGTGGCATTCTCGGATCACCTTCGCCCCATAAGACCCGATTGAAAGAGCACCCGCCTTTGTCTGCAATAGCCGGTAGAACGGCTCTTCAAAATGGACTGCGCCACAATGACCCGAACTCTCATCCGAAGCAATGGGCTCGACCCTAGACTTGGGCATCGCCAGAATTAGACGTGCGTCGCGATGGCAAAGAACAGGTCAACAGCGTGATTGACACCAACACACAGGATATGAAGAGCACGCCGTGGCTCATTCAAGGCGGGATGGGAATTGCAGTTTCCGGCTGGCCACTCGCGCGCGCTGTGGCTCAAGCCGGCCAACTTGGCATGGTCTCGGGAACCGCCATTGACAGCGTTTTCGTGCGCCGCTTGCAAGATGATGGAGTCGATGAGTCATTGCAAGTTGTTCTCGACGCCTTTCCTCTTCCTTTTTTCGTCAACGAAGTCGTAGAACACTTCGCCACGTCACCCCGATCGGCATCATCCCCCTACCGCACTATCCCCATGTTGACGCACCGAAGCGTCCAACGGTCCCAAGATTTGCTCGTCCTCGCGGCCTACGTTGAAGTAGCGCTCGCTAAGCAAGGGCACGGGGGCGTTGTCGGAATTAACTTACTCACAAAAGTCCAGATTCCAACGGTGCCAACTCTCTATGGAGCGATCCTTGCCGGTGTCGATTACGTCGTCATGGGGGCCGGCGTGCCAACACATATCCCCGGCATTCTGGAACGATTGGTGCGAAGTCAAACGGTCAATGTTCCCTTGAACATCGTTGGAGAAACCTCGCTCGAAGAGATACCTCAACTTCACTTCGACCCCACTCGCTACCCCCCAACGCGCACCCTGCAACGACCAAAATTCCTCGGTATCGTTTCCTCTCACGTATTGGCAACAGCACTCTCCAAGCGCAGCAGTGGCCCAGTCGATGGTTTCGTTGTTGAACGACCTATTGCGGGTGGGCACAATGCGCCTCCTCGTGGTCAGCTCACCATGGATTCGGAAGGCAACCCCGTATATGGCGAACGTGATGTAGTCGATTTTGGGGTAATGAGCGCCCTAGGCGTGCCATTCTGGATTGGCGGAGGAGTTACGACTCCACAAGACGTCCAAGAGGCATTCGAACTCGGAGCGTCGGGAGTCCAAGTGGGAACACTTTTTGCGTGCTGCCGGGAGTCGGGGATGGACCCCTCGCTGCGCGAGCAGATCGTCGCTGCCGCTCGCGCGGTAGCCGTAGCGCACGC
>PLBM01000118.1 GCA_003134515.1 Acidimicrobiaceae bacterium | reverse complement strand
AACAATGCCAACGCCGGCGGCGGCTTTTATTCGCAGGGCGGACAGTTCTATTACATTCGCGGACTCGGACTGGTGAGAAATACCGCCGACATTGAAAATATCGTATTAAGTACGCACAATGGCATTCCCGTCTACGTGCGCGACGTCGCCCAGGTGGAGATCGGCCATGCCGTGCGCCTGGGCGATCTGCTCCCCGAGCGCGGCCGGGCGCTGCCCTTCGACCAGATCGCCTGGGATGCGTCGAGGCGCAGGGTCTACGCCGTTCACCGCCAGGCCGGGCTCGTCGTGGCGACGGCGGCTGACGCGAAGAGTGGGAAGCTCGCCCCGCCGAACTGAGCAGGCCAGCAGGCGTCCCCTCTTGCGAAAATCGCGCCACGCGCTAAGTTGCCGCGGTTCGCAGACGTCTTCCACGGCTCCGTCACGCACTCTCGACCCCGTCGAGGCGCGGGTCGAACCTCGGGCGACGCGAGTGAAGTGGCAGCGTCACTGCCGCAACCCGCCGCTCCGACGTCGCAGCGAGAATCGAGCCGAGCAATGCCCCCCCTCGACCATGTAGGCACCCAGTCCCTCAACGAGGCCGGGCCCCACGCGCCCCGCGGCGCATCGCGCGCGAGCCCCCCGGCGCGACGTCGTCACCCAGCGTTGGCGTGGGGCGTCGACCTCGCGAAGGTCGGTCCTGATCGTGGTCCTCGCGCTCGCGCTCTCCCTCGCCGGCAGCATGGTCGAGGCGAATCGTCAGATTGAGATCCACGCACTGCAAAGTCAGTTGTTGCAAGAACAGTCAACCTTCGCCGTGCAAGTGGGAACACTCACCAATCTGTCTGCACCGAGTCAGATCGCGACGAAGGCCGGGGCGTTGCACCTGGTGGATCCCTCCTCGGTCACCCAAGTACCGTCGACGTCTCTTGATGCGCCCCTGCCGCTACCGAAGTTCTCGGGTTATGCACTGGCAACATCAAGGACGCTTCGGTGAGCACCCATCAGACCTCTACGCACAGTCGCACTCGTGATGCCCGACAAGTTCGACCCCCTAAGCCCCGGGCCCAGCGTCGCCTGCTGTTGCTGCGCGCGGCGCTGGCGTTGGCCTTTGGGGCGTTGGGCGTTCGACTCTTCTTCTTGCAGGTGGTCGACCACGCACACTACGCCAAACTCTCCGTCGCGCAGGTTCGTGAGAACCTAACCACGACCGCCCTACGAGGCGGCATTTACGACCGCCACGGTGAAACGCTGGCCGTGTCGCGGCCCACGTCGCTCGTCATCGCCGACGACTTTCAGATCACGGACCCCGCCAGCGAGGCGCGCGCCATGTCGCCCCTGGTGCACGTGCCCGTCACAAAGTTGACCGCGCTGCTCTCGAAGAAGAGCGGCTACGTCATCGTGAACAACCAACTCGATCTCACCGACGGACGTAAGGTGACGTCCCTGGTGTTCCCGGGCATCGTCGTGCAGAATTCGTCGGTGCGCACGTACCCCGACGGCACGCTCGCGACGTCGTTGCTCGGCGGGGTCAACGCCAGTGGCGCGGGGTCGGCGGGGCTTGAGTACGAGTATCAAAAGGTGTTGGCCGGTCAGACCGGAATCACCCGAGAGTTCGTGTCGTCCTCGGGCGTCAATCTGCCGGCTTCGCACTCCACGGTCATTCGCAAAGCCAAGCCGGGCGTCGGGCTCGAGCTGACCCTCGACTCCTCGTTGCAGTACGTGACCGAGCGTGATTTGGCCCGTGAACTTCAGACCTCGGGCGGCCTCACGGGCCTCGCGATGGTGATGGACGTGAAGACCGGCGAGATCCTCGCCGACGCGTCGCTCGTCAATACCAAGACGACCGCTGGCATTCTCGGTCCGATTTCCACCTGGGGTAAGAACGTGGGCGTCGCGGGCATCCAACAGACCATCAACAACCTGCCCTTCTCCCAGGCGTACGAGCCGGGTTCTGTGTTTAAGGTCGTCACGTTCTCCGCGGCCCTGCAGGCCGGTCTCATTACCCCCAATACCGTGTTCGCGGTGCCCAACTCGGTGGTGGTGGGCGGGCGACTCTTTCACGACGCGGAGAGTCACGGCCTGGAACACCTGACCGCGACGGAGGTCTTAGCTCAGTCGTCGAACATCGGCACCTATGAAGTGGGTACCCGCGTGGGTGAGGCCGGACTTCTGGCCCAGGTGGAGCGGATGGGCTTTGGTCAGACCACCTCGGTCAACTATCCCGGCGAGACGTCGGGCCTGCTCGTCGGCGCCTCCAACTGGTACGCCAGTGACCAAGTGGCCCTGCCCATTGGTCAAGTGGACGCAGTGCCGGCCATCCAAGTGTTGGATGCGTACAACGCCATTGCCAACGGTGGCGTCTTCGTTGAACCGAAACTCGTTCGGGGTTACGTCTTCGCCGACGGCGCGCTAAAAGCTACGCCGGCGAGTCTGAGGCGCGTCGCGCTCTCGCCGAATGTGGACGCCACGATGATCAAGATGCTCGAACAAGTGGTCCTCAACGGGACCGGGACCAACGCCATCATCCCGGGCTACAGCGTCGCGGGCAAGACCGGCACCGCGTCGATGCCCTATCCGGGACGTGACGCGTTGCTCTCGGGCGACTACAACGCCACGTTCGTGGGTTTCGCGCCCGCGAACAACCCTGTACTTTCGATGATCGTGGTGATCGAACGTCCCTTGCCGGACATCTTCGGCGGCGCCGTCGCGGCGCCGGTGTTCCAAGAGGTGATGTCGTACGCACTGCACCACTACGGCATTCCCTCCAACGGCGCGGTACAAAAGCCCCTCACTGGTGCGGGCGCCAGTTTCTCGTCGAACGTCACGTGATGCAGCTCGGCGACATTCTGGACGACTTTTCGCTCGACGTGTCGACGAGCAGTCTCGAAGTGTCGCGCGTCGACATCGATTCGCGCGAGTGCGAGCCGGGCACACTCTTTTTCGCGATGCCGGGCGCCCGACAACACGGGGCCAAGTTCGCCAAAGAGGCGATCGTGCGGGGCGCGCTGTGCGTGGTGTCGGATCGCCCGGTGGAAGTGCCCGTGCCCGTCGTGGTCGTGCCGACGACCCAGCTGCGGGCGTTGCTCGCGCACGCCAGCGCCGCCATCGTGGGCCACCCCGAAAACAAAGCCAAGTTGATCGCGGTGACCGGTACGAACGGCAAGACGAGCGTGGCGACTCTCGTTGGCTCGTTGGCCCACGCGCTGGCGTGGAACGCGGCGAGTGTCGGCACGTTAACCAATCAACGTACGACGCCCGCAGCGCCAGAGCTCTATCGAACGCTCGCGACGCTCGTCGGGCACTTTAATGTCGCGACGCCCGACTCCCTCGTGGCGATCGAAGTCTCGAGCCACGCGCTCGATCAACACCGTGTCGACGGACTTCGCTTTTGTGTCGCGGCCTTCACCAATCTCAGTCACGACCACCTCGACTATCACGAGACGATGGAGCAGTATTTTCTTGCCAAGGCCTCACTCTTTACGAGCGAGTACGCCAAGCGGGCCGTGATCTGGACGGACGGTCCCTACGGCGAGCGCCTCGCCGAGATGACCGCACTTCCAGTGACGCGAGTCTCACGAAGTGACGCGGTCGACGTGGCGACCTCACTTCGCGGATCGACGTTCTTTTGGCGCGGCCATCTGGTCAACTCGCCACTCGTGGGCGACTACAACGTGGACAACGCGCTGCTCGCGATGGCCGTGATGAGTACGCTGGGCGCCAGCGACGCCCAGGTGGCGGCGTCAATGGGTGAAGTCACGTCGATCCCGGGCAGGTTCGACGTGCTCTACGGCGAGGGCGTGACGGTCATCGTCGATTACGCGCACACGCCCGAAGGTCTCCAGCGCCTCCTGAGCGACGTGCGCCAATTGCAGTCCGGCGGGCGAATCATTACCGTCTTTGGGGCCGGGGGCGATCGCGACCGAGCCAAACGGCCCGAAATGGGCCGGGTCGCCTCTACCAGCTCGGATCTCACGATCGTGACGTCGGATAACCCTCGTTCTGAATCGCCAGATGCCATCATTGATGCGGTGCTGGGGGGCGTGGCGTCCGGCGCGCAGGTCGAACGTGAACCCGACCGTCGTCTGGCCATCGTGCGCGCCTTGGCCAGTGCTCGCGCAGGCGACGTCGTGGTGATCGCCGGCAAGGGCCACGAGTCGACCCAGACGGTGGGCGAGTTCGTGCTGCCGTTCGATGACCGTGTCGTCGTTGAGGAGCTCTTGAAGTGAGGCAACCATGTTGAGTCTGATGGAGTCGGGTGGGGTCGGATTCCTCTGTGCGTTACTGCTCACGCCGTTGTGGATGAGGTTCTTGCGGGCCCGCTCACTCGGCCAGCAGATTCGTGAAGACGGTCCCTCGACCCATCATCACAAGGCGGGCACGCCCACCATGGGTGGAGTGATCATCGTGCTGGCCGGGGTCCTGGGTTACTTCATGGGCCACGTCGGTACGTCGATCGGTTTTTCTCGCGCGGGCGTCTTGGCGGTGCTGGTCATCGTCGCGTCGGGGCTCTTGGGATTCGTCGACGACTACCTCGCTATTCGTAACGCGCGCAACCTCGGTCTGAACAAACTGGGCAAGCTCATCGGTCAGCTGGCGATTGCCGGTGTCTTCGCGGTGCTGGCCCTGACGTGGGTGCACACCTCGACCGATCTCTCCTTCACTCGGTTTTCGCTGCCCGGATGGAATTTGACGGCGACGGGTTGGTTCTTATTGGCGGTCTTTGTCATCATCGCGACCTCCAACGCGGTCAATCTGACCGACGGGTTGGACGGGTTGGCGGCCGGCTCGGCGACCTTCTGTTTTGGCGTTTTGTCCATCATTGGCTACTGGCAGTTTCGCCATTTTGGGATCTACCAACTGCACTCGGCCCTTGACCTCGGCCTCGTCGCGGTGGGCCTGGTCGGCGCGTGTCTCGGTTTTCTGTGGTGGAACGCGGCACCAGCTCGCATCATCATGGGCGACACCGGCTCCCTCGCGGTCGGCACCGGTCTCGGTGCACTGTGCCTCTTGATGAATCTCGATCTCCTGCTCGTCGTGATCGGCGGCCTCTTTGTCGCCGAGACCGCATCGGTGATCCTGCAAGTCGTGAGTTTTCGCGTCTTTGGCCGACGGGTCTTTCGCATGGCGCCCTTTCACCACCACTTTGAACTTCGTGGCTGGCCCGAGACGACGGTCATCATTCGATTTTGGATTCTCGCCGGGCTCGTGGCGATGCTCGGCTTGGGCATCTTCTACGGCGACTTTCTCAAGATTGCCAAGGTGGTCTGAGTGTCGACGCGCCCGTCGGTCCGTCGATTTGTCCAACCGTTGCCGCGTGGCGGCGCCACGGGCCGGGCCCTGCTCGTGGTCACCACGGCCCTCGTCATCTTTGGCACGATCTTCGTCGCCTCGGCCAGTGAGGGCCAGGCCGCCAACGGTACGGCCTTTTCCATCATGGCCCACGACGGGGCCTACCTCTGTCTGGGCGTCTTCGCGCTCTACGTCGCGGCGCGCGTGCGATTAGAACGCCTCGTGCGCGCCGCGCCACTGCTCATCGTGACGGGCCTCGTGCTCTTGCTCGCGGTCAAGGCCGTCGGCATCACGACCAATGGCGGCAAGCGCTGGCTCAATCTTCACGTGATCGATCTGCAGCCCTCGGAGCTGTTCAAGCTCTGCACGGTGCTGTTCATCGCGTGGTTGGTCTACCACCACCACGACGAACTGAACAACTGGCGACAACTGATGGTGTGGACGACGCCCTTGTGGTTGGGGTGCGGCCTGATCGTGCTCGAGCCCGACATCGGCACCGCGTCGGTGGTGTTGATGATCGCGCTCGCGATGCTCGGCGTCGCGGGACTCTCCGCTCGACTGCTCGGGCGCGCGGTGGTACTGACGGGCCTCGCCGTCGGCGCCTACCTCCTTTTAAAGCCCTACTCCGCGAAGCGCTTCTTTTCGTTCCTACACCCCAATACCAATCTGCTCGGGAGCGGCTATCAACTACTCCAGTCGCGCATCGGCTTTGGCGTGGGGGGCGTGACCGGTCTGGGACTTGGCCACAGCCGCGAGAAGTGGGGGCTCCTGCCCAATCCGCACACCGACTTCATCTTTACGATCGTCGGCGAAGAGCTCGGCCTCATCGGCGCGTTGGCGGTCATCGCCCTGTTCGTCGCGTTCTTGATGGTCTCCACGCGCATCGCCCAGCAGTGCACGAACCAGGTCTATCGATTGGTCGCGGTGGGCATTACGACGTGGATCGCCGTCGAGGCGTTGATTAACATCTCCTCGGTGGTGGGCTGGTGGGCCGTCACCGGAGTGCCCCTGCCGTTCTTCTCCTACGGGGGTACGGCGTTGATCACCGAGCTGGCCGCGGTCGGACTGCTCTACAACATCGCGCACGATCGAAGCCGCACGGGCGACCTCACGATTCGTGAGTACCGACTGACGAACTTTAGAGAGACCGTCGAGCGCGCGCGCCCGGCCCGTCCCCAGCAACGTCAATCCGTCGCGCGCCGATACCGACCGGACTACTAGTGGCCGGTCCCGTCATCATCACCGGCGGCGGGACTGGGGGGCACGTCTTTCCGATGCAGGCCATTGAAGAGGCCCTTCGCGCGCAGGGCCTGGCGCCCCAGGAGCTTCGATTCGTCGGCAGCCGCCGGGGCCAAGAGCGCCGGTGGCTCGGCGAAGGTGACGTGGCGCTCACCTTGTTACCGGGGCGCGGCCTTCGACGATCGCGGCGAGCCTCGGACGTGGTGCGCAACGTCGCCGCGGCGTGCAGCCTCGTCGGAGCGGTGTGCGTGGCGCTGGTGCTGGTCAAGCGTTGGCGGCCCTCGGTCGTCGTGTCGGTTGGCGGCTACGCGTCCTTTGCGGTCTCGTTCGCGGCGCGGTGTTGGGGCACACCGTTGATACTCGTGGAACTCGACGCGACCCCCGGCGCCGTCCATCGGCTCTTCGCGCGCTACGCCACGAAGCGTTGCGGCGCCTTTTGGTCGCCGGGAGAGAACNNGTGGTGACGGGCGCGCCACTTCGTGCCGCCATCGAACAGGTCGATCGTTCGAACGAGGCCCGCGAACTCGCCAAGCGCGCCGCGACGCCGCCGATTGAGCCCGATCGGGTCGTCGTCGTGGTGATGACCGGCTCGCTGGGCTCGTCGCGTGTGAACGCGGCGGTCACGGAGCTGGCGACGAAGTGGGCCACTCGTCGTGATCGAGCGATCCTGCACGTGACCGGTCGACGCGACTACGACGATGTACGTACCCGCGCGCCTTCGACCAACGGACTCGACTATCGAGTGATCGCCTTTGCCGACATGGTCGAACTCTGGACGCTGAGCGACCTCGGCGTCTGTCGCGCCGGGGCGACGACCGTGGCCGAACTGACGGCGCTCTCGATTCCCTCGATCTTGGTGCCGCTACCCGGCGCGCCCGACGATCACCAGGCGCGTAACGCCGAGGCGGTGGTGCGCGCCGGGGGCGCGGTACTCCTAAAGGACGATGAGTGCACCGGCGCCTCGTTGGAGGCGATCCTCGAGCGCGTGACCGAGCCGACGGCGTTACGCGATATGGCACTCGGCGCCGGCACATTGGCTCACCACGGCGCGGCGCGCGCTATCGCCACGGTGATTCTCGAGGTTCGAGCGAGCCAATGAGTACCTTTCAGCCCGGCCGGCGGGTGCACGTGGTGGGCGTCGGTGGCGCGGGCATGAGTGGCCTGGCGCTGTTGCTCGCCGAAATGGGCGCCTCGGTGAGCGGCAGCGACGTCGTGGACTCGCCCGTGCTGCAANNAGCCACGTCGAGGGTGTCGAAGTGCTGACGTGGTCGCCCGCGGTGGCGCCAGAGAACGTCGAAGTGCGAGCGGCGCGTGCGAGCGGCGCTCAACTGGTCACCCGCGCGGGTGCGTTCAATGAATTGGCGACGATGAAGAGGGTCATTGGCCTGTGTGGTACGCACGGCAAGACCAC
>PLBM01000076.1 GCA_003134515.1 Acidimicrobiaceae bacterium | reverse complement strand
ATCGTCTATCTCGTGGCGCGGGTGCACTAGCGATGCACTCCTCGATCTACCTGACCCTATTGATCGTGGTGCCCCTCGTCGGGGCATTGGCCGGGCTGCTCGTGGGCAAGGTTGAGGGCCGGGCCTACGTGATTGGTGTCGTCACGGCGAGTGTCGAGATGGTACTCGCGCTCGTCACGGCGGTGCTCTACAACAACCACATATCGGGCGCCGCCACGTTTGACTTCGCGACGCGCCACGTCCTCTCGGCGCCGCTCGGTCTCGCCTACGACGTCGCGCTCGACGGCATCTCATTGTTGATGATGGTCTTGACGGCGCTGGTGTTGTTGCTGGCGTTACTGGGCGCGCGCGATCGGCGCCGCGAGGCGGCCTTCGTGGGCTGGCTCTTGGCGCTGACCTCGTTCACCATGGCGAGTTTCTTATCGCACGACGTGCTCGAGTTCTTCATCTTCTTTGAGCTGACCCTCGTGCCCAGTTACTTCATCATCGCCCAGTGGGGCGGCGCGCAGCGCGCCCGGGCCGCGCTCAAGTTCTTCATCTACACCTTCAGCGGCTCGGCGTTCTTGTTCATTGGCATCCTGTACTTGGGCTTTTTACACCAGCATCAGACCCAAGGGGCGCTGACCTTCGCCTACTCCACGCTCTCGTCGACCGCGATGAGTCACGGCGCGGCCGTGTGGCTCTTCATCGCCTTCGCGATCGCCTTTGCCGTGAAGGCGCCGATCTGGCCCTTTCACACCTGGTCGCCCATCACTTACGCCGAGGCGCCCACGGCCGGCTCGATCGAACTCTCGGCGCTGCTCGCCAAGCTCGGCTCGTACGGGTTGTTGCGCTTTGGCGTCGGGCTCTTTCCCCTGGCGTTGGCGAGCGTGCGTCCGGTGATGTTGACGCTCGCCGTCATTGGCATCTTGTACGGCTCGCTCGTCGCCTGCGCGACGCCGGACTTGAAGCGGCTCATCGCGTACTCATCGGTGGCCCAGATGGGCTTTATCACGCTGGGCGTCATGACCGGCTCGAAGATTGCCATGGTGGGCGCGGTGTTGTTGATGTTCAACCACGGCGTCATCACGGCCGGTTTCTTTCTCATCATCGGCTTCTTGGAGAATCGCCGCGGCACGTACACCATCAAGGATTTCACCGGACTCCAGGGACCGGCCCCGGTGATGGCGGGACTCTTTACCGTGGTGATGCTGGCCTCTATTGGCCTGCCCGGCCTGTCGGGCTTTGTGAGTGAGTACTTGATCTTGATTGGAACCTTTGGCACCCACGCCTGGTGGGGCGCCGCCGCTACGCTGGGCGTCGTCGCGGCCGCGGCCTACCTGCTCTGGCTCTACCAGCGGGTCTTTCACGGGCGGGCCAGCGGCGAGAACGCGGCGATCGCTGACGCCACGACCAAAGAGCGTTGGGTGCTCGTGCCCGTCGTGGTGCTCATCGTGGTGCTCGGCGTCTTTCCCAAGCCCGTGCTCGATCGCATCACTCCCTCGGTGCAGCAACTCATCGCCCACGTCGCGCCCGCGGGGCTGAACAAGTGACCGCGCTGACGATCCCCTCGATTCACTACCTGGCGTTACTACCGGTGTTGACGTTCTTTGGCGCGTCGCTGCTCTTGATGTTGATGAGTGCGCTCGTGAAGACCAAGGTCACCATCAACTGGGCGACGACGGTCACGGTGGCGGCGTCGCTCGCGATCCTCGTCTACTCCTGCTTCCAGTGGACGTACGTGGCCCGTCACGGGGCGACGACGACGGTGGCCAACGCCATCGTGCTGGACGGATTCTCCATTGTCGGCAACGTGGTGATTGCGGTGAGCGTGATGCTGAGTGCTCTCGTCGCGCACGACTGGGCCAAGCGCGAACGCATCGCCGGGGCGGACTTTCACATTCTCGCGCTCGCTTCGAGCGCCGGGGCATTGTTGATGGTGGAAGCGAACGACCTCATCGTCATCTTTCTCGCCCTCGAGATACTCTCCATTGGCCTTTACGTATTGGCCGGCTTTGATCGCCACCGTGACGCCTCGGCCGAGGCGGCCCTGAAGTACTTTCTGCTCGGTGGCTTCGCCTCGGCGATCTTCATCTACGGCGCGGCGTTGATCTACGGGGCGACCGGCTCGACGAACCTGACGTCGATCTCGTACTTTTTAGCGACCAACGTCGTGCTGCGCCCGGGGTTGCTCTACGCCGGCGGCGCGTTGCTACTGATCGGCTTCGCCTTCAAGATCGCGGCGGTGCCCTTTCACCTCTGGTCGCCCGACGTCTATCAGGGTTCGCCGACCCCGGTGACGGGCGTCATGGCCTCGATCGTGAAGGTCGGGGCCTTCGCCGCCTTGCTGCGCGTGTTGATCTCGGCGCTCGGAACCCAGCTCGACACGTGGCGCCCGATACTTTTCGTGCTCATCATTCTCACCTGTCTCGTGGGCGCGAGCGTCGCCCTGGTGCAACGAAACGTGAAGCGCCTGCTCGCGTACTCCTCGATCAATCAGGCCGGCTTCATGTTGCTCGGGGTCTGGTCGGGTAGTGCCCGCGGCGCCGCCGCGACGCTCTTTTACGTGATGACCTACGCGCCGGTGGTGGTGGCGACCTTCGCCGTGGTGACCCTGGTCGGGGGAGCGGGCGACGAGTTGCACTCCATTGACCACTACAAGGGACTCGCGCGGCGCCAACCGTGGCTCGGCGGCGCGCTGGCGGTGTTGCTCTTAAGTCAGCTCGGCGCGCCGTTGACGGTCGGCTTCTACGCGAAGTTCGTCGTACTGGCGGCGACGATCGACGCCGGCGGGGGCGCGCTCGCGTTGGTGGCGATACTCTCGGCCGCGATCGCGGCGGTGTTCTACTTGCGCTGGGTGCTCTGGCTCTACGCCGACGACGACGTCGAGGCGACACGCGTCAAAGTGCCGCTCTTTACCGGCAAGGTCATTGCTGTTGGCGTGATCGTCGCGGTGCTCTTTGGTCTTTGGCCCGGGCCGTTGGTGACCTGGGCTCAACACGCCACGCTGCTCTTCTTGCCGTGAGCCGCGTCGCGATCGCCACGTGTCTCGGGGTCGACGTCGATCCCGACAGTCCAATTCTCTTGGACGCGCTCGCCAGCGCCGGCGTCAAGGCCGAACTGGCGGTGTGGGACGACCCCTCGGTCATGTGGAACAACTTCGAACTGGTGGTTATCCGCTCGACGTGGGACTACACGGCGCGCCGCAATGAATTTCTCGCGTGGGCGAGAACGGTGAAGCACCTCGTCAATCCTTACGGGGTCGTCGAGTACTCCTCGGACAAGCATTACCTCGTCGATCTCGAGGCGCACGGTCTAAAGATCATTCCTTCGCACTTTTGTGACGTCGGCAAGAAGCCGCGCTTTTTTCACGGCGACTTCGTCGTCAAGCCGAGCGTGGGCGCCGGGTCGATGGACGCTGTTCGATACCACGCGGACGAGCATGACTCGGCTCGCGCCCACGTCGAGGCGTTGCACGCTCAGGGCCGCGACGTGCTGGTTCAGCCCTACGTGGACTCGGTTGACTCCCTCGGTGAACGGGCACTCATCTTTATCGACGGTGCGTTCTCGCACGCCATGACCAAAAGCGCGATGCTCAACGTGACCCGACTCGATCGCAACAAACTCTTTCGTCTCGATCAGATGGCGCCCGCCGACGCCGAGCCCGACGCCATCGCTGTCGCCGAGTCGGTACTGGCCGCCAAGGGCTTCTCGCACCTGCTCTACGCGCGCGTCGACCTGGTGCGGATCGACGAGCACTGGGCGATCATGGAACTCGAACTCGTCGAGCCCTCACTGTTTCTCACCTACGACGATGGGGCCGCGACGCGTTTGGCGCTGGCGATCGCTAAGCGCCTTCACTAGCGCGACGCGGCCTCGTCGACTTCGCGCGCGGCGGCCAAGACCTCTTCGGGCACGACGGTGCCGGGTCGATTCGCGGGGTCGTTCACTAAGAAGCGACCGAGCAACGGCAATTCGGTGAGGTTTTCCGCGCGCAGCGTCGCCGCGACGACCGGCACGAAGCTCTCCGCCGCGGGATAGACCAAGTGACGCGGCAGCCAACTGGGGTCGTACTTAGAGTTAAAACTCCAAAGTGACTCGAGGGGCAAGATACCCGAGAGTCGTTTGATCGCCCAGCGCTCGACTCGGGTAAAGGTGCCCTCACCACGTTCGCCGTCGAGCACTGAGCGAAAGGCCGCGAAGTTGAGGCTGAGGCCGTTCGCGCCTTGTTGGCGCAGGTGTTCGATCGTCGAGCACAGCGCGTAGTCGATGAGACCGTTGGGGTGTTCACCGGGGTCGCGTCGCATGAGATCAAGCGAGTAGCCCTGAATGGCGGGCGAAGGCACGAACTGACAGACCGCGGCCGGCTTCTCGTCGGGGCCGTAGACCACCGTCAACAAGAGCCCCTTGTCCTTGGGGTCAAAGAGCCGCCCGAGCATCATCGAAAAGCCTCGCTCGCCGCCGCCTCGGCGAAGTAACGAGATCAGCTCCACGATGTCACTCACTCGCGAGGGTTCGATCTTGGCGGGGTCGAGGAACTCGACCGTGTAGCCGTAACGCTCTAAGCGGGTGCAGGCCTGGCGAAGTCCCTTCATCTGGTGGCCCGCGAGAGTGAAGTGCTGACAGTCGACGATGGCCTCGTCGCCGAGGTAGAGGTAGTGCAACCCCGCGGCGTGATAGATGGCGAGCCATTCTTCACCGGCGGCCATCACGCCGATCGTCCAGCCCCTGGCCTCGGCGACGTCGCGAAAGGCACTGAAGACCTCGCTGCGCTCGGCTTTGGGACCGATGGGATCGGGCGAGATCAATGCCACGCCGCCGTAGACCGCGTAGGCGACGAGCGAGTCGCGAAAGAAGAAGAACTGCTTGTCGTCGCGCAGCGCGAAGTAGTCCAACGTGCCGCGACCGTGGCGACGGACGATTTCTCTGGCGCGCAGTTCGGCCAGACGCCGCTCGGTGGAGCTGGCCGAAGTGGAGAGGCGTCGATCCACCACGGGGCGAGTCAAGAGATAGAGCGTCGAGACGATGAGCGACACGCCAATCGCGAGCAGGGCCGGATTCACGAAGTCGGCGACGCGATCGGGCAAGGTGATGTCGCTCTGGCCCACGAGTCGCTCGATACACGCGACCACGACCACGCCGAGGCTTGGTAACTGGTGGCGCGCACCGGCTTCGACGCCGAGCGTCGCTGCCACGATCGCGACGAGTCCAATGAAGCCGAGGCGTGGCAGGGCGTCAGCCACGCTCGCGCGGTCCGAGGTCGCCTGGAAGTAGCGACGCTGGCCGACGAGGAAAACCAATATCGCCGCCGCGATTAGTAACGAGACTATGGTGCCGCCCCTGGCCGCGTGGGCTACGAGCGTGACCGACAGGACTGCCACGGCGACGAACCACGAGCGGCGCTGGCCTCGACGTAGTCCTCGCGCGAGCATGATCATCGCTACGCCGGCGACGGCCGTCAACGCCGCGGCGGATTTGGCAACACCGAGTGGCAGGATCGACAAGACGAGGTGCAGGTGGCTACGCAGGGGACGCACGGTCGTCACCGCAACGTTGAGCAGCCCTTCGAGGAAGATCAGCGCGCCGGCCCAGCGGCGAACGGTCCGTTGGCGACGCTGGCTGCGCAATCGCTCGACGTTCAAGGGAAAGGGACTGCCGCTCGGCCACGAGCCCACGGTCGTGGTCTCTGATGGAGGCGCTGGTTGAGCGGAGGTGCCAGCGAGTAGGCGCTCGAGCATCGTGCCACGCCGCCGGGGCGATTCGCCGGCGAAGAGACGCACCTGCACCGTGCTCGCGGCTTCGATCTCCACGACGCCGAGTCGATCGAAGGAGCTAAATATGGGCGGCAGGCCGAAGCGTCCCCGTCGCTCGACCAGCACCGTTCTCGTGGGACCGGGCGCCGCGCACACGCCACGATCGAGAAAGGCCAACGCCGGGCGCGGGGCACCCCCCACCACGGCGCCCGCGCCGCCGCGTTCGACGACGCGCCGGGCGTACTCGATCGCTTCGACGTCGCCGACTTTGGTGAGGGCTAGGGGTTCGCTCAGTTCATCGGCGCTTACCGCTTTGGCGTGGCGATCGAATCGCCGCCGCACGATGAGCCCCGCCAGGCTGGCCACGATGGTCTCAATGACCACGACGATCACCAAGTCGATGAACAGGTTGACCCAAAAGCCCCGCGAGTGAACGAGGTGATCGTGGTAATGACGGTGCGTGAAGTGCCCGACGAGCGTGGCGAGTGAACTCCACAAGTCCAACACGGCAATGGCCAGCAACGGGAACCACAACCACGCTCCGAAACGTCGGTAGAGCACGCGCGAGGCGACGAAGCGTTCGAGGGCCCGGGGATCCTCGAGTCGATCGGCGTCGGATCGGTCCTTGGCGTCCACCGGCGTGACATCAAGTTCGTAGGTACCCGCCGCGACGGCGACGTCGCGCACGCCACTGGCCGTGGCGATCTGCAAGATGAGGTCACCCGCGAGGGTGACGCCGAGTGCTTCGAGCAGTTGTTGAGCCCGGGCGTTCTCGGCGAGCTCCCTGTCGTCAAAACCCGGCAGCACGACGAGCCGGTGGCGATTGCTGGCACAGAACGCTTCAATCGCCTCGCGCAGCGTGGGCAGCGCCGCCAGCGTCGCCTCGATGAACTTGGACAGGTCCGAGGTCGGATCGGGGTGAAAGAGGTTACCCGCGACGACGACGAGGGCGGCGTCGTCGATGTCCCCAAGAAGGTTGAAGAGCTCTCTCACCGGTCGGCTCGTCAAGTCGGTGGTGGGCGAGAGTGAGAGGTCGCTTACCACATACACGTGATGACCGAACGGCACGGGAATGGTACGTCGTTCAGTCCCTGCCACGGGGTCTAGTCTCGCAGACAGCACCGTGGCACTGGCCACGATGAGAAAACCACTGATGACAGCGAAGAGTCTCCACGAGAACTGGCACTGGCGCGAGGCGCCGTCGACCCCCGGTCCGGCTGTGATCTTTGACATCGACGGCGTGTTGGCCGACGCCGCCGGTCGCCAGCACTATCTCGATTGGGGCGATTGGCGCAGTTTCTTTGACGCCGTGGGCGACGATCCCACCATTGAAGAGATCGAACGACTGTTGGAACTGCTCGACCAATCGCTTTCGGTGATCCTCGTGACCGGGCGACCGCGGCGGGTGCAGCCGCACACCGTGGCGTGGCTCGAGCGCTACAAGGTTCGCTGGGACTTACTGATCATGCGAGAGTACGGCGACTACTCGGGGGTCGACCGGTTCAAGCGCGAGACGCTGCGCGAACTAGTGATCGAGGGATTTGACGTGCGCCTCGCGCTCGATGACGATCCGAAGAACCACGCGATGTACGTCAGCGAAGGCGTGCCGTGCATTTACATACACTCTGGGTACTACTTGTAGCGTGTCTAACGTAGAAGCCTACTTGCCTATCGGCGGCGGGCAAGGGCCCTTGGCTCCTCGCTCCCGAAATGCTTGTCAATGAGTTTGCGCGTCCGTCAGGTCGTGGCTGACTTAGATTTACATGGTGCGATTGAGTGTCGTAATTCTTCCATTGGAGCGATGGCCAGCGTCGAGCGAAAAATGGCGACGAGCTGAGGAGTTAGGTTTCGACGCGGCCTATACATACGATCACCTCTCGTGGCTCCGCTTGAAGGATCGACCGTGGTTTGGCGCGATGCCCACCCTCACGGCCGCGGCGCTGGCGACGTCTCGTATCCGACTGGGCACCATGGTGACGTCACCGAACTTTCGCCATCCTGTGCCACTCGCCAAGGATCTGCTCTCCATTGATGACGTGTCGAATGGCCGACTCATTGTCGGCGTCGGTTCTGGAGGGCTCGGTGGAGACGCCACCGTCCTGGATGAGGCTGAGTGGTCGCTACGCGAACGGACCGATCGATTCATAGAGTTCGTTCGCCTGCTGGACGAATTGCTACGCAACGACGAAACCTCTTTCGAGGGCTCCTTCTACAGTGCGCGCGAAGCTCGGATGTTGCCCGGAACCGTGCAACAACCTCGACCGCCGTTCATGATCGCCGCCGATGGCGGGCGCGGGATGCGGCTTGCCGCCCAGTACGGCGAAGGCTGGATCACGCTCGGTCGTTCGTCAAACGAAGATCGGTCCTGCTTTGACGTCGTGGCGACGCAGATGGCCCGCCTCAATGGAATTCTTTCGGAGATGGGACGAAGCCCAAAGGAGCTCGACAGAGTTCTGTTGAATGGCCTATCTGCCGAGCGACCACTGGTTTCGCTCGACGCCTTTGTTGACTGGGCCGGACGTTACCAAGAACTGGGGATGAGCGAATTAGTGATTCACTGGCCCGAACCGAATTCACTCTTCGGGGCCGACATGCAGATTTTCGAGGAGATTGCCGTTGAAGGACGGACTCAACTTTAGTTCGATCGTGTCACGAGAATCGAAGTGACTTCCGCGGTTGGTGGCTCGTAGGTCCCGATCTCTAGTCCCAGACCCGTCACGTCGGGTCTCCGACATCAGTCCGGATTTGTGCGCGGCCGGTCGCTGCGTCCAATCTCGGGTCGCGGCCGTTGGTTGGTTTACCATACGGAGAGCAGAGTTTGGAACCCTGTGATTCGACGACGGAGGCCAAAATGAGTGCTGTGATTCTGTCCGGAGTGTCATCTCTTATCGGTCTCGTCCTCGGCGTGCTGTCAGTCGTGATCCTTTTGGGGATTCTTGGTGCCTTCGTCGTCATCGTCGTCGCAAATCGGGCCGAGGCTGACCCCACTGGCCGGAGGCCTCTTGTTGTTTATCTGTTCGCGGTCGCTTTCATCACAATCTGGACCGCGCTCATCGGCGCAACGGCGGTTGTCAGCTCATTGGTCCAATTGATCGGCACTCACCCTCAAGTTTTTGGAGGTGCGATTCATCCGATTGGCGACGCGGCCGCGCGCGGTGTCGTGCTCGGCGGTCTTGTCTTGATCTTCAGTCTCGGGGCGTTTGTCCTCCACTTTCGTAAGGGCATCGAGTTAGCGGACGCTCAGGGCCAGTCATCAAGTCCAGCAAAGCGGTGCGAACAAAGCTACGTTGCCGCGGTGGCGTTCATCAGCGTCATCATCATTTTCCTCTCGCTCATTGTTGCCATCTACGCAATTTTCCAGATCTTGGCGCCGGGCGTGTTTGGTGGGGCCGGAAGTGTCTCCACTGTTCGATACTTGCTGGACGCCGTCTTCATTGCGCTCGCCAGCGGTGCGATCCTTTGGCGCCACCTGATGCTCGCTTCACCTCAATTGTGGACTGGTCGCGGGACACCGAGTTTCGACGGGACAGCCTCATCGGCGGACCGCTGAGAACTGCGCCATTCTCACCGAGCAGATCGCGATGTCTTTTGAGCATTTGAGTTCGCCTTCGACCAATTGAGCCACTGGTCAGCGCCAATTGACTTCCGCCCTCTGACGCTAAGGACGCCTTGGTCGGGTCACGCCGGCATTGCATCGCGGCAGATCTGTGGTGTCGGGTCTCTGACACCAGGAGCGTGCGAATGGGGCGTTAGACGCTGGTGATGCGGACTGTTTGCAGAGCAATCGACGTGGAGAAACTTCCGTTCAGCGGAACTTAGAGCGCGAGAGTGTAGGCAATGAGATGCAGGGGATCGCTCGTGGAGTAGGGGTCGTCATGAAACCAGACATCCAACTCAGGTGATGATTCAAACCCGATTCGTTTGTACATGTCCTGGGCGATCGCCATCACCGGAGTCGAATGCAAGATTATGCGTCGACGGTGTTGATGGCGAGCTCGAGCAATGCAAATCTCCACTAAGGCGCGACCGGCGCCCAGTTTCTGATACTGCGGATCCACGGCAAGCATACGAATTCCGGCTCCTTCGGGGTCTTGGAACGCGCTCATCGTGCTGGCTGGGTCTGGGACGTACGTCACGCCACCCATGAGCGCCCCTTCGTCGTCTAGTGCGACGTACACTTCACTTTCGCGTCGGCGGCTGGCGACATCGAGGAGCTCGTTTTCGTATGGCCCGAGGGACTCTCCGCCGATCAGATTTTTGTAGGCTCTAAGTGTGATTTCTCCGAGTGTTTCACACTCGTCGGGGCGAATCAGACGGATCTCCATAACCTTTCGAAGCCTATTGCCGTCAAGCGTTGTCCGCTCCCTTCCCCTCGTGAGCGCTTTACTCAACTTGTCGCCAGTCCTGGGTGGCAAATCTATTTCGTCGAGTCTCCGATACCAGTGATGACCTCGCTGACTCAAGCCGCGAGTGCGCGCTAGCAGATTTGTTGCTTCGGGTCTCCGACACCAGTCAAGCCGCGACGGGAGTTATTCATCATCAATCGGTGGCGCCCTCATCTCGGTGTGGCCGTCGGGACCGCTTCTCTCGGGGCCAGAATCCAATGCCAAGCAGCGCGAGTACGGCCAAGACCATTCCAGCGCGATACCAGGCACTGCCGTAGGTCGCGGTCAAGATGAGAATTAAAGCAACGACTGCCAGCGCTGCAAAGGGAAGCCTTCGCCGCCTCCTCTCCCAGTATCGACTTGACATTCCCACATACCCTTCTGTCTTGACTGAGACGGCGATGCACGATGACTCATTCGATGGACATTGCGGACTACTTCGCACCATACCTCCCTCAGTCTCTGTAGCGGACGACGTTACATTGGACAATTATTCCAAGAGTCCCTTTTGAAGGGGAAGACTTTTCAAGTGGGTTTTGCGAAAGACAAGAGGGCGAGAGTGTCTTTCTTTGGAGGACAGAGAGGAGCTAGGAGTGTTCAATCGCTGCAGAACCGGGCATTCCAATCTCGATGACCTTTCATCTTGCCTCTCCAATCAATGAATCCCTTGCTCGGCATAAGTGCCGGTGCAAAGTTGCAAATCTGTCACGTCGGATCTCCGACGCCCGAACAAAGGGCGGTCCAACGAGCCGAACATGATTGAAATTCGAAACTTGCGCTCTTTGATTACTTGATCAGTTGAAATGTCTTGAAGACCTCTTGCGCCACTGACTTTGTTGGAGTGGTCATCAAGATGTCGTATATCGTGTCGTCGGCGAAGACGACGAGCGCGCTTATGACTCCCGAACACGAGCCGGCCGGAGTCGAGCAGGGCACCGATTCAGTTGCGGCTGGAAATCCTCGCCACGTGATTATCCGACCTCCATGTGACGTGGGAAGGTAGCTGCGCAGGAACCCATTGACGCGAGATTCCGGAACTGTCTTCGACAATTCATCGACGAAGACAGTAAATCCAGGACTAGTCCAGTACCACCTCGACAGTGTCCCCGCACCGTACTTCGCCGGCACCAAGATTCCGCCCTGACCCACGTGCTCAGTCGATGCCTTCAAGAAGGAGAGGGCAAAACGATGTCCAGGCGGTCCCTGGACCGTCGGAGTCGGAATACTGACCGGAGAAGGAGATGAGCATCCAGCCAGGAACACCCCGAGGGCCAGAAGCAGCGCGAGAGTCCCCACGATGCGCGGTGCCTTCACCGAACCAGCCTAAGAGACTTCTTTGCATGCAGGTAGCCGCCAACGAAAGGTTGCACTCCTGTGGCGTCGGGTCCCCGTCGTCATATTTTGCAAATCGAATGACCATATTTGCATCGATTCACCCAGCCGGTCAAGTTGTCGATTCTGCTAGGCGGATGAACTTGTGGCTTCGATAACTTGGCGTGCGGCGCGACGTCCGGAACCAATGCTCGCGGGCACGCCGACGCCATCGTATGCGTTGCCAGCCAGCGCGACGGCGAACTTCGCGCTCGCGGCGCGCGCCTCGTCGACGAGTAATTCGTGACCGAGGCGGTACTGAGGTAGTCCGCCGGGCCAGCGCTGCAGGAGTGTCTCTTGGGGCGCGCCAAAACGCGGTAGAAGTACCACGAGCTCTTCAATTACCCGCTTCGTCACCGCCTCGTCGCTCATCTCCATCCAGCGAGAGTCGTCGCTTCGTCCCACGTGCGCTCGCAACACCACGTCATGGTCCCGAGAGAGATGGGGCCACTTGCGATCGAGCAACGTGACCGCCGTTACCATCATCGAGCCTGCGCCTGCCCACGACGTGTGAAGGGGCACTAATATCCCGGTGCCCGATTTCATGAGCGTGATCTCGTCGCGAGCGAGAGCGAAGGTGACTATCGCCGCGCCGGCACTTTCGATCTGCTTCAGTCGATCGATCGCCGGATCGAGCGAACCGAGCAGGGCTCCGACGACGGGCGCGGGCGTGGCAAGGATGACAGCGTTGGCGGGCGTCGTGGTGTGGAGCGTGTCCACTTCCCAGGGATAACTGCCGGCGGGCGTGCGGCGAAGGGCCGTCACCGCGACGCCATTTCGAAGAACGACGCCGCGCTCCCTTAGTTGTCGGGCAAGTGCCTCCGGAAGTGACCCCACGCCGCCTTTAAGCGTGTAAAACGCCGGACCACTCGACAGATTTTCGGCGCGGGGACCGGGATTGACGGAACCCAAGGGGCGAAGGGCCTTCATGAGAGATCCATTCATTCGAGCCGCGTCGAGCAGGGCGGGGAAGACCGACTTCGCCGAGAGCTCGTCGATGCGGCCGGCTTGAATGCCGCCGATCATTGGTTCGACGAGGTGATAGCTGAGTTCGGCGCCGAGTTTGGTGCGCACTATCTCGCCAATCGTCGCGTCGTCGCCGAGGTGAAGACGCTTGGGAAAATGAGCGTCGCGCCACGCCGCGAGTCGCGCTCGCCACGTCACTCCCTTGAAGTGCAATATCTCGCGGAGATCCGTGGGCACGCCCAGCACGAGGCCCCCGGGCAGTTCGTGTAGCGCGCCTCGCGCCCATAGCCACGCGCCACTGGCAATGAGGGTCTCGAGTTGATCGCTCAGCCCTAGTTCCTCCACGAGCGTGATGACTTCCGGGCGTCGGGCCAAGAAACCATCGGCGCCGAGATCGATCGTGCGGCCGGCGAACGGAACTGTCGCGAGTGAACCGCCGAAGCGTTCGCTCGCCTCGACGACTTCGACCCGAGGGGTTGCGTCGTTCGGACCCTCCGCGCCGCCCGAGAGTTCCCACGCGGCGGCAAGTCCACTGATACCGCCGCCCACTACGACGATCGAGCAGCGACTCACCTACTTCGTCGCGGTCTCGACGACGAGCGCGAGCACGGACATGAATGCGGGATCGTCGTTGAGCGACGCTGTGCGAACCAGATTCAGCCCGACCTCTCGGGCCACGCTTTGGGCCTCGATGTCGACGTCGAAGAGTACCTCGAGGTGGTCGGACACGAAGCCGATCGGACACGACACGACGTCGGTGAAACCGTTCGCCGACTTGTCACGAAGCACCGCCAAGATGTCCGGGCCGATCCAGGGATCGGGCGTGCGCCCCGCGGACTGCCAGGCGACGTCAAAGGAGTGTACGCCGGCGAGCTTGGCGGCGAGTTGCGCGCTCTCGCGTAACTGCTCGGGGTAGGAGTCGCCGAGCTCGAGGATCTTCATTGGCAGCGAGTGCGCGCTAAAGAGCACCTCGGTGGTGTCATAGCGCGAGGGCGCGATCGTGGCCATCGCGTCGTTGACCCGCTGGGCGATGAGTTCAAGGAAACCGGGCGTTCGATACCACGCGCCGATCGCGATGAACTCGACCCCGTCGCCGAGGGCGCTGCGGGCGCGATCCATGTACTGATCGGTGGACATCGTCGAGGAGTGCGGGGCGAGCACGAGGCCGACGACTCGCTCGAAGCCCTCATCGCGAAACGCTGTTGCGGCCCCTTCGAGCAGGGGCGGCTCGTACTTCGAGCCGTAGCGCACGTCGTACTTGCCCGCGGACGTCGCCTCGAGCGCCGCGGCCAGTCCGGCCACCTGATCCGCGGTGCGCTGGGCGAGCGGGGACGTGCCCCCGATTGCCAGGTAGCGCCGGGTGAGGTCGGCCAAGAGTTCGGGCGTAGGTGTGCGGCCGTGTCGGATGCGTGTGTAGAACGCCTCCACGTCGCTCGGCGTCGTCGGCGTCCCGTATGCCATCACGAGAACGCCGGTCTTCATTTCACGCCCGCCCTTCCCTCTTCGTGCACGACGCGCACGATCGCTTCGAGTACCGCGGGGTCGGTCGTGGGTAAGACGCCGTGTCCCAGGTTAAAGATATGACCGGCGTCGTGCCCGGCCTTCTTCATTACCTCGCGCGCGGCCTCCACGGCGAGCGTCTCGCCGCCGAGACATCGCGCGGGATCGAGGTTGCCCTGGACGGGCTTATCGCCGACGCGCCGGCGTCCCTCGTCCAGATCGACGTGCCAGTCGATGCCCACGACGGTGCTCTTCGCACTACCCATGAGGTCGAGCAGTTCACCAGTGCCGACGCCAAAGAGGATGGTTGGCACATCGAGATCGGCCACGCCCTCGAGCACGCGTTTGGTGGCGGGTAGCGCGAAGCGCTGATACTCGTCACGCGTTAGCGATCCCGCCCACGAGTCGAAGAGCTGTACGGCTCTCGCGCCGTGGGTGATCTGCGCTCGAAGAAAACTCACGGTGATCTCGACGAGTCGATCGAGGAGTTGATCGAAGAGTGGGGGATCACGATGCATCAACGTCTTGATGACGGCGAATTCCCGAGTGGGCGCCCCCTCGACGAGGTAGCTCGCTACGGTAAAGGGCGCGCCGGCAAAGCCAATCAGGGGAGTATTGGTCGCCTTCAGCTGTTCGACGACGAGATCGACGGTCGCGGTGACGTGGGCGATGTCGGTGTCTTGGAGGTTGCCCAGCCGAGCCAGGTCGGCGCCGCTGGTAAAGGGTCTCTCGATAACCGGACCACGACCAGGGACGACGTCGATGCCAAAGCCAATCGCGTGATAGGGCACGATGATGTCCGAAAAGAGTATTGCCGCGTCCACGCCGTATCGGCGAACGGGTTGCATGGTGACTTCGCACGCGACTTCGGGGTTCGCAATGGCGTCGAGAATCGATCCAGTAGTTCGTAGCGCCCGGTACTCGGGCAAGGAACGACCGGCTTGGCGCATGAACCAGACCGGCACGTGCTCGACGGACTCCCCTCGACAGGCCCGCAGGAATACTGGCTCGCTCACGACGCTCCTTTTGCTCTTTCCAATCTAGGTCAGCAACTTTCATCGATTGCGGGCCCGAGCGCGTGGTTCCTCTAGACTTGTCTCTCCCCTGTTTTGAGGGCTGATGAGAGGTCGTCAATGGCGCACGAGCGTGAGATCGCCGAGGAGCAGGAGTTCCTCGATCTCGCCCTAGGGGCACTCGATCACATGCGCCAAGGCGCTCGCTCGCTCCGTGACAGCGCCGCCGTGGCGAACATGCGAGGCGCCGGTGACCTCGTAGAGCGCGACGTCGTCATGGGAACTGCGCTCCACCGACTCGATCAACTCGCCATCGGTGACCAGTCACTGTTCTTTGGTCGCATTGACTACCAAGCCAATGGCAACGGCCAAGGCGACACCTATCACGTCGGACGGCTCGCGGTCTCCGACGAAGCTCTCAACCCCTTGGTGATTGATTGGCGAGCTCCGGTCGCCGAGGCCTTTTATCGCGCGACCGGCGTCGAGTCGCTCGGACTGTCGCGTCGCCGTCACGTCGCCATTCGGGCCAATGAAGTCTCGGGTGTCGAGGACGAGTACTTCGCCGACGCCAACGGCGAACTCGACTTGCCCGATGACGCCGTGCGCTCGGCGACCGAAGAGGGCCTCATCGAAGGCGGACTCGCCCTCGGCGGACCCGGCGCGCTGCTGGCGGCACTGGGGCGCGCGCGAACTGGCCGCATGGGCGACATCATCGCCACCATCCAAGGCGAGCAGGACCAAATAATTCGCAGCCCCCTCGCGGGGGTGCTCTTGGTTCAAGGCGGACCCGGCACCGGAAAGACCGCCGTCGCACTGCATCGCGCGGCGTATCTGCTCTTCACTCATCGCGCCACGCTGGAGCGTCAGGGGGTCTTGGTGGTGGGTCCAAATCCGCTGTTTCTTAACTACATCGAAAACGTGCTGCCCTCACTGGGTGAGTCCGGCGTCACCCTCTCGACGATCGCGGGACTGGTGACCAACGTCGTGGTGAACGCCGTGGACTCCGAAGAGGTGGACCAATTAAAGGGCGACCTTCGCATGGCCAAAGTGCTCGCGCGAGCGCTGCGCACCCGCGAGCGCCCGCTTCGTCACGACGTCGAGATTCCCGTGGGCCGCGCGATCGTTCTCTTGCGGGCCAGTTACACCCGAGAGGCCGTTCATCGGGCCCGTCGACGACCGGGTAATCACAATCAACGGCGCTCGGCCGTCGGGCGAGAGCTCGCGACGCGCCTCGCCCACGAGTACCGCGAGCGTTTCGTGCACGAGGACTCTGAGGAAGTGAACGCGGTGGGCGAGTTGGCCGAGCTCATACGCACGACGCCCCAGTTCAAAGAGGCGTTGCAGCGGATCTGGCCCCGACTGTCGGGTCAAGAGCTCTTGCACGACCTTTTGGGCGCGCCCGCGCTGTTGAAGGCCGCGGGGAAAGACCTGTTGAGTGACGAGGAGATCGCGGCGCTGTACCGAGCGCGATTCACCTCACTCGAAGCGATCGCCTGGACCAAGGCCGACGCCGCGCTGATCGACGAGGCGAGGGTGCTGGTGGGACCGCGCCGACGTCCGCGCCCTGTGCCCAAGCCCGAAGAGTCCGGCGTGCTCACGGGAGTGGACCTCGACGCCTACGCCGGAAATCACCGGGCGGCGGCGCTTCGCGAAGCACAGCGTCTTTTGGTGGTGCAGTCCCAAGAACTCGACGAAGCCGAGTTCGTTACCTACGGGCACATCGCCGTCGACGAAGCGCAGGACCTCTCGTCCATGGAACTGCGGGTTCTAAAGCGCCGCGACCTCACGGGTTCAATGACGATCGTCGGCGACATGGCCCAGGCGACGACTGCCTCGTCGGCCTCGTCGTGGGAGGCCCTGCTCGGAGTGCTCGCGCCCCGTCGTTCGCCCCAGCGCGTTGATTTGACGGTGAGTTATCGCACGCCCGAAGAGGTGCTGAACTTTGCCGCGGCGACCTTGGTGGCGGCGGCGCCCGACTTGGTGCCCCCGCGCCCTGTTCGCCGCGCCGGGACCCAACCAATCGTCAAGCTGGTGCGTCCCGACGAGTTCTTGACTGCGCTCGTGGAACTCACGCGTAGTGAGATCGACGCTGTCGCGCCAGGGCGAGTCGCCGTGATCGTGGCCGGGGTACGCGTGGACGAAATCGTCGCGACATTGCGAGCCGGCGGGCTCGAGGCAGTCGACCCGCGCGACCAAGATTCGAAAGGCCTTTCGGCCGATCTCGTGGTGCTGTCGGCCGAGGGAGCTAACGGACTCGAGTTCGACGCCGTGGTGGTTGTCGAGCCTGGTCAGATTGCCAATCGGGGTGCGCGCGACGGTGCCAGCACGACGGCACGCGGTCTGCGTACGCTCTACGTAGCGTTGACCCGTCCGACGCGGCGATTGGCCATCGTGGCGTGTCACGAACTGCCTTTGACGTTGCGATAAAAACCGTGGCGCCGAGTGCGCCTCGGGCCGTTCATTTCTACTAGAAATGTAGGGATGAGTCAGGCCGTTTCCCCCGAAAGCCTGG
>PLBM01000114.1 GCA_003134515.1 Acidimicrobiaceae bacterium | reverse complement strand
CCTCGAAAGGCCACCACGCGGTACGACGACGCGACCAACATGAGGCCGTCACCAATGCTCGGCGTGGTGAAGTCGTTATCGACGGAGCCAATCGAAGCCTGCTGTCGGACGTTGCCCGTTGCGGCGTCGAGTCCGTACACGACGCCGTTCTTTCCCACGGTCCACACCAGACCGGCCGCGACGATTGGTGGGCCACCGCCCACGTTCGCGCTCCACAACACCCCGAGTGCCGGAGGTGTCTTCGTGACGCGAAGGGCGACCGGACCACTCAGACAGGGCAAGTACACCGTCATACCCACGATCGCGCTTCCGCCGTCGATGTCGTTTGTGCATAGGGAAGACAGGCTCGCTTCCGGGCTTCCTACGCCGCCCAAAAGAGCCCCGTTCAAGAGATAGGCGATCCGCGATTTACCCGTGAGGATAACTTGTCCGTCGGCCAGTAGCACGGGCGCCGTCGTCATGTCGAAGTCGGCCGCGTTGTCCGACGCCCAACTCGACGGGGCAAAGTACTGCTCCAGTCGTCCGGTCGCGGTGAGTTCGAGCACCGAGTCACTGTCGTCAAACGTCTGGCCCGCACTGTGCACCGAACCGTTGCCGACGCTGACCCACACGTTGCCCTTCGCGTCGACGACCGGCGCGGCTCCGCCCATCCACACGGCCCCTTGGCTGTTGCCCGCTTGGTTGTCGACGGTGAAGATCGCGGGCCCCGAGCCACCCTCCAACACCGATATGACCCGGCCACGGTACGTGGCGCAGTCGCCGTAGTTGCCGCCCATTCCAAAGACGACGCGTCCTCCGACGAGGTTCAGCCCGGTTCTCTGCAGTAGTGCCGCTGGATCGGAACCGGTCGGATCGACGCGCTGACGCAACTCAACGGCGCCGGTGGTCGTACTGAGTCCCACGAGGAAGTGCTCGGGACGTCCGTTCTTGAGCTCGTCGGTTACGACGAAGATTTCACGACGCGCCCGGTCAATGACGGGTGTGCCGGTGATCCCTACGGTCGGCGAGATGTTGCCGCACGGCAGGGCCGAAGACGGCACGGCACTGCCCACGTGGCGCGACCAAGTCACCGCGCCGTTCGCCGTCGACAGCGCGTACACCATGTCAGCTTCGGTCGCCACGTAGACGTGACCCGCGTAGACCAGGGGCTCGCCGTACAGCTGACCTTGAAGCGCGCGCGAGATCCACGCCCGTTTCGCTGTGTTCACCGCCCGCAGCACGGTCGAGACACCGGTTCCTCGTGCGTTGGCGTGATAGACGGTCCAATCACTCGTGGCATTCGCCGTAGCCGAACTCGCCCCGCTCGACGCGATGTCAACCGTGACGAAGAGCGCCGGCGCCGTGAACGTCGCGGCCAGTGACCACGAGAGAAGTCGGCGTGCAACGACTCGCCGCACGTTCAGGTCCCTTCGAATTCGCGAAGTCGTTCGCCCATACTCGCCCATTCTGCCTCATTCGCTCCGAGAAACGACCGCGTCATCAGTGGGACCCGGGCGCATCGAACACGAGTTCGTTACTAGGACGTGTGTGACACTCTCAATAAACGTTGCGGATCACGTCCCGCAGAAAGTTCGATTCACATCATCAGGGCCGTGTTCGCACCAACTTTGGCCAATAACGTGGCGCCGACTAGATTTTTTTCATGGTCTCCCACTATCACGCGGACATCAACCCCGACGACGACAACAACTCACACGTCGCCATGCTGAGCATGATTGGCTTTAATAAGCGCGTACTCGAGGCGGGTTGTGCCTCGGGTCACGTCAGTGAAATGCTCCACGCCCAAGGCTGCAGTGTGGTCGGCGTCGATATCGATTCGACAGTTGTCCAACCAGCCATGCAGTGGCTAGAACGCGCAATCGTCGGTGATTTTGACGACAAGAAACTGTGGATCGAGTTAGAAGGAGAGTTCTTCGACGCCATACTCTTTGGTGACGTATTAGAACACTTGAAGGATCCGCTCACGGCGCTGCGTGAATCCGCCAAGCATCTTCTTCCTTCGGGGATGGTCGTCATTTCAGTGCCGAACATTGCCCACGCGGACGTGAAGCTGGCCTTAATCCTAGGAACGTTTCCCTACAGCGAGAGCGGACTCCTCGATAGAACGCACATTTATTTCTTCACCAAAGAGGGACTGATGGATCTGGTGAAGGAGGCCGGTTTGATCACAACGGAGATACGTCGGGTCACCGTGCCGGTCTTTGGCACCGAGATTGGCGTTCAAGCAAGCGAGGTCAGTGACGAAGTCTTGGCGGCGATTCTAAAAGACCGCGAGTCCGAGACGTATCAGTTCATTATCAAAGCCGTTCGAGACGACGGCACGAGGTCGCTCGAGGAACTGCCTCGACAACTCGTCGCACTGACCGATCAACTCCACGACGAAACTCGGCGCTACGAGGCTCTTCGAATGTCGTATGAGGACCTGACGGCCAAGATTCAAGCTCTCGAGGCACACTACGAAGCCGACCAACTTGATCTGGCGCACTTGCGTCATCAAACGACACTAGTGAAGCGCTTCATTCCAAGACCACTACTTAACTTTTTCCGCAAGAGAGTTAACGAGCAGTAGTAACGGCTCCCAACGCGGCGCGGCGCGGGCGTCGCCCGCGGATCATCGTTGGGGTTTCGAGTGACAGGTGAGGACAGACATTAGACATGGATGTTGAAGAAGCGCTCCAATACCTCGAGGCCCAGGGCGTCGTGCTCGCCTCGGCCAAGGGACCCGTTCCACGAATGTCCGAGGTTATCGCCGGCGAGCCGATTCAAGGTAGTTGGTGGGGGCACCCCAAGGGGGGTGACATCTACTCAATCCTGGGCTTCTTGCAAGAGTCGCCGGACGTGCTGGTGTGCCGCGTCATCAATGACAAGATCACCCTTGTCCATCGCCGACTGTGGCCAGCACTCATTCGCGCCGCCGGTCGGTTCCAACCAGAACGACTTGCCAAGATCGAGCAAGAACATACCGAGCAAGGTCGCCACGTCAATCACGAGACGCCGTTCCCCTTGTGGGCCGACCCGATCAGCGTGCACGAGGCTAAATCACTCTCCGAAGCCCAGGCGCTCGAGGCCCTGGGCGATTGGGCGAACTAGCCAATGGGTTCGTTCGAGCGCAACTTCCAACCCGCAATAAGAAATTGACATGAGGATCTTGCTGGCGGCAATGCAAAGTGAGAAGGGCGACCTCAAACTCAACCTCTCGAATCATCTGAAGAAGCTCGATGACGCATCGACGAGGGGCTGTGAATTAGTGCTCTTTCCTGAGATGTCCCTCACGGGATCGGTGGATCCCCTAATGAATCCCGAACGATTGATAGCGCTAGAGAATTCCAATATCACGGCACTTACCGAGGCGACCAAGGGATCTAGCGTGGCGGCCGTCTTTGGTGTCGCCGAGATCTCGGAGAGTGGCGACGCCTTCATCACCCAGGTGGTGGCGAGCGAAGGACGGCGTAACGGCGTTCAACGAAAGCGTCATCTCGGCGAGGGCGAAGAACACTTCTCACCCGGCAGTGAGTCCGAAGTATTCGACATTGGGGGCCGCAAAATCGGCATTGCCATTTGCGCTGAAGCTGGCTTTGACGCACCGTTCGACGATGCCTCGAATGCGGGGGCGAGACTGGTGCTCTTCCCCGCGGCCCCAGGTCTCTACGGTCGACGGACGGACGAAGCGTCCTGGAAGAGCGGCTTTGCGTGGTGGGAGCAGTCCAGCCTGGGCGACGCTTGTCGACACGCCAAGCGACTTGGACTCTGGATTGCTCTCGCCGGCCAAGCCGGATCGACTTTGGACGAAGACTTCCCCGGATTTGCCGCACTCGTCAGCCCCAATGGTTCCGTCGTTGATCGCCTGCCCGACTGGCGCGAAGGTGATCTCATCGTCGAGGTGCCGCTTTGACCGCTCAACGAGGTTGCGCCGATGAGACTGAGGTTTTACGATGTTCGCTCAAGTGGCGGATCGTTTCCGTCTGAGGGAAAGAAGGACTTCCATGACCAAGCTCACGCCTACTTTCGAGTCGTGCCATGCCCGTTGATGGCGACTACGAACCGAGCCCCGCGCAGTGGGTTCGAGATCAAGTCGCCGAATACGAAAGTTCTGGCGGGATACGGGCCAATACATTGCGCGACACGGGTATGCCCATTGTCATCTTCACCACCCGCGGCCAGCGCAGCGGAAAAGTGAGGAAAACACCAGTGATGCGAGTCGAGCACGAGGGCGAGTACGCGCTCGTGGCCTCCAAGGGCGGCGCGCCCGACAATCCGGTGTGGTACTACAACCTCGTCGCTTACCCGGATGAAGTAATGCTGCAAGACGGGCCCGAACCCTTCGACGTCACCGTCAGACAGATCTCCGGTGAAGAGCGAGCAAGGTGGTGGGAACGTGCGGTGCAGGCGTTTCCCCCCTACGCCGAGTACCAAGTGAAGACGACACGCGAGATCCCAGTCTTTGTTGCTAGTCGCAAGTGATCGAGGTAAGACACACCACAAAACCGAGTTTCTGAGACTCTCCGTATTTAGGCAATTTCACTGTTGTGATGAATTCTAAAGAATCAGAGGACGGGAGAAGTCAGTGTTGTCGATTCTCATATCCACCAATGAGCATGGATTCACTTCTTCGATGTAAATCTCTTCGGCTACCCGATACCTATCACGATGCACGGATGTCGCCGCTTCAAGCCCTTCGGCGTCAGAGTCTCGAGCGATACCCCTCTCCAAGGCAACCTTTGGACTTACCTCAATCCAAATTCTGAAATCCCAGAAGTTGTTGTATTCGGGTCGGAAGGCAAACACAGAATCCACGATGAGGACGGCTTCATCAGACGCAGTTACGAATTCGTTTCGATGGTCCTCTCCAGTAAGTGGGTCATGCGCGCAGAGAACGACTCGACCTGATCCTTCGGGGCCGGCAGGCTTCAATAAGAGCTCCCTTGCCGACTCGAAGTCATAGGCATTTCTGTAATAACCCTCTCCACTTGTGCGGTCATATCCCTTCTCTTTCGCATCGCGCCACGTCTTCTTAAAGTCATCCAAACTGGTCCGCAGCGTGGAACGACCAAGGAGTCTCAAGGCTGCGGCAAGTTCGTCTCCGAAAGTGGTCTTGCCTGAGGCAGTTCGTCCATCGATGGCAACGCGTAAACGGCCCTTCGACATGTTCGCGATCTTGCTCGCAATATCACCGATCATCAATGCGCGGGATTCGGAACCAATCGCAGCTTTGGGTTGCTTCCACGTAGAAACTGACTCGAACGAAGTCACGAAACAAATTTATCGAGCCAACACGTACACAAAAACTGGAGTCAGCAGGGCCGGTGGGGATCGAACCCGCGACCGAGGGCTTTTGAGGTGGATGCATTCGGTCGGAGTGGTCCGGCGAGGTCGGAATGGTCCGGATTTGGAAAAAAACCGGTCCGGTGAGGTCGGAATGGTCCGTTGGTGTTGGTTTGGTATGTGGGATGAAACGTGGGATTTTGAACTGCATTCGACTCATGGGATTCATATCTGAAAGTCGAAGTTCACAAAGTCTGAAAGAAGAGTTTCGCCTTAGGGTCGCAAGCGAGGTCAGGTCGTCGTCGTCAAATACATTCGATGATCCGCTGCAACATGGGTCTTCTATCGAGCATCCAAGCGGCGCTTCGAGTCCGCCACGTCACGGCCCAAAGTACGGGAAACCCGCTGGGACTTGGACTAACGGTATCGGGCACCACGTTGAACTCAATAGCTTCTTCGCGAGCGCTCCACACTGCCAGATGAATCATTCGGTCGACGAAACCCACCCGTTCCGAGTGGTCAAGGCCGTAACCATCCAGGATCAGCTTCGCCTGTAACGCTCGTTGCGCCGCGTCGGGAAGGTGGTTCATTTCAGCGATGTCTTCGTCGTAGAGTTGTGCGTTTTGCCAGGCAACGTGAGCCAGTTCCCAAACCGGATCCAACGGTCCCGCGTTATCCCAGTCGATGAAGGCGACTGGACGCCCCTCCTTTGCCAGGATGTTCCAAGGGGCCAGGTCACCATGTCCAATCACTGATCTCTGCCCGATCATTTCTCGCATAAACCACGGGCGCCAGTAGGCGTCCGCCGGAGGTGTCCACTCCGAGGCCACGGTGTGAAGTTTGCGGAGAAGTTCGCCAATCTCATAGGTCGCCTCATTAGACCATGCAAATGGCTGGGGACTTTCTCCCTCGATGTACTCAAGCATCTCGCGACCGTCGGGAGCAAAGCCGTCACCGATTGGTCGAGGAGATCCCGAAAACCCCACACTGTCAAGAAACCTGAGAAGATTGAGGACGGTTTTACTTTGAGGCTTTGACGATCGGTAGACGACGTTGCCAACTCTTGTGACCTCCGTTGTCGCTCCTCCATCGAGAACTGTTTCTTCGTCGTTCACCTTCTAATCGTTTCACATTCATTCAGCGACAATTGAATATTGCCGGACAAAATCCAAAAAAGGAATCTCCCACGCGGACCTCGAGTGCGTTCCCCGTACCACGGCGAGGTATTTAGCAATATGAATGTCAGATCGTAGAACCGGTGCGGATCGAACCCACGACCGAGGGATTATGAGGTGTATGCATTCGGTCGGAATGGTCCGGTGGTGTCGGTTTGCTATGCGGGATGAACTGTGGGATTTCGAAGGCTCCCATTTGCATGACCTGGTGATGCAGCGGAGGAGCCTAAACCTTCCGGGTGTGTTCAATATCAGAGCGATCTTCGCACGTCGTCCAACATGTCGACAAGTCCAATTCCATGATCGAGAGCTTGGTAACCTTCGGTGCGTCCTTGGCCAACCTCGCGGTCGAATCCAAGATGCCCAGTGCATCCTCAACTGCGTCTAGCCCAACAAGACACGCCAATCTGAGAGAACTTCCGCTATCTGACATGGTTTCATGGAACACGGTCACCCACTGGCTGACTTCGAAAGCAAGCATTCGGTCCAACTCTTGTGCGGCAACCCCGTTCCTGGTGCTGTGTACGGGTACTCGATCTCGCCGGGCTGATCTCAGCAGTCACCCGTCACTCGATCGCATCGTCAGATGACGGCAGCGGTAGGCTCCCACCGGTAGCGGGCGTCAGGGGCGCTGGCTGAACGGTCTGAGGGGATTGCAGCGATGGTCGCACGCGTGAAGAAGGATCGTCGACGCGGACAGGGCAATCAGGAAGTTGGAAAGGGCCGTGTCCCGCCCGCGGTGCGACCAGTTATCATCGCCGGAGCGGTTGGCGCGGCAGTTGTTGGCGCGTCCTGTCCGTTCGTCGTCTGGCAAGCAGCGCCACTGCTCGGGTGGGTGGCCGCCGCGTTCGTGTACCTGGGCTGGGTTTGGCGTTCGATCGCGGGCCTCGACGCTGGGGCGACGTCGCGCCTGGCCATTCGTGAGGACCCGAGCGTGGCAGTCACGGACCTCATCATTATTGGTGCCGGACTCGCGGTTCTGGGGGCCGTCGGGCTCGTCTTGGTCAAGGCCGCGCACTCCCACGGAGGAACGAAGGCACTCCTAATTGCACTCGGCGTGCTGAGCGTTGCGCTCGCCTTTGCCTGCGTGCACACGGTCTTCACGTTGCGCTACGCGCGGGAGTACTACGGC
>PLBM01000139.1 GCA_003134515.1 Acidimicrobiaceae bacterium | reverse complement strand
TCCTTTGACGTGACGTGTTCGGTCGGCACTTACGTGCGGGTTCTCCTGAGCGACCTCGCGGAGCGCTTGGGCACGTTGGGTCATCTGAGCCAGCTACGTCGCCTGATGAGCGGCTCGCACCACGTGAGCGAGGCCCTGAAATTGGACGAACTGGAAGAGCACGTCGCGCACGGCGTGGTCGTTCTTCAATCGCCTCGGGCCTTCGTGACTCAACTCGAGAAGATCGTCGTCACTAGAGAAGATGAATCTCGACTTCGAAAGGGTCAACGCATCACGTTGGACGCTCATGAAGGCGACGAGATCGCCGCGCTGAGTGAGACCGGCTCGCTCGTGGCCGTGTTGGAACGGCGAGGTGATTCGTGGAAGCCGTCGATTGTCTTACCGGTCGAACCAGCCAACGAGCGCGGGTAGGTTGCTGACGTGATTATCTTGCACGACGGCGAGCTCAATACAGCGTCCGCGAAGCCGAGCGTTGTCTCCATCGGTGTTTTTGACGGGCTGCACCGCGGACATCAGGCCGTGATCGAGCTACTCATTGCCCACTCCAAAGAGCGTGACGCCCTCTCGACGGTGGTGACGTTCGACCCGTCGCCGGCGATGGTGCTCGCGCCCACGAGGGCGCCGCGTCTTCTGGCCACAATTGATCAGCGTCTCGAAGGATTCGCGGCGCTGGACGTGGATCAAGTTCGCGTACTCACTTTTAGCGCCACGCTCGCCCTTGAGCCCGCGCGCCACTTCATTGAACGCATCCTGGTAGGAGAGTTGCGAACGCAGGGCGTGGTAGTAGGCGAGGACTTTCACTTTGGCCATCATCGAGAGGGCAACGTGGCGACGTTGCGCGACGTCGGCGCGGAGATGGGCTTTAGTGTCTGGCCGGCACCGCTGTACGGCGAGGGCGAGCGCTGGAGTTCGACCTCGGTGCGAGCGGCGCTGGCTCGAGGCGATCTAGAGGGCGCGAAGCGTGTACTCGGGCGCCCCTTCACGCTTCGAGGAACGGTCGTGCACGGCGACGAGCGCGGTGAGGAGTTGGGCTATCCGACCGCGAATCTCGAGGTGGCGGCCCATCAACAACTGCCCGAGGAGGGCGTGTACGCCGGGGCGACAGCACGAGAAGGCGCGTGGTGGCCCGCGGCGATCTCGGTCGGCACGCGACCGCAGTTCTACGATCACGGCGAACTGGTCGTCGAAGTACACGTGCTGGGTTTTGACGGTGATCTCTACGATTTGACGCTCGACGTGGTCTTCTTGGCGCGACTTCGCGATCAGATGACCTTTTCGAACGTGGAGGAACTGACCGTACAAATTGAGCGCGACGTCGTCGAAACTCGTCAAATCTTTAAGAAATTCATGCCGGAGGAGGCACAACTGCTAAGATGGACTCTTGGTCAGCGACGCTGATTGTGCGGGTCGTCTCGTTGGCGACTTGCAACGGGACCCCCGACTCAATAAGGCAAACAAGTAATGACTGAGAAGCAAGAAACGATTAAGGACTTTCAGGCGCACGCCTCGGACACCGGTTCACCGGAAGTCCAAGTGGCGCTTCTGACGGGCCGAATCTTGCACCTCACCGAGCATCTCAAGGTTCACCAGGGTGATCATCACACCCGTCGTGGGCTCATGAAGCTCATTGGTCAACGCCGTCGTTTGCTGGACTACGTGCAAAAAGGCAACGTGGAGCGCTATCGCGCGTTGATCGGCCGACTCGGCATTCGTCGCTAGCCGAACACGCACGTCGACGCCGTCGACGTGTTCAACACATCCGAGGCCCCGAAGGCCAGTGGAGGACAGTCGCCTCGAGCGAAGGTCGCCCACTGGGATTCGGGCGGAGTGTTGCTAAACACAAGGAGCCAATCCATGACTGACGCAATTCGCGTAAGNNNNGGAAAACTCTCCGACCAGGCGATCCTCATCTGTCGTCTGATTGACCGCCCGCTGCGGCCGTCCTTTCCTAAGGGCTTTCGCAATGAGGTTCAAGTCGTCGGCACGATCCTCAGCGCCGACCAGGAGAATCCGCACGACGTCCTCGCCATCAACGCCGCCTCGGCCGCGTTGATGATCTCGGGCATCCCCTTTGACGGACCCATCGGCGCAGTTCGCCTCGCCTTCACCACTGACGGTGAATGGGTTGCGCACCCGACGTACGCCGAAGGCGACGCCGCGACCTTTGAACTGGTCGTGGCCGGGCGAGCCTTAGGTGACTCACCCGACGCCGACGTCGCGATCATGATGGTCGAGGCGGGGGGCACCGAAGGGTCCTACGAAAAGTACCTCGACGGCGCGCCCAAGGTCAGCGAAGAAGTGCTGGCCGCAGGACTCGAGGCCTCGAAGCTGTGGATTCGCGAAGCAGTCAACCTGCAACGTGAACTCGTGCGCGACTTCATCGCCGCTCGAGGGGCGTTGCCGAGCTTTGAGTACCAGACGTTCGCCGACTACGAAGACGACGTCTACGCCCGCGTGGACAGCGTCGGGGGAGCCGCGCTCGCCGACGCCAACAAGATCACCACGAAGGCCGCGCGCGCCGAAGCACTCGACGCCGCGACCAAGTCGATCATCGAACAGCTCTCCGGGGAGTTCGAAGGTCGCGCCGGTGAGATCAAGGCCGCTGTTCGTTCGTTGACGAAGAAGCTGGTGCGCCGGCGCATCGTCGACGAGGGCGTGCGAATTGACGGACGAGGCGTCAGTGAGATTCGCCCGCTCTCGGCCGAAATTGACCTCTTCCCGATGACTCACGGCTCGGCGCTCTTTCAGCGCGGCGAGACCCAGGTCGTCAACGTCACCACCTTGGGCATGCCGCGCATGCGCCAGCTCGTGGACTCGATCACGCCCGACGAGTTTCGCCGTTACATGCACCACTACAATTTCCCGCCGTACTCGACGGGCGAGACCGGCCGAGTGGGCGCGCCCAAGCGTCGCGAAGTTGGCCACGGCATGTTGGCCGAGCGAGCGCTCGTGCCGGTGTTGCCGAGCGAGGCCGAGTTCGCGTACACGTTGCGCGTCGTCTCTGACGTCTTGCAGTCCAACGGTTCGACGTCGATGGCGTCGGTCTGTGGATCCACGTTGTCGCTCATGGCGGCCGGCGTACCGATCAAGGCACCGGTTGCGGGCATCGCGATGGGGCTCGTCTACGACGACGGCAAGTACGTGACCTTGACCGA
>PLBM01000073.1:245-6700 GCA_003134515.1 Acidimicrobiaceae bacterium | reverse complement strand
TCTACGACGACAATCACATCACGATTGATGGACCGACCGAGCTCGCGCTTCACGATAACCCGGCCGAGCGATTCGCGGCCTACGGCTGGCACGTGGTGAACGTGGGCGAGCACGCCAACGAACTCGACGTGCTCGAAGATGCGACACGATCGGCCATCGCCGAAACCCAGCGCCCGACATTGATCATCGTTCGCTCGCATATTGGCTTCCCGTCGCCCGACATGATGGACCGCAAGGAAGCACACGGCGCGGCCTTCAGCGCTGAAGCAATCACAACCACCAAGAAGATCCTGGGCGTGCCCGACGAGCCGTTCGTCTTTGACCCCAGTCTTCCCCACGAGTTGGTCGAGCTCTTGGGCCCGCGCCGCGACGAGCGCGTGGCGTGGGAAGTTCGAGTCGCCGCCGCGGGGGCGTCCGGAGCGCAACTACTCGATCAGCTCGACACCAACGGTGTTGCGCGCGTCGTGACAAGACCCGAACCATTCGCGCCCAACACCCAGGTCGCGACTCGACGGGCTCTGCAACGCGCCATGGACACGTTCGCGCCCCAGACACCGGGTCTCACTGCGGGGTCGGCCGACCTAACGGATAACACCGGTGTCGAGCTCAAGCATTCGTTCTTCCAAGGCGCCGACACGCCGGGGGGTCGCCAGATTCACTACGGCATTCGTGAACACTCCATGAGCGCCATCATGGTGGGCCAGGCGCACCACGGTGGGTTTCGCCCGGCCGGCTCGACGTTTTTTGTCTTTAACGACTACGCCCGTCCCGCCGTTCGCTTGGCGTCACTGAGTCATGCGGGCGTGCTCTTTGTCTACACACACGACTCGGTGGGCGTGGGTGAGGATGGACCGACTCATCAGCCGATCGAGCACCTCATGGCCCTTCGCGCGATGCCGAACATTCACGTCGTTCGTCCGAGCGACGCCAACGAGACGCTCGATCTGGTTGAGCAGTTCTTCAGCGCCAACGAACCTCCCACGACAGCGCTGATCCTCTCGCGCCAGGATATGCCGGTGTTTAACGAAGCCGACGGCGCGGCGAGCGCCAAGGGCGCGCGTCGCGGCGGCTACGTCGTTCGAGAAGACGTGCATGCCGCCTTTACCTTGGTGGGCACCGGGTCGGAGGTGGGGCTCTGCCTGAGCGCCGCCGATTTACTGGCGGCTAGAGGTGTGGTCACACGCGTCGTGGCTCTGCCATGTTGGCGGTGCTTTGACGCACAACCCCTTGAGTACCAAAGCCAAGTGTTACGCCGTTCAACTCCTTCGGTGGCCGTAGAAGCCGGCGCCACGCTGGGCTGGGCCAACTATGTCGACCACGCCATCGGCATTAACTCATTTGGCCTCTCAGCGCCCGGTAAGGACGTCTTCGCGTACTTCGACCTCGTCCCCGATACGGTGGTGGCGCACGTCGAAAGGATTCTCGGTGGGGCCAGATGACGACTCTTGACGATCTCTTCGGTGACTACGGCCAGAGCCCCTGGATTGACAACATCCGTCGAGACTGGTTAAACGACGGCACGCTAGCCCGGTTCGTCGCCGAAGGGGTGCGCGGGGTCACCTCGAACCCGTCGATCTTTGCTAAGGCTCTGGCGTCGTCCTCGGCCTACGACTCATTGATCGCCTCGTCGGCGGACGACAATCCTGAGGATCTCTTTGAGTCATTGGCCGTGGCGGACGTGCGAGACGCGTGTGACGTCTTGGCGCCGGTGCACGCGAGTTCTCGCACTGAGTTCGCCAAGGGCGCCCGTCGTTATCTCGATGGCTTCGTCTCGCTTGAGGTGTCACCGCGACTGGCCCGCGACACCGAGGCGACCATCGCCGCGGCCCATCGACTGGCCACACGGGTCGACCGCCCCAACGCCATGATCAAGATTCCCGCCACACTCGAGGGCTTGCCAGCGATTCGAGCGGTACTAGGCGCGGGTATCAACGTGAACGTGACGCTGATCTTCTCACTGGCGCGCTACGGCGAAGTCATCACCGCCTGGGCGCAGGGGCTGAGTGACGCTTACGACGCCGGTCACGATCTCGGCGCCATCGCCAGCGTGGCCTCCTTTTTCGTGTCGCGAGTCGACGTGGCGGTGGACGCGCTGTTACCAGAAGGCGACTCCCGTCGCGGCACGACGGCGAACGCTCAGGCCGCGGCGGCGTACGAGCTCTATCTACGTCGGGTGAAGGCTGAGGAGGCGACGTCGCTGTTGAGTCGAGGCGCTCAAGTACAACGCCCGCTGTGGGCGTCCACGTCCACCAAGAATCCCAGTTACGACGACCTGTTGTACGTGAACAACATCGTGGCCGACGAGACCGTCAATACCATGCCCGACGCGACGCTCGCTGCCGTGCTGAACCACGCCAACTTCGCCACGTCGCGGTTGTTGAACGAAGAGACGTGCGCCGTGTTAGCGAGGGCCTTGAACGCATTGTCGCCTGACGTGTCCCTCGACCACGTGACTGATCAACTCGAGGTTGAGGGCGTGGCGGCATTTTCGAAATCGTATGAAGAGTTGCTCGCTACGGTCGCTTCGAAGATGCACCAGGCAAAGTAACCGATGGAGAACACTCGGTGGGGTCGATGGGTCGTCGCCGGTTCAGACATTTCACTCAATTCTCACGCACAAGTTTTAGAATCGGCGACCTAGGATGCACCCATGAGTTCCTCCCGCGGACTGGACATGCTCGACGACCTGGTGCACGCCTCGGCTGAGTCACTGGCTGTCCCAGCGTACGAAAAGGCCCGAAGGTCTCACGGCTTTGTTGTGACGTACTCGCCGAAGGTCTTCATTCCGCTCACCAAACTCTGCCGCGATCGCTGTGGGTACTGCACCTTCGCCCAAGCCCCAGCCCACGTCGCGTCGCCCTATCTCAGTCTCGATGAGGTGATGGCCATCGCGCTGGCGGGACGAGACGCCGGATGCACCGAGGCCCTCTTCACCCTCGGCGAGCGACCCGAGTTGCGCTACGACGAAGCCGCTCGATGGCTGGCCGCGCGGGGCTACCACTCCACTGTTGACTACGTCGCCACCGCCGCTCAAATGGTGCTCGAAGGGTCGGGGCTATTACCCCACGCCAACGCGGGAGCCCTCTTCTTTCACGAACTTGAGCAACTACGTCATGTAAGTGCGTCTCAGGGGATGATGCTTGAAGTTTTGGCCGAGGTTCCCGCCCATCGACTGGCACCGGATAAAGTGCCCGGACGTCGCCTCGACACGTTGCGCTGGGCGGGCGAGCTCAAGATCCCCTTCACCACCGGGCTTCTGGTGGGCATTGGCGAAAGCCGCGATGATCGCCTCGTGACCCTTCGAGCAATCGTCGAGGCGCACGAAGAGTTCGGCCACGTCCAAGAAGTCATCATTCAGAACTTTTTGCCCAAGCCCCGTACCGCGATGGCGTGGTCGCCGCCGGCCAGCGACGAAGAGTTCCACTGGACTATCGCCGCCGCACGTCTCATCTTGCAAGACGATATTCATCTCCAGGCGCCGCCGAACCTCAGCGACGACCCCGCGCGACTGCTCGACTATGGAATTGACGACTTCGGTGGAATCTCACCGGTCACGGTCGATCACGTCAATCCCGAGCGATCGTGGCCGGCAGTGGCGACGCTCTCGGAGCAGTGCGATCTTCGTGGTTTTCAACTGACCCCGCGACTGACGACCTACCCCGAGTTCCTGGGCGAACGGGTGGACTTTCTCGACGAGAAGGTGCGGCCCTTTGTACTCGCCCACTCCGACGCCCACTCCCTGGCTCGCAACGACGGGTGGTACTCGGGTTCGGATCACACGCCGCCCTCACCACCAACGTCGAGGACGCGCACCAACGAACTCTCTGCTCTCCTCGACCGCTACGAGCCGGGCTATGACTTCGAAGCCGGTGAACTCGTCGCCCTCTTTCACGCGCGCGGCGCCGACTTCAACGCGGTCGTGGACCTCGCCGACCAACTTCGCCAAGATCTCGTGGGCGACGCGGTGANNCAACCGCAACATCAACTACACCAACGTCTGCACCTTTAAGTGTCGCTTTTGCGCCTTTTCTAAGGGTCCGCTCTCGTTGAACCTTCGCGGTGACCCTTATCTGTTGACGCTGGAGGAAATCAGCGAGCGGGTGCGCGAGGCCGAGGCGCGTGGCGCCACCGAAGTCTGTCTCCAGGGCGGGATCCATCCCAACTTTGACGGTGACTACTACATCGACGTCGTCGCTGCCGTCCGAGCGGGTTCGCCATCGATTCATATCCACGCCTTCAGCGCCCTTGAAGTTTTTGAGGGCGCTCGCCGATCCGGTCAGGACCTCGCCTCCTACCTCACTCGTTTGAAGGACGCGGGCCTCAAGACGCTGCCAGGCACCGCCGCCGAGATCCTCGATGATCGAATTCGTACGGTCCTCTGTCCGGACAAGATCAACAGCGATCAGTGGCTTGAAGTGCACCGTGTCGCGCACGAGGTGGGCCTTCGCTCCAACATCACGATCATGTTCGGCGCGGTCGAGGGCCCCGAAAGCTGGGCCACGCACCTGCTTCGTACGCGCGAGCTTCAAAAACTGACCGGTGGATTTACTGAATTCGTCCCCTTGCCGTTCGTGCACATGGCCACGCCGCTGTTCTTGAAGGGCCGCTCCCGGAAGGGTCCGACCTTTCGCGAGGCGGTCTTGATGCACGCGGTCGCACGCCTGCATTACGCGACGCTGATCGACAACATCCAAGTCAGCTGGGTGAAGATGGGCGTGGAAGGCTCGAGAAGGATCTTGGCGGCCGGCGCGAACGACCTCGGGGGCACCTTGATGGATGAGAACATCTCGCGCGCAGCGGGCGCCGTCCACGGGCAAGAGATGAACGTGCAGTCGCTAGAGGATCTAGTGGCGCCCCTTGGGCGTCCGTTACAACAACGAAGCACGCTCTATCAGACGCTGTAACAATGACCAAACTCATTGAGGCGCTTCTCGACGATATCGCCCAGGACACTGACATGTCGCCGGAGCGGCGCGACCTCTTACGAGATCTGTTAGCGCGCGTCGTTATGGTGGCCGAGGCCGACGCCGACACCAAGGACCTGCGCGTCGCGGTACGGGCGATCGACGAACTGCTCGAAGCATTCACCCTCTTTGACAAGTGGCGCGAGCGTCCTAAATTGACGGTGTTCGGGTCGGCCCGAACGAAGCCGGGCAGTGCGCTCTATGAGATGACCGCCGAGTTCACGCGGGCGATGACCAAGCGAGGTTGGATCACCATCTCGGGCGCCGGACCGGGAATCATGGAAGCGTCAGCGAAGGGCGCGGGTAAAGAGCACACCCTCGGGGTGAACATTGAACTTCCCTTCGAACAAGACGCCAACGCGTTCATCGACGTCTCCACGATGTTGGTGACGATGAAGTACTTTTTCACGCGCAAAGTCGCCCTGACCCGACCTTCCAACGCCTTTGTCGTGCTGCCGGGGGGTCTTGGCACCATGGACGAACTCTTTGAGGTCTTGACGCTGCTCGACACGGGAAAGACGACACCCGCGCCAGTGGTCTTACTTGACACACCCGACGGGTCGTTCTGGAAGCAGTGGATGACCTTCATCGACGAAGCCGTAGTTCGCAATGACTACGTCGGCACCAAGGACATGTGCTTGGTGCGTCTCGCGACATCGATTACCGAGACCATCGACGAGATCGAACACTTCTACTCGAACTACCAAGGTTTCACGACCGATGGTGCGCGTGGGCAACTTTCGCTTCGTCGTCCACCAACGGGCGAACAACTCGCCGAGCTCAAAGTTGCGGTGCCAATGTTTGATGAAGGCCCGGGATACCAAGTTGAAGACGAGCAGTCGCTCTCGTTCAACTTCGACGGACGGAACTTCGTCAGCCTGCGGCACGTCATTGACGAAGCGAACAGTTGGTCGAGTTAGTCGCCTTCGCTTCGTCGAAGGAGGTGCTCCGCCTTTTGTAGGCTGCGCCGCACTCGTGAGAGTTGTCGTTCCAATTCCTTGGCGCCCTCACTCTCGTCGCTGCGCAACTGTGCGCGCACCGTTTCAAAAATGGCGTCCGCGACCCGCTTCTCCAACGCCGCGACTTCGTCGGCGAGATCGTCCAGGGACTCCACTAGTCGACGACCACCACCTCGAGTGCGCCTTCGGCGTACTGTGCGCGCAGGACCTTCTTGTCGAATTTGCCCACGCTGGTTTTGGGCACGCTCTCGATAAAGCTCCACCTTTCAGGCAGCCACCACTTGGCGACCCGCTCGGCGAGAAACTCCTTCAGTTCTTCAGCACTCGCCTCGACGCCCGGCTGCAACACGACACAGCACAGCGGTCGCTCTTCCCATTTGTCGTCGGGTACCGCGATCACCGCCGCCTCAAAGACCGCCGGGTGCGCCATGACGGTCACTTCGAGTTCGACCGAGCTAATCCATTCGCCCCCGGACTTGATCACGTCCTTGGTCCGGTCCGAGATCGTGACGAAGCCGATCTCGTCGAGCGC
>PLBM01000073.1:0-234 GCA_003134515.1 Acidimicrobiaceae bacterium | reverse complement strand
CCCGCCACCACACGCCCCGCCTTCACTCGGTACTCGATCTCGAGTTCGGGCGGCGTGCCCGCCGGAGGATTTGACACGGCCGCGAGGGGACTGGTTTCGGTCATGCCCCAACCTTGGATCACGTCGATGCCGTACACGTCTCGAAAGGTCTCGATCATGATCCGTGGGACCGTGGAGCCGCCAATCAGTATCGCGCGCAGGCTCGAGAAGTCGGTATCGGGCGTGGTCTCGGCC
>PLBM01000105.1:11437-34525 GCA_003134515.1 Acidimicrobiaceae bacterium | reverse complement strand
CGCATTCTTCTTGACGGCAACGTCGTCGACGTCACACGCGACGGCGCCTCCTTGGTGGCGGCCGACGGACGACGCGTCGAGGCGGCCACTGCCACGCACCTGGCACCCGTTTCTCCGACCAAGATCCTCTGTTGTCACCTCAATCACGTCTCGCGTGTACGTGAGTTCGGCATCGAGCTGCCCCCGGCGCCGACGTGGTTCCAAAAGCCCGTTTCGGCGCTAAATGCCCATCACGGGGCGGTCGTTCGTCCGGCGAACTGTCACTACTTGAATTATGAGGGCGAAATCGCCATCGTGATTGGACGAACGGCCCGCAACATCAAATTGGCAGACGCGGCTCACTACATCGCGGGTTACACCATCGCGAACGACTTTGGACTTCACGATTTTCGCGACACCGACGCCGGGTCGATGCTGCGGGTGAAGGGAGCCGACACACTCTGTCCGATCGGACCGGGTCTGGTCACCGCGTGGGATTTTCACGCCAAGTCCATGCGAACGACGGTGAACGGCCAAATTCGCCAAGACGGCTCCACCGACGAGATGGCCTGGGATATGCACTACCTCGTCACCGACGTGGCGCGTCTCATCACCTTGGTGCCCGGTGACGTCATTCTCTCGGGCACACCGGCCGCATCACGCCCCGTGGAACCCGGTGACGTCGTCACCGTCGAGGTCGAGGGTCTAGGAGCGCTCACGAACCACATCGTTGCCTCGCCTGATGCGGTCAGCGACGAAGTCGGGGCTCAACCGACCCAGAGCGAAGAGGTTCTCTCCACGGCTTTGGGTGGCGATTGGGAGTTTCGTGGGCAGCGCCGCCCTCACCCGACCGAGCGTTCTGCGCTGCCCTATCCGCGCGTTCACCCCAAGTATCAATCGTGAGTGAAGAACGCACCAACGTGGGCGGCGTCGCGGTAGCCACCGGACACTTCATCAACAACGTTCGGGTAACGTCGCCCAGCACGTTCGAGGACCGTTCGCCCCTTGACTGGTCCTTGAAACTCGCCGACGTGGCGCGAGGAACGGCCCACGAAGCCGACCTCGCACTGCGCGCCGCGGTCGACGCTTTTCCGACGTGGGCCGCACGTGGGGTGAAGAAACGCGCCAAGTGCCTGCACCGTTTGGCGGATTTGATCGACGAGAACATTGAGCGCATCGCCATTGTCGAAACCCTGGACATGGCCATGCTCGAAGAGAGCCTGCGTTTACGCGTGATCGCCCGTGGGGCGAGGAACTTCCGCGCGTACGCCGACCTCGCCCGGTCCTACAGGTCGAGGCGTTGGAGGTCCAACGGAACGCGCAACCGAGTGCTGCGAATGCCCGCGGGACCCACGGTCGTCATCACGCCGTGGAACGCGCCGTTCATGCTCTCAACGTGGAAATGCGCGCCGGCCCTGGCGGCCGGCAACACGGTCGTTTTAAAGCCCGCCGAATGGTCGCCCCTTAGTTGTTCGCTGCTCATGGACCTGGCGCTCGAAGCCGAGTTCCCTCCGGGCGTCTTTAACCTCGTGCAGGGATTTGGCAACGAGGTCGGCACGGCGCTGGTGAGTGACCCACGCGTGCGGCGAATCTCCTTTACCGGCTCTCCGGAGACGGGTCGCAGCATCGGCATTGCCGCCGCGAAGAACCTCGTGCCCTTTACCGCCGAGCTGGGTGGCAAGGGACCTTTCGTGGTGTACGCCGACGCCGACTTGAACGCCGCTGCGGAGAAAGCCGCGCTGATGTACGACGACGCGGGCCAAGTCTGTCTGGCGGGCACGCGCCTCATCGTCGAAGAGAGCGTGCGAGACGAGTTCCTCGACCGTTTCACCAGAGCCACCAAGCAGCACGTCTTGGGCGACAGCCGTGAGTCGACGACCACGATTTCACCCCTCATTCATCCCGAGCACCTTGCGCGAGTCCAAGGCTTCGTGGACCGCTCACTCGAAGCGGGCGATACCTTGATCTTCGGCGGAAAACGACGCGACGTCGAAGGCCTGTGGTTCGAACCCACCCTGATTGAGCCGCGCGCCAACGACGCCGAAATCGTCCAGCGTGAAATCTTTGGACCGGTGTTGACCTTCCAGACGTTCCAGAATGAGGACGAGGCGATCGCGTTGGCGAACTCGACGGCGTACGGACTGACAGCGATGGCCTTCACTTCGAACCGTAAGAAGGCCGATCGATTCGGCGCCGAAGTGAGGGCCGGGACCATTTGGGTCAACTGCTTTCTCGTTCGTGATCTCAGTGCGCCCTTTGGCGGCACGGGCATCAGTGGCATCGGTCGAGAGGGCGGCGACTACGCCCTGGACTTCTACAGCGATCTCAAGACTTATCAAGTGAGAGAGGACACCACCCATGGGTGAAATAGTTGGTGCAGGTTTTCTGGCGCATGTTCCCACCATCGTGCTGCCGGACGTCGTGCGCCACGCCATCAATGACGGAAACGAAAGCACGCTTTACACCGGCCTTCACCGATTGCGCCGTGAAGTCTTTGACGTCCTCAAGCCCGATCTGGTCATCGTGTTTGACAGCCACTGGTTCACCACAGTGGAGTTCGTCATCACCTCGGCCGAGCGCCGTCTGGGCTTCTTTACCTCTGAGGAGTTGCCGCGCGGAATGTCAAGCGTTCCTTACGATGTCAAAGGTGATCCATCGTTCGCCAAATTGGTCGGTGAGATCGCCGCCTCGACGCCGGAGAGTTGGATCACGCCTATTGACAACGAACATCTGCCGATCATGTACGCCACGACGAACTTCTTCTCATTCCTCCAAGGCGACGAGGCATGGATCTCGGTGAGCACCTGTCAAACGGCCGAACCGGCCGACTTCGCCAACGTCGGAAGGATCATCGCCGCGGCCATCGAGCAGAGCGACCGTCGCGTGGTCCTCATTGCCTCGGGCGCACTGAGTCACACGTTTCATACATTGCGAACACTGCGTAGCCACGAGGCCGCCGGCGAAGAACATATTTTCTCTGACGCGGCACGTCGGGCCGACCACGGCGTCATAGGCGCCTGGCTTCGAGGCGATCACGCCAGTGTGGTCGACAACTTTGCGGAGTTCTTCAAGGTCAAGCCGGAGGGTCGGTTCGCGCACTATCAGATGATGGTCGCGGCCCTGGGCGGTCGTGAGTGCGTCGCACCGGGTCGTCTCTTCTCCGAATACGAGAACTCTATTGGCACGGGTCAAGTGCACGTGTGGTTCGACCAACCGGTCAACGGGTGGACGGGGACGTCACGATGACGCTTCGCGGTCTCCCCTTTCCTCGTACCGCGAGCGGGCGAGCGTCGCTCTTGCCGCCCACACCCTGGCATTACTCGGGTGACCTCTTGACGGTCGAGTACCGCACCGATCCCTCGGCGGTGGCGGCGCTGCTGCCCGAGGGCCTGACGTTGGCGCGTGATGAGGAGGACCCCGGCGCGGTGGCCTTCATCTGGGCCGACTGGCAGAGCTGTGGCGACAGCGGTGAGGAACTCCTTGATCCCGTTCGTTCTCAGTACAAAGAGGCCTACGTCGTCGTGCGTTGTCGCTATCAAGACCAACTCTTCAGCCGCTGTCTCTTTATCTGGGTTGACACGGACTTTGCGCTGGTGCGCGGGTACCTCCAGGGCTATCCCAAGAAGTTGGGCTCGATCCACCAAACACGCCCCATCACTCGGGGTCGGGCCGGACCCCGTCTCGGGGCGGGCGCCATGTTTGGCATGACGCTCGCGGCGAGCGACCGTCGCCTCGCTCAAGCGACGATCACGCTCCAAGGTGAGAGCGACGCGAACGGATTTGTCAACGGGCACGCCATGTTGCATCACCGATGGTTCCCGCGCGTTGAACTCGACGATCGAGACTCGCTCAGCGAGATCGTCACGGTGGCCGGCGTGAACGTCGATCTCGGTCCCGCTTACAGCGGTTCGGCGACGTTGGAACTCTTTGACTCCCCGAGCGAAGAGCTTCTCTCGATCTCGCCCCGTGAGATTATCGGGGGCTACTTTCGCTCGGTGGGCACCACCTTCAATGGTGGCACGACTTTGGAGGCGTAGCGGTGTCGCAACGTATCGCGAGCTCGAAGGCGGCGGTCGTCTCACGAGCCGAGCGTGATATTCGTGCTCGGCTGGACGCCCACGAACTGGACTTCACCGCCATGAGTGCCGTCTCGAACATCTATCGCGCGGGATCGGTCGTGCGAAACCACATGNNCTGGATCCGCAGTACGAAACCACATGGAGCGAACGCTCCTCAACGACTACGACCTGCGTTGGGTGGCCTTTACGGTGCTCTGGGTGCTGTGGATCTGGGATGAGCAAGAAACTGGCCATGTCGCCGCCGAGGCGGGAATCACCAAGGGTACGTTGACCGGCGTCATGAAGACCCTCCAAGCCCGCAAGCTCATTCGAAGGATCCCCCACAGCAACGATCGACGTCGTGTGTCAATCGGTCTCACCCGCGCGGGTCGTCGTCTCATTGAGGAAGTGTTCCCCAAGTTCAACAAACAAGAGACACTCGCCGTTAGTGCTCTAAGTAACGCCGAACAACATGAACTCGCTCGACTCTTACGACTCGTTCAAAGCCGAATCAACGCCGTGAATGACGAGGAACTCTCCTGATCCGTTAATTGTAGATTGACTAAATCGAACGTGCGACCAGTGTCGAGTGAACCCTCATACGCCGAGCTCTTGTAAGCGTCCGACGAGAAAAGTTCGTTCTATTTCATTTTCGCAACAGCCGATTGCCTCTTGGTAGGCCGTGCGCGCCTCTTCAACCCGCCCCAAGCGCCGCAGAAAATCTGCTCGAGCGCTCGCGAGGTAGGTGTAACTCAATAGTTGCCGATCGCTGCTGAGTTCAGAGAGTGCGCTTAGTCCCGCAGCAGGTCCGTCGGCCAAGCCAATCGCTACCGCTCGATTGAGGGCAACCACCGGCGAGGGCCAGGTGACGAGCAAGAGATCGTACAACCCGACGATTTCGTGCCAGTCGGTGCTCTCCCACGAGGGTGCCTCGGCGTGCACCGCGGCGATGGCCGCCATGAGCACGAACGGTCCGTCGAGGCGTTGCCCGAGTGCGTCTCGAATCAGTTCCGAACCCTCTTCGATGGCTCGGCGATCCCAGCGGGATCGATCCTGCTCCGACAAGAGCACCAAGGTACCGTCGGCGCCGATGCGAGTCTCGTGACGGGCGTCGGTCAAGAGAATGAGGGCCAGGAGTCCCGCGACATCGGGATCTTCTGGCAGAAGGGCGCGCATCATACGAGACAAGTCCAGTGCGCGCTCCACGAGATCTCGTCGCATGAGGTCTGCGCCCAACGGCGCGGTGTGACCAGTAGTAAAGACGAGATGAATCACCGATAGCACCGCGTCGACGCGAGCGGGCAAGTCCTCGATCTCTGGCACACGGTAAGGAATGTGCGAAGTCGAGATTTTGTTCTTGGCTCGCGTAATGCGCGCGGCCATGGTCGACTCGCTCACGAGAAAAGCTCGAGCGACCTCCGCGGTGCTGANNGCAACTTAAGGGTCAGCGCGACCTGGGACTCAAGTGACAGTGCAGGGTGACAACACGTAAAAATCAGACGGAGACGGTCGTCGGACACGCTGGACAGGTCCACGTCATTCGGGATCGAACCACTTTCGGGTTCGACAAGTTTCACGAGAACTCTTCCTTGGGTGGATGCGCGTCGAAGTACGTCTATCGCCCGCCGCCGGGCGACGGTGGTGAGCCAGGCACCCTCGTTCGAAGGAATCCCAGATTTCGGCCAGGCCGTCAGGGCTCTCGAAAACGCGTCTTGAACGCACTCCTCGGCCACGTCAATGTCGCCGGTCACGCGCAGGGTGGCCGCTAAGACGTACGCCCACTCGCGACGGTACGCCGCGGCCAACGCGGCCTCGACATCGACGGGACGAGAAAGACTGATCAGTCGAAGACTCTGATGGGACGAACTTCGACTCCGCCAAAGAACGCGGGGACCTGGCTCGCGATAGCGATTGCCTGATCCAAGTCACTCGCCTCGATGACGTAGTAGCCACCCAGCGCTTCTTTGGTTTCGGCGAACGCGCCGTCGGTAACGAGAAGCTTGCCCGACGCGTCACGTCGCAGCGACGTCGCGCTCATGGTCGGCTGAAGAGCGTTCCCACCACGAAGCGACGAAGCGTTTTTAGTGCCGAACTCCTCGTGCCCACTCATGACCTGTCCCGTCACTTTTTCGTCGGCGCCTTCCCAGGCGGCCTCGTTTTCATAGATAAGAACTAGATACTCTGACATCTCTGGGCTCCTTCTGGTGACACCCGAATTTCGGGTTACATGAATACCGACGAACAGGAAGTGGCCAAATCGACACCCACTACCTTATTTAACACGCGAATATTGGTCGAGCGATCATGGCGACGAGCCTGAAGGGACTCTCCCACGGCACCCACGGCACCAATATCTGAGTTTTCAGCCCTTAACGCTCGGCGTCGGCCGTAGCGATCAATCTTCGCGCGGCCCGGGCTTCATCGACGCGCGACACCGGCGTGCTCTGTGGGGCATGGTGCAAAGGTTCTGGATCGTCGTGCGCTCGCTGGGCGATTCGCTCCAGCGCTTGCGCGAGCGCTTCGAGGGTTTGGACGCTCTCGGTCTCGGTCGGCTCGAACATTAACGCCTCGTCAACGATTAACGGGAAATAGACCGTCGGCGAATGAAAACCCTCATCGAGCAGGGCCTTGGCCACGTCCAGCGCCCGAACTCCGTATTTCGCCTTGAGCCCGGAGGCGCTCAGCGTGCACTCGTGCATGCACACACGGTCGTAAGCGGCGGGCAGAATCTCGTGCAGCCGGCGACGAAGCCAGTTGGCGTTCAGCACGGCGTGCTGCGCGACACGAGTGAGTCCGTCGCCGCCGTGAACGTCGATGTAGGCGAGCGCTCGGGCCAGTACCAGCGAGTTACCGTTCCAACCGTGGACCCGACCGATCGAACGCGCGGGCGTGACCCATTCAAAGCTGCCGTCACTCGCGCGCGTGGCCCGAGGGCCAGGTAAGAACTCCACCAGACGCGAAGCGACGGCGACCGGTCCTGCGCCCGGTCCCCCGCCGCCGTGGGGTGTGGCGAAGGTCTTGTGCAGGTTCATATGCACGATGTCAAAGCCCATGTCACCGGGACGCACCGCGCCCAAGATGGCGTTGAGGTTCGCGCCGTCGTAGTAAAGAAGCCCGCCCACGTCGTGCACGGCCGCGGCGATCTCCGAAATCTCCTCTTCGAAGAGTCCCACCGTGTTGGGATTGGTCAACATGATGCCGGCCACGTCGGACCCGAGCGCGGCCTTGAGGGCGTCGAGGTCGACCAATCCGCGACCATTCGAAGGGACAGTTGTCACCTCGTAGCCACCGAGGGTCACCGAGGCGGGATTGGTGCCGTGTGCCGAGTCGGGGATGAGGACACGTCGACGGACCTCACCATTGGCTTGGTGATACGCGCGCATCAAGAGAAGACCGGTGAGTTCGCCGGCCGCGCCGGCCGCGGGCTGCAAGGTCGCGGCGCTCATGCCCGTAATGACGCAGAGCTTCTCTTCGAGGGTGACCATAATCTCGAGCCAGCCTTGGCTCAACGATGCCGGGGCACCGGGGTGCACAGCGTTTAGACCGGGATCGCCCGCGACCGCGTCGCAGAACTTCGGGTTGTACTTCATGGTGCACGAACCCAATGGGTACATTCCGAGATCGACTGAAAACTGACGGTGGCTCAGACGAGTGAAGTGAGCCACGAGATCTCGTTCGGAAACCTCGGCGACGGCCACGACCTCGTGGTTGAGATGAGCGACGGGCACGAGATCACCGAGCGCTGTCGCGAGAACACCCGTCGTACGTAGCTGGTAAGCCGAGCGACTCGGTACGGACATCTCAAAGAGCGTGGGCTCGGTCTCGTGGCCCATGATCGGCGCCGACGAGGCCCGACCTCCCGGTTGGGGATTCACGGTCATCGCTGCAGCGCCTCTTGAAGTGACGTCACGTAGTGATCGATTTCGTCCTTGGTCCGACGCTCCGTGACGGTCACCAGTAGTACACGATCGATGCCATCCTCAACTGAGGGGTCCGGGCCGCCGCTGAGCGCGTCGACGGCGAGTCCGGCGAGCACTTCGCGCTCCGCCATGAGGGCAATGACCTCACTCGCCGGCTTAGAGAGTCGCAGGGCGAACTCACGAAAGAAGGGCTGGGTCGAGACCGCCTCGACACCCTCGAGGCGCATCAATTGCTCAAAGAGGTAGTGAGCGCCTTGGGCGCAGCGCGTGGCGATCTCGCGAAGCCCGTACGTGCCGAGCCAGCCGAGCTGAATTGCCGCGGTCACCGCCATCAGGGTCTGATTCGTACAGACGTTCGAGGTGGCTTTTTCGCGACGGATGTCCTGTTCTCTCGCGCGCAGTGTCGTCACGAAAGCGCGACGGCCACTCGAGTCGACGGTCTCACCGACGATACGTCCCGGTAACCGGCGAACTTGGGCTTCGGTGCACGCGAAGAGCCCCAGGTAGGGACCACCAAAGGAGAGTGCCGTGCCAAAGGCCTGACCCTCACCGACGAAGACGTCGGCGCCCCACTGTCCGGCGGTCTTTAAAACGCCCGCGGCGACGGGATCGGCGCCCACGATGAAGAGTGCGTCGTGTTCGACGGCCAAGGATTTGGCCGAGGTCAGATCTTCCAAGACGCCCAAGTAATTCGGATAGCCCGCCACGACGGCGGCGGCGTGTGAGACGTCCACGCTCGACCAGCCCGTCACGCCGTCACGCAGTGGGACTTCGACGATCTCGTGCCCGGTGCCGCGAGCGAACGTGCGCGCGACTTGGCGCCAGTGGGGATGAATGCCTGACGAAATCACCATCTTTGAACGGCCCGTCGCCCCGTGGGCCATGTTGAGCGCTTCTACCAGAGCGGTGGCGCCGTCGTAGAGAGAGGCGTTGGGTATCGGTAGACCGCTGAGGCGCGACACCAGGGTCTGATACTCGAAAATGGCTTGGAGGACACCTTGGGCAACCTCGGGTTGGTAGGGCGTGTAGGCGGTGACGAACTCCGACCGATTGGCCAGCGCCTTCACCACAGCCGGCACCTCGTGGTCGTAGGCGCCCCCACCAGCAAAACACGTCATCGCGGTCGCCTTGGCCTTATTGGCGGCGGTGTAGCCCGCGAAGATTGCCGCGACGTCGGGTTCGCTCAGACCTTCCGAAAGGTTGAGGCCGCTCGTCAGTCGAACGGCCGCGGGAATGTGCGCGAAGAGGTCATCGAGCGAATCCATTCCCAAAAACTGCAGCATCGCCTCCACGTCGTTGGTGGTGTGTGGCAAGTAGTCCGCCACGTCATGACTCCGATCGGATAAACGGCAGCGCCGTCACGGTAGCGGGGATCTCACGGCCGCGCAGCACTACCGTGGCCGAACGACCCGGCTGCAGTCCCGGCGCTAAGAGACCTAACCCGATGCCGTGCTCGAGTACCGGAGAGAAGTTCCCCGACGTGAGTGTTCCCACGCTCTCACCATCGACGACCACGTCGGCCCCGTCACGAAGGGGCTGTCGGCCCGCGCTGGCGACACCGGTCAACAGACGTGCGACGCCGCGACCTCGTTCGAGTTCGACTGCGTGACGACCTTTGAACGTTTCCTTCTTCCAGCCCAGTACCCATCCGAGTCCCGCTTCGAGCGTCGTGGAGTGAAGACTCAGCTCGTGTCCGTACAGCGGCAGCGCCGCTTCCAAACGCAGAGTGTCGCGCGCGCCCAACCCCGCCGGCATCACCCCGGCCCCGACGAGGCGGCGAAGGATTCGTTCGGCCACCTCGTTCGGCGCGGCGATTTCCACTCCCGGTTCGCCGGTGTAGCCGGTGCCGGCCACTCGAACCTCGACGCCTTCGTATTCGAAGCGAGCAACGTGAAATCGCTCGACCTCGGCGAAGCGCGGATCCACGCTCGCGGCCTTCGCTCGAGCACGCGGCCCTTGCACCGCCAAGACGCAACGCTCCACGGTGACGTCGCGACCAGGCAGGGCCGAGGTGACACCAGAGGTGTTCGATGCGTTAGGCATGACGTCGAATTCATGTTCACTAACCCACCACACGATGATGTCATCGACCACGAAGCCTTCGTCGCTCAAGAGATGGGTGTACTGAGCCCGTCCCGGCGCGACTTTTCGAAGATCATTCGTGAGCGTGTCTTGAAGCGCGTCCAACATCTCGGTTCCGTCACAACGAACGGTGCCCAAGTGACTGACGTCAAAGACCACGGCATCGCGGCGACAGGCCAGGTGTTCAGCCACCGTGCCCGTCGCGTACTGCAGCGGCATCTCCCAGCCACCGAAGGGAACGATCTTCGCGCCCAACTCAACGTGCACGTCGTAGAGAAACGGCCGGCGGTCGTTCATCGAAGCGCCTAGGCCGCTCGCCCGTCCGCCACACGCAGGTCGTGATGACGCAAGAGCTCGTGAAAGTCTCGACGGTAGACCACCAGTAACGGGACCTCGGGGTAGAGGTCGCGAAAACGGCGGATCTTTCGGTTCTTCTTCGTCACGAGCCGCTGTTCGAGCACGGTCAACTCGATAAAGAGGTGCTGCTCGGACAGGTAAAAGTCCGGACGAAAACCACTGGTCGGAACTCCGTTTTCGCTCCACGCCAGCGGGAACTCGAAGGGCTCGTAGACCCAGGGGTGCCCGTAGAGCGTGAGCAGCGTAGCGAAGAGCTGTTCACTGGGATGGGCAAACGTTTGAAGAGAATTTGGTACCACGCTCGGATGGCGACGACGCGATTCGTCGCTCGGCGTCAAAGAGGTCACGCCGTAGCGGCCCCCTTCTCCGACGTCATGAGCTGTGATTCGCGAATTGTGACCGAGAGCTCGGCGACCACCTTCGCTAGAGAAACAATATTGAAGACCCCTTGGCCCCCTCGCAACAGATCGACGAGTTCGCCGTCGTCGTGGGCGAGCACCGATCCGGCGTCCGAGAGCACCAGGCTGCTCGCCGCCAAATCGGCGCCGAGTGAAGTGCGAAGACACTCCACAGCCTGGCGTGCCCGTGACAGCGACACTCCGGAACTGAGCAGGGACTTGATGACCTTTACCTCCAACACGTCCCCGTAGGAGTAGGCACGTTTTGAGCCACTGCCCGTCGCGGGGCGAATTGAGGGCGTGACCAGTTCGGTTCTCGCCCAGTAGTCCAACTGACGGTACGTGACGCCCGTGAGGCGACAGACCGTCGGTCCACTAAATCCAAAAGTCGCGGTATCAGTCATACGTGTCCCTCCCGACCGAGGCCTGTCCAGACTATCTCGACGGACTACACGAGTGTAGTTAGATTGGCCCTAAACGGCAAAAAGGTCCGGCCGTCCGAGCGACGGCGACGAGGCCTCGGCGTGCAACCGGGTAGGAATACGACCGGCCCGCCTGGCCAGGTAGCCCGCTCGAACGGCGTCACGAAGGGCCTCGGCCATCAAGACCGGTTCCAGCGCTCGATTCATGGCCGACGCCGCGAGAACCCCGTCACAGCCCAGCTCCATCGCCAACGCGGCGTCGGACGCCGTGCCCACGCCCGCGTCGAGCAGCACCGGAGCGCTGAGCCGATCGGTAATGAGCGAGATCGCGTGGGGGTTACGAATGCCGAGTCCCGAACCGATCGGCGATCCGAGCGGCATCACCGCGACGCAGCCGAGCTGCTCGAGGCGCTGAGCCACGATCAGGTCGTCCGAGGTGTAGGCCCAGACTTCAAATCCCCGGCGAACCAGTTCTTCGGCGGCGTTCAACGTTTCGCTCGTGTCGGGCAACAACGTCACGTCGTCGCCAATGACTTCAAGTTTGATCAAGGTAGTGGCGAAGGCCTCTCGGGCCAGCTCGGCAACCTTGATGGCCTCTTCGGCGCTATAACAACCGGCGGTATTTGGTAGCAGCGTCACGTTCATCGCGCGCAAAAGGTCGTAAATTGAACCCTTGACGTTAGGATCAACGCGGCGCAGCGCCACCGTAGCGATCGAAGAACCCGAGACTCGAATCGACGCTTCGAGCACGTCCATCGAGCGAAATCCGCCCGTGCCCACGACGAGTCGCGACGTTGAACTAAACGACCCGACTTGAAAAAGCTCATCCACAGCCCCATCGTACTGACGAAAAACGGTAACTAGGGTTGGAGCGTGCAGCCCACCACCGCCTTGTCCATCGCCGGATCGGACTCCGGCGGCGGCGCAGGAATTCAAGCCGATATCAGAACTTTTATCGCGTTTGGCGTGCACGCGACGACGGCACTAACGGCGATCACCGCCCAGAACACCATGGGCGTCACCGCGATCGTCAACATCGAACCGGACTTCGTGGAAGCCCAAGTGCGAGCGATCGTCACCGACTTTGACGTTCGAGCCACCAAAACCGGCATGCTCGCCCAAGCGCGCACCATAGAACGGGTGAGTTTGCTGGCGAGCGAAGGACTTCTCCCCCACCTCGTGGTCGATCCGGTATTGATCTCGACCAGTGGACATCCGCTCGTGGCCGAAGGTGGAGTCGAGGCGTATCGAAGCGCCCTCATTCCCCTCGCGGAAGTCGTGACGCCCAATCTCTACGAAGCGGCCGCTCTGTGCGAGGTCGACGTGGGCGACGTGAGGGACCTCGAGGACTTGACGGCGCTGGCGCGCACCATCTTGGCGATGGGACCAACTTTCGTACTCGTCAAAGGCGGACACTTGGCGCACGGCGCGAGCGCGGAGCACGCACCGGACCTGCTGCTCAGTCGAGACGAACTGACCGTCTTTGACGCGATACGCGTCGAAACCTTGAATGACCACGGCACCGGATGTTCACTGTCGGCGGCCCTTGCGGCCGGGCTCGGCCTCGGGCGCAGCGTGCTCGACGCGACGCGCGACGCGAAGTCCTTTGTGCTCGCCGCCCTTTCGAGCGCGTCCACCTGGCACCTCGGCGAAGGGCGGGGTCCGATCGACCACTTTGGGTGGAACGAGTGAGTGAAGAACCCAAGCCCCCGTTGACCACCACCACGAGTCTCTGGCCCGCGGCGGCGGTGTTGGGCCTGGCGGTCGTGATGTTGGTCATTTTCCTGGTCATCAACGTCGTCGCCAACCAGGGCGTCACCAAGGAAACCACGACGACGCTGCCCCTGGTCGTAGGTGGATTGCAACGTGACGTCGCGCCGGGACCGGCCCTGAAGTACTGCCTGCAGAGTGCTGAAGTTCCTTCGAACATCGCCAACGCCTTCGTCATGCCCGTCGGCACCGCGCCTGCCGGGAAAGCCAACACGCCCAATTCCGGGGCCGGTGACTTCGACTGCTACGAGCCTTTAACCACCACCGGTGCCAACGGCCCGTCGTTGATCAACTTCTACGACGCACAGTTGGAGTCGCGAGGCTGGAACCTGTTCTCTTCAGGAGCCAGCAACGGTGATCCCCAGTCGCTCTTTCAAAAAGCGGGCAGCGACGGCTTCTACTGGGTGATCGGCGTGACCGTGACCACGTCCAACGCCGCGAGAGTTGATTGGACCTTTCGGATCTACCAAAACTCCGAGACGATCTAACGCATTAGCAACTGACGAGTTCGGACACGACCACCTTGTGATCCTGCGTGACGGCTGCCCACAACGCGAAGTTCAACGGATAGATAACGTAACCAATTCGCGTAGCTGACGCCACGCACATCAACACCGTAAACGTCACGCTCATAATCGCGAGAAGTTGGGACAGCGTCAACGGCCAATGACGGCGCGAGTACTTGGCCACGAAGTAGCCGCCGATCAAGAGCGAGACCGGGGCCAGCACATGGCCGAGCGCCGGCAGCCACGTCGTGAGAACGTGGCCGGGCAACGCGCTCGCGGCCGGCGACGAGACGCCGGCGAGACCGAGAGGAAAAGCGAAAACGTTCGTCATGAACGCCCCGGGCGCTCGAAAGATGAACGGCACCGTGGTCACCACCACAATGGCGCCAATCCACAGAAGGAGTCGTCGCCACGTGGAACGTCCCTCCTTGTTTCGCGCCACTAGCAGCGCGCCGGCGGCCATGGGCCAGGCCGTCAGCTTCATGGCCGCCGCGAGTCCCAAGCTGACGCCCGCCAAATTCGATTGACGTCGCTGCAGCGCGGCGACGCCGAGTAAGAGCAGCGCCAAAATGGGCATATCGTCGCCACCGGTCGAAAGAAAGAGTGCACCCGTGGGCAGCGCAATGAGGACTTGGGCAACGCGCAGTTTCTGCGCTTTCGTGAGGCGCAACAGTGCGAGGGCCCACCCACTGGCGAGGAGCGTCATGAGGGTCATGACAATTCGCGCGTCGGTCAAACCGTTACTTTCGTGCGTGGCGGCGCTGGGCAGCCCGAAGACGCCCATCAAGGGCAAGTAAGGGAAAAACGATTCGAACGCCGGCAATCCGTGAATCTCATTGACCACGTGACCGTGGACACTGTTCACACGATAAGGATCCTCCCCCTTACTCAGCAGCTTGCCCGCGCGCGAGATCACACCGATCTCGGGCTGAGCGTGACGCCAATGCGCCTCGAGGCCGAGCGGGACGAAGACGGCGCCGATCACGACGAGTCCCAACAGCACCATTCGAAACAGATGTTCTCTTTTCCAGGCCCGCCGACCCACGATAAGTGCGACGACTGCCGCCAGGGCGTAGGGTCCGAAGGTCAAATAGCCCCACTGCCACTGCGCGGGTTGGGTCGAGGTCCAACCCAAGATCAAGGCGAAGCACGAGGCCATTAAGTAGAGCAGCCCATCGCCGGTGAGTTTTCCGAGCGCCGCCCACCACGTCGTGAAGCGGTCGCGCGCGTTCAAGAGCTGCGCCCACATGAGGCTAAGTGTACCGAGCGAATGACGGACGGCGGCGCTTCGACTAATCGGTGTCGACACTCAGTGCACGACGTAGTGGGTACTTGGTGCGCGGTGGTACCGGACCGGTGAAGAAACGTTCGATGATCTCCACGCACTCCTTCGTCCGTTCCTTTAACACCGCATGCGACGTTCCCGGGAGCACGGCGAGTTGCGCATCGGGAATGGCTTCGTACATCTCGACGGTGTGTGAGAGTTTCGCAACGTCGTCGTCACCTGACATCACCAAGACCGGCACCCGGATCGTCGCGAGTTCTTTAAGGGTCAACGTCGGCTCGGTTTTGACCAACGCCAAGGACTTTTCTACCGCCGCCCCCGCGTGTTCGATCCCGTGGGGCGAATGTATCGCGTAATGCGCGGCGAAGTCCGAAAACCCTGGACTAGCCGGCGTGAAATCCGGCATCGACACGAGGCCGCTGAAGTGATAATTCGCGCCGACCAACGCGACTCTCTTTAACAAGTCCGGGCGTCGAAGGGCGACCACCAACGCCACGTTGGCGCCGTCGCTGTGGCCCAATAGATAAACGCGGCGCCCGAGCACTTCCAAAAAAGCAACGGTCTCATCGGCCATGGCCTCGTAGGAGAAGGGCAAGTCGTTGTCGGCACTTCGCCCGTGGCCGCGACGGTCAAACGCGGCGAGCGCGAATCGTTTGGAGAGTCGCGGGCCCAAAGTACGAAGGAGACTTTCGCTGCTGCTTAGTCCTCCGTGGAGCATCACCACGGTCTTGCCCTTCTTCCGAGGCAGCAGCGCCCAGGTGGGATGGCCGTTGAGCAGAATTCTTGTCACTCTGGAGATGGTATTGCCTGGGCGAGAGCAACGAACGCGCTGCGTAGTCTGGGTCGATGCGCGCCTTTGTCATCAGCGAGGCCAACGGGCAATTGATCTGCGAACAACGCGACGTCGAACCTTCTCGGATTGACCAGAACGATGTCTTGGTCAGGGTCGACTACTCAAGCGTGAACTTCAAGGACGCCATGGTCGCCAGCGCACCCAGTCGGGTTCGTCGTCGGGACACACTCGTGGGTGGTGTCGACGCCGCCGGAGTGGTCGAGAGCGCCCCCGGCGACGACTTGACTCCCGGTACGCGCGTCGCGGTGCACGGCGGAAATCTCGGCGTCGGACGAGACGGTGGGTTCGCCGAGTTCGTCTTCGCGCCGCGGCGTTGTCTTTCATTACTGCCGCCAACGATCTCGTTGCGCGACGCGATGGTGATGGGCACCGCGGGTTTCGCGGCGATGGCCAGCGTGCTCGCGCTCGAGGATCGAGGACTGGCACCCGGCGCGCAGGTGCTGGTCACCGGCGCCACCGGGGGCGTCGGTTCGCAGGCGGTGACTTACCTCGCGCTGCGCGGGTACGCGCCGGTGGCCTCTACGGGATCGCCCAGCGAGGCGAAATGGCTCCTCGATCGCGGCGCCGCGCGCGTCATTAGCCGATCCGAAATCAGTGATCGACCCGAACGAATGTTAGGCAGCGAACTCTGGGACGGCGCCGTCGACTGCGTGGGTGGTAAGACGTTGCACCAGCTACTGCGATCAATGAGTTACGGGACGACGGTGGCCGTGAGCGGCGTCGTTGCGGGCGCCGAGATGGCTACGACGCTCTATCCGTTCATTACCCGCGCCGTGGCGCTAGTGGGCATCGACGCCGTCGAGGCGACCGCTACCACTCGCCAGCGCGTGTGGCAAACACTCGGCGAAGTGGCACCTCGAATTGACTTCTTGTCTCTCGTCGATCGGGTGATTGGACTAGAAGGCATCGCGAGCGCGCTCGAAGACGTGCGCGCCGGACGAACACGGGGCCGGATCCTCGTCCACCTCAACCATCACTCCGACGAGTCTCCCTAGTAGAACGGGCTCACTATGAGTTGACCGTTGTTGCACGGCGTCACCGGATAGGCCGGCGTGACGTCGATGACGCCACCCTGGAGCGCAAACTGGACGCTCAGCGTGACCGCGTTCGGGCAGGCGGTGGTGCCAGTCTGTACGTCGGAATACGCCAGAGAGAACTCAGCGGTTCCGTTCTGGCTCACGGTGAGCGTCCCCGGCGGAAGATTCGCTCGGGCGGTCAGGAACTGAAAACTGTTGCCACTCCAGGGCACGTCCGACATCGACGAGGTTAAGAGCGCGCCGAGCTTGTCCTGGAGCGTGAGTAGCGGCCACCCCTTCAAGGTGCACGACCCCGGGCTCAACTTGGTCAGCGTCACACTCGCGTAAATCGTGCCCGCGGCGCCTTCGCCCTGGTTGTACACACCTGAAAAGCCGGACGCCTGGCACACGGTGCCCGCCAGCGTTGTGCTGGTTCCCGTCGTTGCGGTCGTGGTGGTGGTGGTGTTCGAAGAGTCGATCACGTGACGGCTCAACGTGTAAATGGCGACAAAGGCGAAGAAGATGGCGAGTGACTTAAGGGCTCGACTCACGTATCGAAGTCCTCGGGTCGCACCTGGTCGAGAAACTCTCGAAGTTGCGCGACCAGAGCGGCCTCGTTGGGCGCGTCGAGTTCCACGTACTCCTCGTCTTCTTCGTCGTACGCCAACTTCATCACTCGGCCCTCTACGGCCATCAGGTCGTCGCTGATCAGTATCGGTGCGCCGACGCGCAGCGCCAGGGCCACCGCGTCGCTCGGGCGAGCACTGACGATGATCTCCTCGCCCGTACGAACGAGTCGCAAATTGGCGAAGTAGGTGTTGTCCACGAGCTCGGTGACTTCCACCGAGAAGAGCTTCGCGCCGAGGGCGCTGACCACTTGACCGAGGAGATCGTGCGACATCGGACGCGGCGATGTCACGCCTTGCAAGGCGTAGGCGATCGCCGCCGCTTCGGGCGCGCCGATATAGATCGGGAGCACGCGCTCGCCCCCCACTTCTTCGAGTAGCAACAGCGGCGTCGAAGATCCCACGTCAACGCGGACCGCGCGGAGTACCACCTCAATCATGGGGCCAGCCTAGACCCCGACACTTCAATCGGGGGTGTCTAGACGCGCTGGTACGAAGAGAGTTCGCGCTCCACCAGCACGTTGCACAGAGCCGTCACCTCGCGCGCGACGTCGACCACGACGGCGAGCGATTCGGCGCGTGCGCGTTCGTTGCCCACGCCACGCAAGGATTGGGTCAACTCGTCGATGACGCCGACTTCCCTCTCCGCAATACGGCGAAGGGTGCCCAGAAGCCGGACGTCGACGCCGCGCGAGAGCAATGCGCGCGCGTACGCCGCGACCCGCACGTCAATCGCGCTGAGCGTCGTCTCGCCCTCGACCTCGACGGGCGTGACGAGCCCGAGCGCCTGGATCTGGTTGAACTCTTCGGGCGTGAGTCCGGTCGTGGCGATCAGCTCACTGATGGAAAAGTGCTGCTTGATCGGCGTAGGTTCCACGTCATTGGTTGCTAACGCCACCACATTCAATCCCGGACGTGGAGAAGGCGCGGGCGCGCTGACCACGCTGACCGTAGACTCACGGGCCACGTGACGCGCACCCGGCGTCACGTTCGGCACCAAGAGCAGACCTTGTTCGATAAGTCGAAGACGCACGACGCGTAACGGGACGAACTCTTCTTGCGCGAGGCGAATCGCTTCGCGCAGACAATCAACGTCACGCTCGGAATAGAGGCGGTAGCCCTTACGACTTCGGCTGGGTTGCACCAGACCCTTGTCTTCGTAGTAGCGAATCTTGGACAATTCGACGTCCGGAAAGAGTTTTCGCAACTGCGCGTGCACCTCACCAATGCGCATACCCCCCTGATTGACGCTCATCGTGTCGCCTCCCAAAAAACCAGTTTGAATTTGCCGATCTGCACTTCATCCGCGGAGTGCAGGGTCGTCTCTTCGACACGCCGACCGTTGACGTAGGTGCCATTGAGCGAGTTGAGATCGCGCAGCGTGATCCGTCCGCTCGCCGTGCGGGTAAAGACCGCGTGATGGCGAGAGACCGAAACGTCGTCCAGTAAGAGGTCACTCGCTTCGTGTCGACCGACCGTCGTCACGTCCTTCGTCAGTTCGATCCGGGTGCCCGCTTGGGGCCCCGCGGCGATTACCAATTCGTCACGGTGTTCACCTTGCGGTCCCCGATTGGCGTCGGGGTGCATCGCGTCCGGCGCACTAACTACGGGCACCGCGACCGTTTCGGGTGACGTGGCGTCGTGCTGGGGAGCGCCACATGACCAACAAAAATTCGCGTTGGCGTTGAGTATCTCTCCGCAGCGTCGGCAGTTCACGTGACTCACACTAGTGAACTTTCGAAATCGCCGTCGGGGCTAACTGCTCGTCAGGGCTCCATAACCAGAGGCGTCCAGCAGCGCTTCAAAGTCGCCGGTCGAACTCGTCTCGATCTCACAGATCCAGCCCGTTCCGTACGGTTCGCCGTTGACTAACTCGGGCGACGTACGCAACGATTCGTTCACCGCCGCGATAGTCCCGGACACGGGCGAGTAGATCTCCGACACCGATTTGGTGGACTCCACTTCGCCGATGACCCCACCGGCACTCACCACTGCACCGACCTTGGGCAGATCAACAAAGACGATGTCACCCAGAGCGTCCTGGGCGTAGTCCGTGATGCCCACGCGCACGCGTTCACCCTCAAGCTTCGCCCATTCATGATCACTGGAGTATCGAAGTTCGCTCGGAATCTGCATGCGAGCCAACTTACAAGGTTGAGCGGGCCTGGCGCCCTGTGCGCAGCGCGTAAAGGGCCGGCTTGACGTAGCCCACGACGACGAGCCACGAGAGGCCGAGGCCCATCAGGCCAATCACCCAGCACCACGTTCTGACGTCGTGTTGCCACGGCCGCAACGCCGCGTGGTGGGGATTGGTGGTCAACAAGAAGAGCGGAAACGCTGTCATCAGGGCGAACGTGGACACTTTGCCCCACCACAGCACGTTGATGCGAGCCGCGCCGAGGGCCGCGAGCACCAGGGTCAGTACCGACACGAGGAGTTCGCGAACCATGGTCAAGATCGCGAACCACCACGGGACGCCGGCGGCGGCGGCCACCGCGAGCAGGCCGCCGATAACGAGCAGCCGATCGGCGCTGGGATCGAGAATCTTGCCGACGTTAGAGACCTGATGGAGCCGTCGAGCCAGATAACCGTCAATCCAATCAGTGGCGCCCAGCACGGCGAGCAACCACGCGGCCACCGCTCGGTGATTGGTGCCAAAGAGCAGCCAGAAGAAGACTGGCAGGAACGCGAGGCGAGCCAGCGTGACGGCGTTGGCCCACGTCAACCAGCCCGCGTCGACACTTTCGTTCTCACCCATGACGTGAGCGTATTACTACGCGACGGTGATTGATTGGTCCAAGTAGACGTCCTGCACGGCGTGGACGAGGGCCGCGCCATCGTCGAGGGGACGTTGAAAGACTTTTCGCCCGACGATGAGGCCCTGACCACCGGCGCGCTTGTTGATGACCGCCGTGCGCACCGCCGTCGCCAGATCGTTGTCGCCCTTAGCTTCCCCGCCTGAGTTAATGAGTCCGATGCGGCCGGCGTAGCAGTTCACCACCTGCCAACGCGTCAAGTCGATGGGGTTATCGGTGGTCAACTCCGAATAGACCCGGGGGTCGGTTTTGCCGAACTTGACGGCGTGGTAGCCCCCGTTGTTGACGGGCTGCTTCTGTTTGATGATGTCGGCTTCGATGGTCACGCCGAGGTGGTTGGCCTGGCCCGTCAGATCCGCGCTGAGTTGATAATCGACGCCGCCGGTGATGAAGGCGTCGTTTCGCAGATAGCACCACAACACGGTAAATAGCCCCATGCGGTGAGCCTCGGCGAAAGCCGCCGTGATCTCTTCAATCTGGTGAATCGAACCCTCGGACCCGAAGTAGATCGTCGCGCCCACGCCGACCGCGCCAAGATCGGCGGCTTGGCGAACCGACGCGAAGAGCTGCTGGTCGAAACTGTTGGGGTAGCGCAAGAGATCGTTGTGATTGAGTTTCACGATGAAGGGAATCCGGTGCACGTAGCGGCGTGAAACAATGCCCAGGGTGCCCAGCGTCGTGGCGATGGCGTTGCAGTCCCCCGCGAGTGCCAGGTCACAGAGGCGCGCCGGATTGAAGTATTCGGGGTTCGGGGCAAAACTGGCTGCCGCCGAGTGTTCAATTCCCTGGTCCACCGGGAGGATCGAAAGGTAGCCGGTGCCCCCCAGGCGCCCGTGACAATAGAGCGTGCCGAGGTTGCGCAGCACGGTGGAATTGCGATCGCTCCACGTAAACACGTCGTCGAGAAAACTCGGTCCGGGAACGGTCAGGAGTTCTTTGGGAAACGCGGTGGCCCGATGCTCGAGCAATAATGTCGCCTCGTCACCTAACAGTGCGGCAATGTCCATGACTAAATCTTACAAGGTCTACAAACGCTCTATTTCCTGTCGTTGACGGCATCTTTCGCCGCGACGCGCTACCCCGGAGTAGATACAGTGGGCCATGGACGCCGACTACCGCTCGTCGCTGGTTCGCCGTCTCTCGGCGGTGCATTCGCTCTACTACGACGCGTGCTCAACCATGACACTCGAGCAGATCAACGCGGTCGTCCAACCCTCGAGCCTGCCCATTGCCTTCTCACTCGTGCACCAAGTGCTCATCGAAGACGGCAGCCTGGTCTTTGTCGGTGGGCCCTCGCCCCAGTTCGATGACGACTGGGCCCAGCGCCTTGACCTTGGGATCGCCGACCACGGCAAGCACAAGAGCGTTGAGGAGATGATGCACCAGCGAGTGGGCGACTACGGCGCCCTAAAGGAGTTTCAGCGCCTCGTCTTTAGCGCTACCGAGGAATACGTGGCCACCATCGAGCCTTCGGCGTTCAACGACGTGCTCATTCGCGCACCCTACGGCGACACGATTGTCAACACTTTCTCTGCTCGTGTCGGCGGTGCGGACGGAATCAACCGCAGCGACGCCATCGAGTGTTGGATCTACCAACACGCGCTGCGCCACATGGGCGAAATCGAACACGCCCGCTCCCTCGTCGGTCTCCAGGGCATGACCTCGTAATTTCGATAAGTTGTAGAGTTTCATCACGACAGATTGATGGGATGACATGACGTTCGTTCAAGGGACCACGACCGACAGATTCGACGGGCTGCGCGAACGGTTGGAGACCAGCATCGCCAACGGCAAGGACGTGGGCGCTTCAATCGCGGTTATTCACAAGGGCGAGTTGGTCTGTGACCTATGGGGTGGGTACCGCGACGCAGCGATGACCTCGCCGTGGGAGCGCGACACCTTGGTCAACGTGTGGTCCACCACAAAGACCATGACCTTTCTGGTCGCCCTCATGCTCTACGACCGAGGCGAACTTGACTTTGACGAGAAAGTCTCGACGTACTGGCCCGAATTCGCCTCCCACGGGAAGGGCGAAATTGAAGTGAGACACCTGATGAATCACTCCGCCGGATTGCCGGGTTTCAGCGACGCGATTCAATCGGAGGATTTGGCGGACTGGGATCGCTGCGTCCAAGACTTGGCTGAGCAAACACCCTGGTGGGACGACCGCTCTCTCTCGGGCTATCACGCGCTGACCCAGGGATACCTCATTGGCGAAGTCGTGCGTCGAGTGACTGGAGCCACCATTGGACAGTTCTTCAAGAGCGAAGTCGCTGACGTGCTCGGGGCCGATTTCTATATCGGACTACCCGAGTCCGAAGAGCACCGCGTCAGTCTCGTCATTCCCCCACCCCAAGGGATTGGGGCACAGTCCGAGCCAAACTCCATTGGCTATCGCACGTTCAATTCGCCTCAACTCGAGGCGAACGTCGCCCACAATCGCTGGTGGCGAGCGGCCGAGATACCCGCCGCTAACGGTCACGGCAACGCCAAGTCGGTGGCGTTGATTCAACAAATCATCACCAACAACGGTCACGCCGAGGGTCATCGCTTCTTTAGCGAAAAAACCGGCGACAAGATCTTTCAAGTGCAGACGAGTGGCCTGGATCAAGTACTCGAGTTCAACGTGAGCTTTGGTCTCGGTTACGGGCTGGCCAGCAGCGACGTGCCGCTCGGGCCGCGAGGATGTTACTGGGGCGGCTACGGAGGCTCCATCATCATCATGGATCAAGACGTCGACTTGACGGTCGCCTACATGATGAACAAAATGGAATTCGAACTGCTCGGCGACACACGCGGGCCAGGGATCGCTCTCGCGGCGGCGATGGCGGCGCTGAGTTAGTCGACCTTTTTCTTAGAGGTGGGTGTCACGCGACGCTTTCGATTCTTACGAGGGAGGGCCGCCCCCAGTTCGAGCAGTCGGTCACTTGCGTCGTACGCGTCGGGTTCGGCAATGACCACACGTGAAAAGAGCTCCCGAGCCGACGTGGTGTCACCGGC
>PLBM01000105.1:0-11387 GCA_003134515.1 Acidimicrobiaceae bacterium | reverse complement strand
GATGCGGCCCTCCGCCAGCACTTCGGCTGTTGGCTCACTCTCTTGGAGTTCCCCGAACGCCTTTTCGACGGCGCGATAGCGGTGATTCGCCCGATCGGCGTCCATTACGAGGGGCAGGTGTTCGGGGTCATCCGTAATGACGTAATGCGCACGCAGATGAATCTTGGCCATGGACCAGCGCTCTGCACGATACGCGCCCAGTCCGGTAAGTTCGCGAACGGCAGCGACACCCGGCGTCGCGTCCGCCACGATACGACCGAGTCGCAACGCCTCTTCGTAGCGCTTGCGGTCGTACGCTTCGGCCGCTCGAGTGAGAGTGTTCACCATTTTCTCGCGCATGTACGTCGTGCCAATGAAGGCCTTGCGTATATCGGCGGCGACTTCGCCGGGCAACGCGTATTTAGCGCGAACTTTGGACTTACTCGCCGGGCTGCTTCGTCTCTCGGGCCGTTCGATGGGCTCCCACTGGCTCATCGGATCAGGCGTGCGCTTGCGACTTACGGCATCACCAAGTTCTTGGCCGGTGCTGGTGATATTGATCGCACCCTTGCGCGCGACGCTGCCCCAACCCTTTTGCTTGGCACGCTCGCCGGCCTCTTGGCGCCTACGCTGCTCAGGAGTCAGGGGCGCGGGCGCACGTGCTCGACCGAATTTGGGCGATCGCTCTGGTCGTGACGAAGGTCTACGCGCCGGGTTAGGGCCGCCAGCCGGGGACTTGTCGGGTGACTTGCGATACGGGCGGGCCTCTTTCGTCGGCCCGGACTCTGCGTCACGCGCGCTTCGATACGGTCGCGTACCGCGCGACGAAGAACTGCGCGGCTCGCCGACGCGAGTGTCGTCTCGTCGAGAGGATTCACGTCGCTCGGGCTTCGCGCCGCGATATGACGGTTTAGCCTGACCAGAACTGCCTTTTGACCCTCGCGGCGAAGGTCGTGATGCCGAGGACGGTTGGGCGCCGCTCGACGGCTTTCGCCCGCGAGGCGCACGGCGAGGAGGGGGATTCGAAGCGGGCACGTTTCATTCTATCTTTCGATCAAATGGCTAGGACCGGCGCGAGGTTGTCCTTCGACACGGTTCGTGCGGTCACTTTCTCACACCTTCAATGAATCGAGATTTGCTAAAGGTTGAGTGGTACATTCGCCATATGATTTCAGACCTTCAACAACGCATCGATTCCGCTTTGCAGGACGTTCAACTACTTGATCATCCGTTCTATCGCCGGTGGGAAGCGGGCGATCTAAGACGCGACGAGTTGACCCACTACGCCGAACAGTATCGGTACTTTGAGACGATGCTGCCGTCGTTCCTTCAACAACTGAGCGAGAAGTTGAGCCCGGGCCCGGCGAAAGATTTGATTGACGCCAATCTTTCGGACGAGGTGACACCGCCCGCTCACGTGGATCTCTTTGAACTTTTTGCGCGGTTTTATGACGCTTCAGCTGAATCGATATCTCCCGCGATGACTGGCCTCGTCGACGCGTACGCACAGGTGCTGCGTCGCGGCACGACGTCGGCGCTTGCGGGACTGTACGCCTACGAAAGTCAGGGTGCCGCGATCGCCGATTCCAAGGCCGCCGGGCTGTTGAAACATTACGGAGCGAACGAAGAGGCTCTGGTGTTCTGGAATGAACACGGTTCAATAGAAGGCGATCACGCCATGTGGACGTTCGAGGCACTGTCGTCTCTAGAGGTCGATCTGGATGAGGTCGCGTGGGCGACGCGTTTCATAGGCCAAGCGTGGTGGGCCTTTCTCGACGAGCGAGAGTTACAGACCGCGTAACTTCGCGCAATGTTGGACTTCCAACGACGTCGACGCCGCCACACAGTGCACGTTGGTAGCTTGACGCCACGCTTTGTTCGCGGCGCGCTCGGACGTGAAACTGTCTGATGGGCCACCAAGCGACACTAAGTTGAACAGTGAGTTGGTGACACCTATGACGACGCAACCCTTACCTCAACGTCCTGCGTGGGACGCACTCACTGCTCACTATCGCGACGCAAGTTCTTGGCATCTTCGCGAACTCTTCAGCGACGACCCTAATCGCGGTCGTCGCTTCACGAGCGAAGCCGCGGGACTTTACTTCGACTACTCAAAAAACCTCATCACCGACGACACAATGTCGCTTCTGGACCAGCTGGCCCTGGAGTCGAAGGTCGAGGAACGTCGTGACGCCATGTTCGCAGGAAAACATCTGAACGTCACTGAAGATCGCCCCGTGCTGCACGTCGCCCTTCGCATGCCGAAGAACTCCTCGCTGGTCGTCGACGGGGTCGACGTCGTGGCGCAAGTGCACCAGGTCTTAGAGCGAATGAGCGTCTTCGCCGAACTCGTGCGCTGTGGCCAGTGGCGGGGCCACACCGACCAGCCGATCAAGAACGTCGTCAATATTGGTATCGGCGGATCGGACCTCGGGCCCGTGATGGCCTTCGAAGCCCTGCGGCACTTCTCCCAACGTGAGCTCACGTTCCGCTTCGTCTCCAATGTGGACGCGACGGACTTCGTCGAGTCAGTACGCGATCTGAATCCCGAGGAGACGCTCTTCATTATCTCTTCGAAGACGTTCAGCACTCTCGAAACACTCACCAACGCCACCTCAGCACGTCAGTGGCTCGTGGCGAGTCTCGGCGAGGCCGCCGTGGCCAAACACTTCGTCGCCGTCTCGACCAACGCTGAGAAAGTGGCCGCCTTTGGCATCGACGTAACGAACATGTTCGGCTTTTGGGACTGGGTCGGAGGTCGTTACTCAATGGACAGCGCCATTGGCCTTTCGACGATGCTCGCGGTGGGCCCCGAGAACTTCTATGAAATGCTGGAGGGCTTTCACGAAATGGACCGGCACTTCTGTACCGCTCCGGTGAGACAGAACCTCCCGATGCTGATGGGTCTACTCGCGTGCTGGAATAACAACTTTCTGGGCTATCCGACAGTGGCAGTGATGCCCTACGACCAGTACCTGCATCGACTGCCCGCGTACCTGCAACAACTCACCATGGAGTCCAACGGCAAGCACGTCACCGAGGATGGCCAACGCGTGACGTATCTCACCGGACCGGTCTACTGGGGTGAACCCGGAACCAACGGCCAGCACAGTTTCTACCAACTGCTCCACCAGGGAACTACTGTCGTGCCCGTCGACTTCATCGGTTTCGCCAGAAGCCTCAATCCTCTTGGCGCTCATCACGACATCTTGATGTCGAACGTCTTCGCCCAAGCGCAGGCTCTGGCCTTTGGTCGCACCGCGGAGGAACTTCGTGCCGCGGGCGTCGACGAAGGCGTCGTCGCGGCTCGCGTGATGGACGGCAACCGTCCCAGCAACGTTCTCTTGGCAAAAGTGCTCTCACCAAGACTTTTGGGGTCGCTTATCGCGCTCTACGAGCATTCGGTGTTCGTCCAAGGCACTCTTTGGGGCATCGATTCCTTCGACCAGTGGGGTGTAGAACTAGGCAAACAACTGGCCGTCGAGATCACCCCCGAACTCGACCCTAAGTCGACGGAAAAGTTGGCGCATGACTCTTCGACAAATGCACTCATCGAGCAATACCGATTTCTAAAGAAGAATGGATGACGAGATGACGACCGCTACACCAATGCAACTAGGAATGGTCGGACTCGGAAGAATGGGCTCGAATATCGTTCGCCGCCTCGTTAACGACGGACATAGCTGTGTTGTCTATGACGTGAACGCAAAGGCCGTCGCCGCGCTCGAAGGAGAACGAGCTCACGGCACGGCCTCGTTACGAGAAATGGTCAACGAACTCACGACGCCTCGAGCAATCTGGCTGATGCTCCCCGCCGCGATCACCCAATCGACGCTCGACGAGTTGAGCTCTTACCTTGAGCCCGACGACGTCGTCATCGACGGTGGAAACTCGTTTTACCAAGACGACGTCGAGCGGGCTCGCCAGTTCGTCCAGCACGGCGTGCACTACGTCGACTGTGGAACGAGTGGTGGCGTATGGGGTCTCGAGCGTGGCTACAGTCTGATGATCGGTGGAGAAGACGAGGTAATTACTCGCCTCGATCCGCTATTCAAATCCATCGCTCCCGGCGACGACGGCACGATGCCAACACCCGGGCGCGCCGGCAGCGCGAGCGCCGCGAAGGGCTACTTGCACTGTGGCCCGAGCGGCGCCGGTCATTTCGTCAAAATGGTGCACAACGGCATCGAATACGGAATGATGGGCGCAATCGCCGAGGGTCTGAATATTCTCAAGCACGCCAATGTCGGAAAGCTGCGCGCTGACGCCGACGCCGAGACCTCCCCGGTTCAGAACCCAGAGTTCTACGCCTACGATTTTGATCTCGCCGACGTAGCGGAAGTGTGGCGACACGGCTCGGTCATCAGTTCGTGGCTCGTCGATCTCACCGCCCAGGCGCTCGCTCGCTCGCCCGAACTCAATGAATACAGTGGCCGCGTCTCGGACTCCGGCGAAGGCCGCTGGACGGTGGAGGCGGCAATTAACGAGACGGTGCCCGCCCCCGTCATCAGTGCCGCGCTCTGGCAACGATACGAGTCTCGAGGGACCGGCGAGTTCACCGCGAAGGTTCTCTCGGCGATGCGCGCCGGCTTTGGCGGTCACGTGGAGAAAACCCTCTAATGCGCCATGAACTGCGAGCATTCGAAGACCTCGACGCGCTCGCTCGGGGCGCGGCGATATACGTAAGCGAACACGCCCGCGATGTCGAGACCCGCGACACCGCCTTCACCTTCGCGCTCAGCGGCGGTAAGAGCCCGTGGCTCATGGTCCAGGATCTCGTCAGCACCAGCGTGGCATGGAGCCACACGATCATCTACCAAGTGGACGAGCGAGTCGCGCCCGAAGGCAGCGATCTACGAAACTTGACACATTTGCGCGAATGTCTCGCCGCCACCGCGGCGCCCATTGAGGCGATGGGCGTCAACGACGACAATCTCGAAGACGCGGCCCTTCGCTATGCGGCTCTCTTGCCCGAACGGTTCGACCTGGTGCACTTAGGTCTCGGCCCCGACGGACATTGCGCCTCGTTGGTTCCGAACGATCCAGTGCTAGAGGTGACGGACCGGCTCGTCGCACTGAGCGGTCCTTACCAAGAGACACGCCGCATGACTCTCACTTACCCCGCGCTTGCACGGGCCGATCAGTTACTCTGGCTCGTCAGCGGCGCGGACAAGCGCGAGGCACTTGAGAAGCTGCTTGACGGCGATCACTCCATACCGGCTGGGCGCGTCGAAGCTGGAGAATCGCTCGTGATGGCCGATCGCCAAGCGTTGAAGCGATGAACATCGTCGATATTCCCGCCAGTTCGAAAAGAAAGTGCGTACGTGAGTAAGAAGCAGCCCATCAAGGATCGACCCCGTACAGAGAATCACGTCATCGTCATCTTTGGCATAACAGGGGACCTCGCGCGACGCAAGATCCTGCCGGGACTCTTCCACCTCTCGGTCGCGGGGCTGCTGCCCGAGCGCTACCGAATCATTGGCTGCGCGCGTCCCAATAAAGCGATGAGCGAAGAGGAATTCCGTTCGTACGCTTACGACGCCGCTTGTGAGTTCGCTTCCGACAATCCCGAGGGCGAAGAGTGGGCCACCTTCGCCAAGAACCTCGCCTTCGCGGTCGATCCCGACGACGGTCCGAATGGTCTCGAAGCCTCTGTCGCGCGCGCCGAAGAGGAACTCGGCGCCGGCGTGCGGCGGCTCTACCACCTCGCCATACCACCCGACGCAATGCGGGGCGTCATCAAACTTCTCGGATTGAAGGGCCTCAACAAGAACGCGCGCATCATCTGCGAAAAGCCCTTCGGCGTCGACTTGGCGTCCGCCAAGGAACTGAACCGCGAAATCGAGGAGTACTTCGACGAGTCCCAGGTATTTCGCATCGACCACTTTCTCGGCAAGGAGTCAATCGACAACATCCTCGCCCTGCGTTTCGCCAACGAACTCTTTGAGCCCCTCTGGCGACGCAACCACGTGCGCTACGTGCAGATCGACGTGCCTGAGACGCTCTCGATCGAGGGACGGGGCGTTTTCTACGACCAGACCGGCGCCTTTCGCGACATGGTCGTTACGCACCTCTTTCAAGTGCTCGGGATTCTCGCTATGGAGCAGCCCACCTCGCTGACCGCGAGGCCACTGCGCGACGAAGTGAACAAGGTCTTTGAGACCCTGCGTCCCCTCGATCCTCGCGAAGTAGTGCGCGGCCAGTTCGTCGGGTATCAAGACGAGAACGGCGTCGACCCCAAGTCCACGACTGAAACGTTTATTGCGATGCGGGCGTGGATCGACAATTCGAGATGGAAGGGGGTTCCGTTCTTTCTGCGAACCGGCAAGTGCTTAGCCGAGAGCCACCAGATGATCACAATTGGACTTCGCGAGCCGGTGATGGAGATCTTTCCCAATGAAGCGACGGTGGCCGAGCACACCGGGAACAAACTGATCATCGACTTCAAGGACCCGGGTTCGATCCACGCCCACTTTTTGGCCAAACAGCCGGGCCCGGAGATGACGCTCGGACTCGCGAAGATGCACTTTCACTACCGCGACTCGTTCCAAGAGAAGAACAACCTCGAAGCGTACGAACGGCTGCTGCTCGAAGTCATGCTGGGCAATCAGGCGCTCTTCACGCGCTCCGACGGTATCGAACGTCTTTGGGAAGTCGCGGCCCCGCTCCTCGAGCACCCCTCGCCCATCGAACCGTACGATCGGGGCTCCTGGGGACCCCCCTCGATGGAGACCATCATCGCGCCCGATCACTGGACACTCTCGGAGTGAGCACTCCTGCGATTCGTCTTGTCCTCAGCGATGTAGACGGCACATTAGTCACCTCGGACAAAGTCCTCACCGATGCGACGGTTCGCGCCGTGCGGCGCCTCAATGACGCCGGAATTCACTTCGCGATTACGAGCGGTCGGCCGCCCCGTGGACTCACGATGCTCATTGAACCCCTCAAGCTCACCACACCACTTTCCGCGTTCAATGGCGGGCTCATCGTGGACAGTGACCTCAAGACCCTCAAAGAGTTGAAAATCAAGGAAGAGTTCGTGGCTCCAATCATTCAGATACTTCTGGGCCACGACCTCTCGGTGTGGGTCTATCAAGGTACCGACTGGTTCGTACTGGACTTGAACGGGCCTCACGTAACTCACGAGTCAAAGGTGTGTCAGTTCGCGCCGAGCCGGTTAGAGAGCTTTGACGACGTGCACGGCAACATCATCAAAGTCGTCGGTGTAAACGACGACCCCGCCGTTGTCGCCAGGGCCATCGCCGCCCTAGCCATGGAGTTCAGCGACGACGTGTCGGCGTCGAATTCACAGAGCTACTACGTTGACGTCACCCACCGCGACGCCAATAAGGGCAGCGTCGTCGACTACCTCGCGAAGAAGTTCTCTATCGAGCGCCAAGAGATCGCCGTCATCGGCGACATGTCGAACGATCTGTTGATGTTTGACCGCGCCGGCGTCAGTTTCGCGGTCGCAAACGCCCCCGACAACGTTCAAAGTGCCGCGACCCACGTCACCACATCCAATGACGATGAAGGCTTCGCGAACGCGATGACCGAGTTCGTCCTGGGCACGTCCTAATTACCGAGAAGACTAACGGGCTGCCACGTGGCTCCCCCGTCATCAGTTCGTTCCAAATACGAGTGCGTAAAGTTCTTCACACAAATAGCTAGTCCGTGCAAGATGTCAACAAAAACGGCCGAGGTAACGTTCGTGCACGCCAACTCGCCGACGGGAGTCTCACGATTCGCCGGCACGTTAATCCGATAGATGTTGGGGATCGCGTCTCCGTAGTCAAGGTACGCGAACGTCTCGGTGATCGGGGCGAAGAAGCCTCCACCAGTGCCGAAGAACGGCTTTTGTGGAATATTGGCCCACCCGCGTCCGGCGTCACTCGAGTAGTGAAAGGCGACCATCATCCCTGTGGGACACTCGGCCCAGATGCGTTGACTTGACACCGCCGTGAGATTGCACCCCGACACGCTGCCGAGCCTGGAGGGCGAACTCTTGGTAAAGGTCCGACCCCCGTTATGCGAGGTGAGGAGCAATGGCAATCCGGGCGGCTGCTCAGAGAGCCACACGTTGCCTCCGGCGGCGCCGATCGTGCCAACGAATCCGCCATCGTAAAACTGAGCCACCGGTATAGACACTCCGGACCAACTTGTCGCTCCCAACGTCGAATGGACCAAGCGGTAACTGTCACAAGCTTGATTTACGCGAGTGCAGTGAGCGAAAAGGGCGTAAAGGGCGTGACTCGTGGCCGTAAAACCATAAACACTGTCACCGGAAGGAATCTTTACTCGGTGCCACGTCGTGGCGCCGTTCGTCGTAGCGTAAAGCGACGTGGGCGCTGGAGCGCCCACGAGCGCGTAGCCGTCGCGAGCGTTGGCGAAGACCAGTCGCTCGAGCGAACCAGTGGCATTTCCGGGAATCGGCGACACGGGCGGCATTGCCACGAGGGTGTAACGGGTATCGTTATCGCCCGTTCGATAGAGCTGAAGACACGTCGATTGGGCGCAGGTCACCGATCCCACGACGTAGACCGTGCGGGTTCCGCGCGCGCGTGCGAGCAGCAATGGCGTGACGGAACTCCGAGTGGTGCTCGTTCCATTCGACGCGCCAGCCAGCGTTTCCAAGTAGACGACCGATGACAAAACGAGCGCGATGACGGCGCCCANNCACCAGTCATTCGTAGCGCAACGCCTCGATGGGATCAAGTCGCGCCGCTCGGCGCGAGGGAAGAAGGCCCGAAAAGAAGCCGATGAACGTCGTCAGTGCAATGACGAGCACCACCAGCCAAATCGGCACCGTGATATTCGGGGTCGCGCCGTGGGGAAACTTGTTCGCGATGAATGGTTTGGCGACCAGCAAAATGATGTAACCGAGCACCACACCGAAGAACCCGCCAAAGAAACCGAGTACTGAGGCTTCGAAGGTGAAGAGTCGACGGATCGTCGAGCGACGCGCGCCCAACGCCCGCATGACGCCGATCTCTCGGGTTCGTTCAAGCACGGACATGACCATCGTGTTCATGACGCCGAGCGCGGCGATGGCGAGTGCGATGAGACCGAGGCCGCCCAAGACCAGGCCAATGACGTTGGCGGCCGTGACCTGCTGATTCAACTGACTCAGACCGGTTGCCGTTCCCATGCCCAGGGCGCCAATACGTCTGGCCGTCACGGCGACGTTGTCGGTGTTGTCCACAACGGCGATCAGGGAAAAGTAGCCGCCCTGATTCTTAATGAACTCGAGCGTCGAGGGCTTCTGCCAGCCACCGCGAACGTAGATCGGGCCATTGGGCGGTTGATTGCCCTGACTCTGGCCGGTGTACGTCGCGTTGTTCGGTTGTGACTGGTTGGCAATGGCGATGTACCACGTGATCGGCATGTAGATGCTCTTATTGCTGTAGTTCTTGCTAACAATGCCGACCACCCGGGCCGGAAGGTCGATCGCTGGTAGTCCACTGGTCGGGCCACCATTGCAATTTCGTTGTCCCTGCGAGCACTGCTGCTGAGGCGGCAGGACATCGGGCAGTGTGGCTCCAGCGCCGGTGTAGCCCGGCATGGTGTGCAGGTCCAGGGTCTTGCCCACGGCGCCTGCTCCGTTACCGCTGAATCCCATCGCATTGGCATAGTCCTGAGTCACCATTACGACACCCGCTTGATCGGACGCTCGAAAGTTACGGCCGGCGACGAGTGGCAACTGAAAGACCCCATTGGTCTCGAATGCGTTGATGAAATTGGCTTGAAGCTTCTTGGAACCGTACGCCAGGTACTGGATGCCGGTTGAGCCTCCGCCACCGCCCCACTGCGCCGAGACGCCCACCACGTGAGGAATCGCGGCGACCGCGGACTCGATACTGGGCGTTACGAGCTTGGCTCCGGGCGCCCGCTGGTTGCCACCCTCGTTAGAGGTACTACTGAAGGAGAGACTGGCCGATGGACCAACTTGGATTTGACGGACCTCGCCGGTCTGGGTGAACTGAGAGACCACGTAACTCTTGATACTGGTAACGAAGGTCAACATGATGGTGATGCCCGTGGCACCAATGACGATCGCGGCGATAGTCAAGATCGATCGCAGTCGTGATCGGCGAAGACTGCGCATCGAGAGCGCCAAATAGTCGCGCCACCTCACGAGTGACGATCCAGCGTTCGTACCTGACCGTCGCGCACTTCTATGACACGCCCAGCGCGTGACGCGATCGAATCGTCGTGGGTGATGATGAGCAGGGTGATGCCGTTCTCGTTCAACTCGTGGAGGAGACGAAGGATCTCGCGGCCCCGTTCGCTGTCGAGGTTGCCCGTTGGTTCGTCGGCCACCAATACCGTGGGCTCGGTCGCCAGGGCGCGGGCGATGGCGACACGTTGGCGCTGGCCACCCGAAAGCTGGCTCGGGCGATGGTTAGCCCGATCGCTCAGACCGACTTGGGCGAGACACTCGGAAGCTCGCGCCTTTCGCTCTCGCGGTCCCATTTTCGAAAAGATCAAAGGCAACATCACGTTTTCGAGTGCGGTGCTATCGGATTTCAAATTGAACGATTGGAAGATGAAGCCAATCGTCTTATTTCGAAACAGTGAGATCTCTCGGTCCGAGAGCGACGAAAGATCCTTTCCGTTCACGACCACGCGCCCGCTGGTGGCTCGATCAAGGCCACTGATGACGTTAGCCAAGGTGGACTTTCCCGAACCCGAAGGACCAGTGATGGCGACGAACTCACCATCGTCCACGCTGAGCGAAACGTTGTCGAGGGCGTGGAATTGCTCATCGCCTAATTGATAAGTCTTCGTCACCTGGTCAAGCTGTATAACGGCCACGACGAAGTATGACACCTAACTACTCTCACCTGGCGGAGGAGACTGAAGAATCTTGGTCGACACTGCGAATGGCCCCCACCTTTCGGTGGGGGCCATTCAAGAAATCCCGGCGGCGACCTACTCTCCCAGAGGGGAACCCCCAAGTACCATCGGCGCTGGTGGGCTTGACTGCTGTGTTCGGTATGGGAACAGGTATATCTCCACCGCCATAACCACCGGAAACCATGCGCTCGACCACTTTCGCGGTCCGAACCGGCGCGAGCCGGCTCCCCGAGCGTCCTAGAACGAGCACGAACATCAAATTCCAAGCCCTCGGCCGATTAGTACCGGTCAGCTGAAGGCGTTACCGCCCTTACACTTCCGGCCTATCAACGTGGTCGTCTGGCCACGGGCCTTACCTGGTTAATCCAGTGAGAGATTTAATCTTGAAACGGGCTTCGCACTTAGATGCTTTCAGCGCTTATCCCACCCGCAGGTCGCAAAACAGCCATGCCCTTGGCAGGACAACTGTCACACGAGAGCTGCGTTCGTCCCGGTCCTCTCGTACTAGGGACAACCTTTCTCAAATCTCTTACGGCTGCATCGGATAGGGA
>PLBM01000098.1:5147-6498 GCA_003134515.1 Acidimicrobiaceae bacterium | reverse complement strand
AGGTACTTGATGATCTTGGCATTATTAAAGCCCTTGGTCGCGTCGACCGCTTCAGCGGCTACTTGACCAACGGAGTAGGCCTCCGCCACGTCAGCGCTGATCGTTGACGCCGAGCCGCCGAACTTCTTGACGTACGCCGCGACCATGGCCGCACTGCCGGGCGTCGTTGCCGAGCCGTACCACGCGTTGGGCACCATCATGCCGTCCGCGTTCTTCAACCCCACCACACTGGAGAACGCCGAACCCTGGTCCGGACCGCCAGTAGCGATGAAGACCTTCGGGCTGTAGTGCGCCTGTTCGAACGCCTGCATGAAGGCGGACACCGTGGGCACGTCGACCGAACCGAGTACCACGATTTGAGCCTTGGCGGCGGCTACCGCGTCGGCGATCGGGGTGTAGTCGGTGGTCTCGGCGGGAAAGACCGAGTAGTACGAGGTCTTCACGCCCGCGCCGGCAATGATCTTCTTCGCGACCGGGATCTGTGGCTCCGTAAAGGCGTCATTCGTCGTCACGTACGCGGCCGTCGTTGGGCGCTGGCTCTTAGGCAGCGACGCTACCCACTGGGCGAATGGCACAAGGGCGTCCTTGACGGGCATTGACACGTCGAAGAGATTGTGCAACCCGGCCTGGAAGACCGACGGTGCTCCACCGGCGCCCTCGATCATCGCGTAACCGTAACGCGCCACGGTCTTGCCAGCGGGCAGGCTCAGCAGCGACGAGAACGGCCCGAAGGTCAAGTTGNNCGACACGATGTCGAGCTTCACCTTGTGCCCCAATAACCCACCGTGTGCATTGACCGAGTCGGCCCAGAGCTCGTAGCCCTGCTTAAAGGCAGTGCCGTCGCCCGAGAAGTCGCCCGACAGCGACAGTGAGATGCCAATCGTTACCGGTGCACCCTTGGCTATCGCCCCACTCGACGACGCCCCACTCGACGTTGTCATCATTGCTAATGACGCCAGGGCGACCGAAGTCACACCGAGCGTGCGTAAAAATGTTCCTTTTCTTGTCATATTTGCCCCCCTGCGTTATAGACCCCGGCGTTCGCCCAACCACGTAACCCCAGATTCAACCACTCGGTGAGTGATAGGGCCACCCTAACGACGTGGGGGGAACCCGTCAATGGCAAGACGGTGAAAAGAATTCAAGCGTCTCCCATGTTCAGCGCACCGATTCGTCCATTACCATCAACATCGGTTCGTGGATGAAAGGGGGGACCATGGTTGACGTTCTCCTTCAAACGGCTGTGGCGAACTGGGAACCGCGCTTTTGCTCCAATGGCGTGGACGCGAGCGACTATTCACGCATTACGAAGGACCTTGAACGCTGGGATGACTGGTGCGCGGCGTGGTGC
>PLBM01000098.1:0-5113 GCA_003134515.1 Acidimicrobiaceae bacterium | reverse complement strand
TACTTTCACTTCGGCAAGTTCCTCTTCGTCCACGACCTCGACCAGGCCAAGGCGGCACACGCTCGAGCGGTGGACGCGCTCAACAAGGCAACACCCCTCTTCGTTCCTCCCGCTCGTAGAGAGGAGATCGACTTCGAGGGGTCGGCTCTAGTCGCTCTCTTTCGAGCGCCTGACACCAACGGGCCCCACCCCACCGTCATCTTGATTCCCGGTCTCGATTCGACGAAAGAAGAGTTCCGCGAGGTCGAGCGGGCGTTTCTCGATCGCGGCATGGCGACGTTCGCCCTCGACGGTCCGGGTCAAGGTGAGGCCGAATGGACCCTCGCCATTCGACCCGAATGGGACCAGGTGGGTGAGGCAGTTTTCAACCACTTGCGGGCCATGGCCGACGTGGATAGTTCGCGTCTGGGTGTCTGGGGCGTCAGCCTCGGGGGCTTTTATGCTGCGCGCATGGCGAGTTCCGATCTCCCGATCAAGGGAACGATCTCGCTTGCCGGACCCTACAATCTGGGAGCGGGATGGAAAAACCTCAATCCCTTAACCCGACACGCCTTCCAAGTGCGCTCCTTCTGCTCAACACCCGAAGAGGCTGAACGGCGTGCGTGGGACATGACGCTCGAGGGCTACACCAAGAAGATCACCACGCCGATGCTCGTCATCATGGGAAAACGCGATCGCCTCGTCCCGTGGCAAGACAGTGAGCGCGTGGCGAGCGAAGTGCGAGGCGAGAGCGAACTACTACTGCTCGAGGATGGCAACCACGCATGTGCCAACGTCATCTACCGTCATCGACCCCAGAGTGCGGACTGGATGGCCGAGCGCCTTCAGGTCTCGAGCGTCGCACGGCCAACACTACGACCTCAAGAAATGTGATGCGTCGTGAGTAGGGTCACCATGCCCCAACTCGGCGAGACCGTGGCCGACGGCACCGTCACGAAGTGGTTCAAGCAAGTGGGCGACGCCGTCACTCGCGGTGAGGTACTTTTCGAAGTGTCCACCGACAAAGTGGACACCGAAATCCCATCACCGGCCGATGGCGTTCTAACGAGAATCCTCGTCGCCGAGGGTGAGACGGTGGACGTAGGAACGTTGCTCGCGGTCATTGGCGATGACGACCTTCCAGAACCATCGAAGAGTGACACCACGAACACCGCGGCGTCGACGTCGCAACCTCTCGCTAAGACGTCGGCGAGGGTGTCAAGTGAGTCCACCGACCACGTGTCACCAGTCGTACGACGACTCCTCGCCGAGCACCACCTCGACGCCAGCGACGTTCCCGGTTCGGGCCCCCAGGGCCGCGTCACCCGTGACGACGTTCGGGCTTTCGTAGAGAGCAACGTCGCGGCGCCTACGGGGGCTTCGGAGGGCGCCCTCTCGCCAGTCGTACGACGCTTACTTCGTGATCACGACATCGACGCGTCATCGATACGTGGCAGCGGCCCCGAAGGTCGCGTATTACGCCGAGACGTCGAAGCGCTCATCGACCAAGACGGTCGCCAAGCGATCAGCTCGAGTGACGAGGTCATACCCTTCACCAAGCTTCGCCGACTCACCGCCGAGCACATGACGCGTTCGAAGGCGACCTCGGCTCACACCTTGATGGTCAAAGAAGTGGACTACGAACACGTCGACGTGCTGCGTCGTGCTCAGGGCGGCGCGTTCAAAGAACAAGAAGGGTTCAGTCTCACGTACTTGCCTTTCAACGTCCTCGCCACCCTTGCGGCGTTACGCGACTTTCCACAACTCAACGCCTCGGTCGGCAACAACGAATTGATCGTGCACCACGATCTCAATCTCGGCATCGCCGTTGACCTCGATGGAAGCGGACTTGTCGTACCGGTACTGCAACGAGCCGACAACTATGGCCTGCGCCCTATTGCCCGCAAGATCCGCGAGCTCGCCACCAGTGCTCGCACCAAGAAGCTCACCCTCGACGACTTTGCGAACGGCACGTTCACGATCACCAACCCGGGACCCTTTGGCACGTTGATGACCGGCGCGATCATCAATCAACCCCAAGTGGCGATTCTCGCCACCGACGGCGTCGCGCGAAAGCCGGTCGTAGTGACGAAAAGCTCTGGCGAGGAATCCATCGCCATTCGCTCCGTCGGAAACCTCGCGCTGACCTTTGACCACCGCGTCATCGACGGAGCGTACGCCGCTCGATTCCTGGCCCGGATGGCTGAGATCCTGCAGACCCGCGATTGGGCCAGCGAACTGTAATCATCGACCAACACCGCGCTGAAGCAGTCACGTCGCAGTGGCGAGACCAGCGACATGGTCTGCGTTTCCAACGAGTAAAAATACTTCTGGATTGATTCTTTCCGCTCGCCTCTTCTCTGTGCCATCATGTCGCGATGCGCGAAAGTCATCTAAACGTTGGCACGTTCACGCCGTCGCTCTTGATCGACCTCGCTCGATCCTCTGGGGAGCTTCGCCGCGCGGGACTTGACGTCCACGAGTCGTTAGTCCCGTCCTCACCCGCCCAATTCACCTCTTTAGAAGTTGGTGAGTTTGACGTAGTGTTCACGAGCCCCGATAACGTCATTGCCTATCACTTCTTGTCGGCGAATCCGCTACAACGCCGTATTCCCCTGCAGATCATCTGTGGGATCGACCGCGGACTCGGTCTGTCACTCTGCGCGACTGCGACCATCACCGACGCCGAGGATCTCCGCGGAAAAGTCCTGGGTGTCGACGTTCCCCAATCGGGGTTCGCGTTCGTGGCGTACGCCCTCCTCGATCGGGCCGGTCTTCGTCCTGGTGACTACGCCATCGAGGCGCTGGGCTCGACACCTCGGCGAACAGAGGCTCTCATCGCAGGCAGGTGCGCGGTCACTATCTTGAACGCGGGGAACGAACTGCGCGCCGTGGGTGCAGGGTGTTCCATCGTCAGTCCAGTTGCGGTCCTCGGTCCCTACTTCGGAACGGTACTAGCGACCAGGGCGGGTGACGAGGCTTCCCTGAAGGAAGTGAACCTTCGGTTTGCCGACGCGTTGCTAGAAACGACACGCGAGATCGTCGCCGGTGACAGAGAGGCCGACGTCATTGAAGCCGCCGTGCGACTGCTTAATCTCACCGAGTCCGAGGCTCAGGACCACTACGAATGCCTGCGCAATCCAACGACCGGCTTCGTTGAGAGTGGTCGAGTCGACCGCGCGTCGATTGCGACGCTCGTCGAACTACGTCGCTCGTTCTCGCCAACACCCGAGCTCGGCACGATCATCGACGCGATCGAAACGGTCGTGCTCGATCGGGCCATCGAATAGTGGCGACGAACGTGTCCGACGACGCCCGCCACGTGGGGCGTTCGCTCACCTGGTGACTAACCTCGCATCGTAAGAGATTCCTGAACACACCAAGTACGAAGCGAGGTCTCATGACCACCACTGAAGATCAACGCCTCACCAAAACCACCGTCACCGACGATTTGCTCCGACGGCGCCCGCTGTGGCAGTCGTTCATCGGCGGATCCTTCGTCAACGCCGACGGCCCGGCGACGTTCGAAGTCATTGAGGCGGCGAGCGGAAAGCCGTTAGCACGTGTCGCAATAGCGAACGACGAACAGGTCCACCGTGCCGTGATGGATTCCAGACGGGCCTACCGAGAGGTCTGGCGTTACCTCTCGCCCAAGGAGCGCGGTGCATTGATGCGTGAAGTGGCGGTGCGCATACGTGAGCACGCCGACGAATTGGCCGAGCTCTGCGCACGAGAGGTCGGTAAACCCAAACGAGACGCTCTTCGTAACGACGTCCTTTCGTGCCATTCGAGTTTTGACTACTACGCCGGCATTGCCGATTACGTCCACGGCGAAATACTCGACCAGGGCCCGATTGAAGCACGCATTACGTACGAACCCTACGGCGTCGTCGCGGCAATACTTCCCTTCAACTGGCCCCCAATCCATTTTTCAAAGAAGTGCGCTCCCGCACTAGCGGTCGGCAACACGGTCGTGATCAAGCCCGGCGAACAGGCACCGTTGACCGTGCTGCGACTCACGGAAATCGCCAATGAAGTCTTGCCGCCCGGCGTAATAAATGCCGTGAGCGGCATGTCCGCTGGCGCGGCGTTGGTGGCCCATCCTCGAGTCGAGCGAATCTCATTCACTGGCTCCACGGCCACGGGACGCAAAGTGATGGAGGGTGCCGCGAAGAACCTGACGTTCGCCACAATGGAACTGGGCGGCAAAAACGCCCTCCTCGTGCTCGATGACGCAGAACTTGACCGCGCGGTCGCGATTGCGATTGAGGGCATGTTCTATAACCAAGGAGAGGCCTGTACGTCGACGTCGCGAATACTTGTACATCGGTCGATCTACGACGAATTCGCACGACGCTTCGTCGACAGGGCCGCGCAACTGGTGGTGGGCGACCCGCTCGAGNNGGACCTCTGGTCGACGCCAGGCAGCACCAGCGAGTGCAACACTTCGTAGATCTCGGCATCGAACAAGGAGCCACGCTTCTCTTCCAGGGCACGATCCCCGACGCCCCGCAGTTCAGCGAGGGCTATTTCATCGCTCCTTGCATTTTTGGTGATGTCAGCGCCGAGATGGCTATCGCCCAGGAGGAGATCTTTGGTCCGGTCGCCTGTCTGATGCGCTTTGACACCGATGACGAAGCCGTCGACATCGCCAACGATTCGCCGTACGGACTTACCGCGGCAATCTGTACTCGCGACGAAACGCGCGCGAGTCGGCTGGCGCAACGCCTCGAGGTCGGCATGGTGTTCGTGAACAACTACACACGGCGAAACTTCATTGGTTCACCGTTCGGCGGCGTCAAGGGAAGTGGCTACGGCCGTGAGTACGGTCCCGAAACACTGCACGAGTTCGTCCGGGCCAAAAATGTCCGATTTCCCTCTGGTCGCGGCCCAATCCCCGGGTGGCCACCGCCAACACCACGCTGACAAGTAGGACATGGGGCTGGCGCGGCCGCTCGCACGACCCTGCGATGTAATCTCCCGTAATGACGCGTGACAAGATTGTGGAAGCGGCCGCTCACGAAATCGAGCTCAATGGGATGACTCAGTTTCGCGTAAAGCGGGTCGCGCTCGGAGCCGGAATCTCGATGGCTCTCCTCTACAGTTACTTCGACGATCGCGAAGATCTCATCGC
>PLBM01000137.1 GCA_003134515.1 Acidimicrobiaceae bacterium | reverse complement strand
GTCATGGCGCCCAAGACCGCGTCACCACTCGATCCGCGAAACGAAAGGCTCGAAATCATCACTGAAGTACATAAAGGGCCTGACGTCGTGGTGACGTACGCTCCTAAGGGCCGAGGAGCTCGTCGTGAAGGCGAACGCCACGAGGGCCCGCGCCGCGAGACGACAAAGCGTCCTACGACCACGCGCGAACCCAGGGAGGGCGCCCGGACGCCGAGCGATCGGCCGGCCCGAGGACCACGAAGTGAGGACAAGAGCGGGGCACCGAGCGAGCATCAGGCCCGTGGCCCGCGCCCAGAAAGATCCGCCCGCACGAGTCGTCCTGAACGGCCGCGCGGCCCTCAGCAACCCCAGTTGACGACTATCCACCGCAATACATTGCTCGCCACGTTGTCACCCGAACAGTTACCCGTGGCGGAACAGCTCCTTCGCGGTGGGATGCCCGCCGTACGCGCCGCCGTCGAACTTCAGAACAAGAACGCTTCCGCGCAAGGCCGCCCCACGATCGATGCCACCACAATCGAGCGCATCGCCGAGGAACTGATCAAGCGAACCAATCTCGCATTGTGGAAGGATCGCGCGGGCGGTGCCATCGCCGCCGGGCGAGAGTTGCGTCTCCGCGACTTGCGGGCGGTGGTGACGTCCGCGAAGACCGTCTCGCTCGATGATGACGCCCGCGTTCAATTAAAGGAACTGCAGGGGTCACTGACGGCGCGGGTGGATCACTTGCGCACGCAGTGGAACGAGAAGTTAGAGACTGCAATCACCTCAAAAAACGTGAAGGAGGCACTCGGACTCGTGGCTCGTCCGCCCGACGTGTCGACGCGCGTCAGCGCTGACGCCGCAGTTCGCGTGGTGGCCCTGATCTCGGAAGCGCTCAACGCTGAACAAGATCCCCTGCAGTGGAGAGAGATCGTCGAACTCACCGCGGACACCTCGATACGGCGTAACGTGAAGCCTCAAGGCATTCCCAGTGATGAGGCGAGTCGGGCCGTCGCGGTGCACAACGCCGGAGCCATCCCCGAACTGGCGAAGTTGCTCGGCATGAGAGTGCCCCCTCCGCCGCCGCCGACCCGAGTGATACGTCGCCCGGTTACCCGCCGCGCATCGTAAGAAGTCGCGCCTTCCACCCCAGGGACTCATAGAGCGACTTCATCGCTCGGTCTCCGGGCAAGGCGTAGGCGTCCAAAGGTGGTCCGTCGCTGGCCAACCAGGCCTTCACCAGCCGGGTGGCGACCCGTTGGCGGCGAAACTCGGGGGCGACGTAGATCGCCTCCACGACTCCCCCGCGGCAAATGCCAAAGCCCTTTGCCAGGCCCTTTTCGGTCGCCATCCACAGCGACGATGACGCCACCAAGCTGGTCAGAAACTCACGTTCGTGCCCGGTGTCGCCCATCGTCGTCAAGAGCGCCTCGCCGCCGCGCTTAGCCCTCACGTCTCGGTACGCGCGGTTCCACAGTTCACTAAGTTCGGGCGTTACCAAAGTGACGAGTGAGACCTTCACGTCATGCCATGACTTCGCCGCTAGATGACGCCGTGCAGTTCCTAAACACAGTCACGACAGAGCATGCTGGCCCTGTTGGCGAGCTGACTCGTCTTCTTGAGCAGTCGACACGACTTGCAGCGGAACTCGTCATCCTGCTTGGGCAAGATGGCCTCGGTGGTGTCGAGAGTGAGATCAACCTCGATGGGTGCTTCGTCGTCATCCTCGGGCACCGAGGTACGCAGGATAGTTTCTGCGAGTACTTCGTCCAGCGCTAGCTCCACATCAGCGTCGTCGACCTCGTCTTCTTCTTCTTCGACGACCGCGACCGCGACGACCACTTCGTCGTCCTCGCTCAATTCCACCACCGCGACATCAACGTCGGCGTCCGCGTCGTCGTCCTCCGCAATGGCGCTGACGGCGTCTTCAAGTTCTTCCTCGCTCACGATCTCTTCGATGAAGCCCTCCGCGAGCTCCTCTTCATCAAAGACTTCGTCGTTTTCCGCATCACTCGCCATTAGTTCCTCTTCAGTAGCGCTGGCATTGTACGGCTTTTTCCGCGGAACGTGCGCCATCTAGGCCTAAAGAGTGCGTAAATGTCCAAATTTCTAACGATTCAGACGATTTCGCTCGGCCGCTCTCTCCGCGTCGAGGCGTTCGAGGTCCGTTTCCGAGAAGTCCACGTACCCCATCGACGCCGCAATTGCCTCGTGACCAGCCTCTTCGCGAATCAAACGGGCCATCTCGTGGGCGACCCGGCGATAGCTGGGATGGCCCTGGGGGCCCGAACGCAGCTCGATCAGGTGCATGGCCTCACGAGCGTTCATTTGCATGACGTAACGAATCCGAAAGGCCAGCGCGACGCAGTACTGTGCCTGCTCGGGAAACTCGGCCCGTACATCGCTGTACAACTCGCCCGATCGCACCAGCGACTCTTCGTATTGGTCGGCGAGGCCCGCTTCTCGCACGATTTCGGGTACGTCAAATCCGAGGTCCACCGAGAGGGGCTGCCACTCGATCGTCAAGAGCCGGTGCCGCTGGAGGTCTCGAAACGCCCCGTAGTCACTGACGATCTCGAACCGGTAGTCGGTACGCTCAAAGGCTCGACCGGGTCGATGACGGCGATTCCCCCGCTGGCCGACGTAGCTGGCAAAGAGTGCCGCGCGCTCCTCGAGACTCAAGGCCGCCACGTGTAAGACCGCCTGCTCGTGCGACAAAGAGGAGCTGGCAAAAACGATGGCCTCAAGGATCCGATCTTCGCCGTGAGGATCAAAACCAACGAGACGCACGTACTCCCCAGGTTCTTCGGATTTGAATACCTCACTCGTCTCCTCCAACAGCGCGCGCGTGGCACTGCGAGTAGTGGCCAGATAGTTGGTCCAGGCCACTCCCCTTTCGGGTACCTCGAGACGTTTTAGGAATGAAGGGATAACCTTCATCAGTTCATCGAGCATCATCTGGGCGTAGTCGCGCACTTCGGGAAGCGGATGAGCGCGCATTCGCAACAACAGCGCCTCGTACGCTTGGCCCGACGCATAGATGCCCAGGTTTGATAGGGCACTCGCGGGTAACAAGCCGCGAAGGCTATCGAGCGCCTTGGCCCGGATGGCCTGGCGATAGACGAAGTCGGTGTCGGCGGCCGTCTTGGGAAATTTGACAGCTAGCCAGTCGGTCAGTACCGGCAGCAGCTCGCGATAGGTGTCGAACATTCGATCCATTTCGCCGATGTAGCGAGCGCCAAATCGCGAGTCGAGCAGATCATTGTCTCGATAGAACCGGTAGCGACCGTTGCTGAGTCGCCGGTCGTAGGCCAGATAGCGTGTCGACTGTTCGAGGTAACTCATCAGTCGCCCGCGCTCGATGACCTTGGTCAGAATGTTGCTCGCCTGCTCACAGGCCAAGTGCACGCCTCCGAGTTGCGCCACGGAGTCATCGCCGTACTCGACAAAGATCTTCTGATAGAGATCATCGGCGCGAGCGAGTCCCACGGTCGCGTCGATGGAGACGTCGCCGGCCAGTTCCAGGTCACCGACGAACTCGTCGAGAAAGAGTCGGCGCAAACTCTTCGAAGAGCGCGAGTAGCGAGCAAAGAGGGCGCCCTTGACGACCTCGGGCAAGTTGACCAGGGCAAAGACCGGTCCTTCGAGGTTCGTGAAGTAGCGGCGCAGCACCGCAATCTCGAGGTCGGTGAACTCTTCGGCAACGTAGGGATGCATGGAGTTACGAGATTAGAGGCGAAACTAGTCGCGTGGGTGGACGCTGGACGAGCCCGCGACCACACTGCGTAATACCGCGTCGCGCGCCTCGAGGGCGACGTCGGCGACCTGGGTGAGGTGGCGCATTCGGGCCAACTGCTCGCATAGATCAGCGACCTGCTTAGCGTTCCTAACGAAATCTCCGGGCGACGTCTGACCAATTTCGGCGTCGGCGATATCCAGTACGGTGCTCAGCGTGACGCCTCTCGCCCAGGCCGCGATAATCGTCGCGAAGTGCCCGTCTGGCTCTTTGAAGTGAGGTACGTGGTAGCGCTCTTCCACTTCACGAATCGTGGCCGCGAGGACCGAGATCTCGCTCAGGCGTTCGCCGATACTGGCGCGCCGCTCGTGGCCGAGTCGGTCGTGATGGACACGCTTTTTCTTCGTTGACACTCGGCGAGCGACGTTGGTGACCCGCGAGGACCGTCTGGATTCGAAAACGAAACACGAGAGAAGGCCCGCCAACTGCGCCGGGTCGAGATCTTCAAAGACGCCCGCGCTAATCGACTCGGCCACAAGGAGGTCACACTCGTGGTAGATCGATCGAAGGAGTTGGCCCGGCGCGTTCAACTGCCATCCGTCGGCGTAGCCAAGCTCTTCCAATACCCGGTGGCGCGCCACCATCTGATCGGTGAGTGAACGCTTCTTAGTCGAAGGGCGTCGATCGTTCTCAAACTGGGCAAAGGAGCGCTGGACCACCTCAAGGGCGGTGTCGTAGTCGAAGTGATTGATCAGGTTCGCGGTGAAGTTGTACGTGGGGCGAAACGATGAGTGAAGGTCGGCCGGCGGCGCCAGCGCGATTCGGCCGACGTCGTGAAGCGAAAGATCGGTTGAGAAGCACACCAGAGCGTGACCCTCGTCGTCGAGGCCTCGCCGACCGGCCCGTCCGGTCATTTGGGCGTACTCGGCACTCGTGAGGAACTGACGGCCGGCGTCGGAGTATTTGGTGAAGCGCTCGAGGGCAACCGAGCGAGCGGGCATGTTGACTCCGAGGGCCAGCGTTTCCGTAGCGAATACGACGGCCAACAGATTGCGCTCGAAGCACGTCTCGACGATCTCGCGAAACGCCGGCACCATTCCGGCGTGGTGCATTGTGATTCCTCTTCGCAACGCGTCGACAAAGTCTGCGTACTCCAGGGCTTGAAGATCCTCGTTCGAAAAGTCCACGAGCCGCGACTCGGCGATGCTTTCGATCTCGCGACGTGCTTCGGGTGTGGTGAAGAGTAGCCCGTCACGTCGCAGTTGGTGCACCGCGTCATCGCAGGCAGCACGAGAGAAGATGAACACGATGACCGGCAAGAGATCGTCCCGTTCGAGAGCCTGCATTAACTCGGAGCGGCGCGGCGCGCGAAAGGGCGGCGGCGGCCCACTGGATTTCGGGCCCTGCCACTTTGGTCCGAGACGGAATCGTCTCGTCGCCTTCATCAAATTGTCGATGCGGCGCGCCTCGTCCGAGAGCCGAGGCCCATCGAGCAGATCGATGATATCGACCGTCGGTTGTCCCCGTTTGATGATTGCCACGTGATTGTGAAGCTGGATCGGACGAGTCTTTTCGACCACAATGGTCGTGGGGCCCCGCACCTGCTTGAACCACTCACCTAGAAACTCGGCATTTCCTATAGTCGCCGAAAGCGCCACAAAGCGCACGGCGGACGGTGTCAATATCAACACCTCTTCCCAAACACCGCCGCGAAACGGGTCTTGGAGATAGTGGACTTCGTCGAGCACTACGAGTCCTAGTGAGGTCAACTGATCGGAGTCGGTGAGCAACATGTTGCGTAGGACTTCGGTCGTCATCACGACAATCGGCGCGCCACGATTGATCGAGACGTCGCCCGTGAGTAGCCCGACTCGAGTTTGGCCATACAACGCGCCTAGTTCGTGGTACTTCTGGTTGGAGAGTGCCTTCAGCGGCGTCGTGTAAAACGTTCGCTGTTCGCGTTCGAGTTCACGACCAATGGCGTAATTGGCGATGAGCGTCTTGCCCGACCCCGTCGG